>DYIZ01000075.1:4864-29379 GCA_020723385.1 Candidatus Aquidulcis sp.
CGTCCATCCCGGCGATTCCATCGAGCATCTCCAGCGGGTGATGACCGATACCGGCTGGGGGCAGGTGCCCGTTGTCCGCCCGGAAAGCGCCGGGCATCCGGGCGAAATCATCGGCATCGTCACCCGCACGGATTTGCTCAAAACCCTCACCTCCCAGCCTCGCTTACCCGGATTGCTCAACCTTTCGTCGAAACTGGAGACAGCCCTCCCGGCGGCGCATCTGGCCTTGCTCAAAGCCGTGGCGCAAGTCGCCCGTGACCAGCATATTGCCATTTACATCGTTGGCGGGTTCGTGCGCGATCTGCTGCTCGACCGGCCCAGCCTGGATTTCGATATCGTGGTGGAAGGCGATGCCATTGCCCTGGCGCGCGCCCTTTCGAGCTGTTACGGCGGGCGCATCACCAGCCACCAGCGCTTCGGCACGGCCAAGTGGCGCATGAAGGATTTTGGATTCCTGACATCGGAATTTGGGCTGCCTGCGGATCAAACCACAATCCAAAATCTTAAGCCAGAGATTGACCTGATTTCCGCCCGCACCGAGTTTTACACGCACCCGACCGCTTTACCGACCGTCGAGCGCGGCAGCATCAAGCTCGATCTGCACCGCCGCGATTTCACCATCAATACCCTGGCTCTGCGTCTCGATGGGCGGCATTATGGCGACCTGTACGATTACTGGGGCGGGTTGACAGATTTGCGCCAGGGATTGGTACGGGTGCTTCACTCGATCTCGTTTGTGGACGACCCGACCCGCATGTTGCGCGCCGTTCGTTTCGAGCAGCGTTTCGATTTTGAGATCGAAGACCGCACCTGCCAGCTTCTCCAGGAAGCGCTGCCGCTCATCCACCGGGTTTCCGGCGACCGCCTCCGGCACGAGCTGAACCACATTCTCGATGAGCCATGCGTCTGTCAAATGATCGAACGCCTGGCGGAGCTGAGACTTCTGACGGCAATCCATCCTGATCTGACCTGGGATGCGTGGTTATGTGACCGAGTGGCTGCTCTGCCGGGGCAATTCCCGGCTCCCGAGTGGGGTTTCCTCGCAGAGCAGGGGTGGGCGGCAGCCAAGCGGGAGTTGATCTACGCCCTGTGGGTGGTGCGCCTCACGCCTGAGCGGGCCAGCAGTGTGCTCACCCGCCTCAAAGTGCCCCGCCACCAGTTCGATCAAATCCTGGAAGCGATTGCTCTGCTGAATGACATACCCCGGCTCGTCGGCGCTCACCCGAGTGAGATCGTCTCCCGGTTGGACGGGATGCACCCGATGGCGCGGTTCACCGTTTACCACACCCTCGCAGAGGAACAGAGTCGCAATCTGATTTGGATTTATGTCACCCGCTGGGCCAAAATCACACCCACCATCAATGGCAACGATTTACAGGCGCGCGGTCTTCCTCCTGGTCCGGTCTATCGCACAATTTTGACAGCTTTACGAAATGCCTGGCTGGATGGCGAAATTAACACGGTCGAGGCAGAATGCGCCTTGCTGGAGAAATTGATTACCACAAGTTCCTGATATGCCCAATTCTCACATCCGTATCCGCCAGGCTACACAGACTGACCTGCCCACCCTCGAGTGGGATGGTGAGTTGATTCACTACCGCCGCCTTTTCTCCGAGACGTATCAGCAAGCCCGCCAGGGGCAGGCTATCATTTGGGTGGCGGAATTAGAACAAGCTGGATTGATTGGACAGGTATTGGTGTCCTTGAAAAGCGAGCGCCCCGAATTGTCGGATGGTGTCATGCGCGCTTACGTTTACGGTTTTCGTGTGAAGCCGCGCTATCGCAGCCAGGGGGTAGGATCTCAAATGATGGCAGTGATCGAGGCGGATTTGCGCCAGCGGGGGTTTTCGATCGTGACTCTCAACGTCGGGCAGGACAATCCGGGGGCGAGGCGGCTGTATGAACGTATCGGTTACCGGGTTGTGTCGCCAGATCCAGGCCGCTGGTCGTATATTGACGAGAAAGGCCGCCGCATCAACGTTCACGAACCGGCCTGGCGGATGGAAAAATTCATAAATGAGAAAGTCAACCTTGCATCTCCCCCTATTCCGTGCTAAAATTCAAGCCGGTTGGGGGGGTAGCGATAGATCGGTCCGTCTGAAAAGTGGGCAACCCCCACTTTTCTTGCGTATTATTGCCTGTCGCTAACCCCGTCTCACAAATTTGGAGAAGAAGAAAGTTATGAAGAACGAGTTTACCCTGGCATTCAATGAAGTCTTGGAAGAAAAACAGCTACCCAAGGCAGTCATTCTCGAAGCGTTGGAAGCCGCGATGGTATCCGCTTACCGTAGGGCTGTCAACGCATCGAACGCGCAGCATGTTGAAGCCAAAATTGATTCCGAGACGGGAAAAGTTGTCGTCTACGCAGAAAAAGAGATCGTCGAAACCGTGCAGGATGACCGCACGGAGGTCTCTTTGGATGATGCGCGCCGCATTGACGGCAATGCTGAACTGAGCGGCATGATCATCGTCGAGTCTACACCGCGCGATTTTGGACGGGTTGCCGCACAGACTGCCCGTCAGGTCATCCAGCAGCGCATCCGCGAGGCCGAACGCGACTCGCAAATGGCGTATTACAACAAGCAGCTTGGCGAAATCCTGAGCGGCCTTGTTCAGGCTGTCAGCCCGCAGGGAATTGCCCTGGGGCTTGAGATGAAAGCCGAGGGTATCCTGCCGCGCAATCAGCAAATTCCTGGCGAGCGTTTCCGCGTCCACGACCGGGTGCGCGCCATTCTGCTCGAAGTCAAGCAGACCCCGCGCGGCCCACAAATCATTCTATCGCGGGCGCATCGCAATTTCCTGCGGCGGTTGCTGGAAAACGAAGTTCCTGAAATCTACCACGGGATGGTCGAAATCCGTTCGATTTCCCGCGAGCCTGGTCAGCGCTCGAAAGTCGCCGTGGCTGCCTTGCAGCCGGCGGTAGACCCGGTGGGTGCGTGTGTCGGTATTCGCGGCGTGCGCATTCAGGCGATTGTACGCGAGCTGAACGACGAGAAGATTGACGTGATCGAGTGGAATCAGGACCCCGCCGCCTACATCGCCAAGTCGCTCAGCCCGGCGCGGGTGAGCGGTGTTTATCTCAACGAGCAGGCCAAAGGCGCTAAAACCGCTACGGTCGTTGTCCCCGAAGATCAGTTAAGCCTGGCTATCGGGCGTGACGGTCAAAATGCCCGCCTGGCTGCCAAGCTCACCGGCTGGCGGATTGACATCAAGAGTCTGCCGGAAGCAGCGACCGATGCCCTGCATCGGCTGCAAAGCGATCCCAATTACGCCGCGCTGGCCGAGGCGGAAGTGCCCCTTTTGCCGCAGATCGAATCCACGCTGGCAAAGAAAGCCGAAGGCCGTCCTGTCACGCCGGAAGAATACACTTTGCTCAGTCAGTTCGTGGATCGCATCGAACGCGGCATGTTGCGCAAACGCCAGGCCGAAAAGCGCGCCGAAGACGAGCGCGAAGTTGCCTTGCGCGCCACGATCCCCCAGGCTGCTTTCACCTTGCCGGTGGAAAACCTGGGATTGGCCGACAAAGTATTCGATATTCTGACTGCTGCCGGTTACACCACCATTGGCGATTTGATGCTGCAATTGAAACTCGAACCCGATACAATCCTCGGATTGGATGGGGTCGGCTCGAAGGTGATGCGCGAAATCGAGGCGGCTTTGGCCGCTGTGACCATCCCTGAGCCGCCAGTGGAAGAACAACCCGTCGAAGCGGTCGCCGCTGAAGCAGCGGCTCCCGCCGTCGAGAGTGTCCAGCCTGTCGAGGCAGGCGTTGCGCCGGTGGAAGTCCCTGTTACCGAGACGCCGGTCGAAGCAGTTCTCGTGGCCGAAGCTGCCCCTGCGGTCGAGACCGCACCTGTGACAGAAGAACCCGCCCCGGCTGTCGAAACGCCTGAGGCCGAGCTTGTTGCCGAGACAGTCAAGCCGGAGGGTGAGCCGGTCAGTATCGAAGAATTGTTCTCCCTCAGCGTTGACGAGATCACCGCGGTCAAAGCGGATGATGAAGAGGAAGAGGACGAAGACAAGAAGGGCAAGAAGAAAAAGAAGAAGCGTTTCGCTGAAGTCGAGTATGACCCTGATCATGATGTCGTTATTGCCAAGAAGAAGCGCAAGCGCGGCAGCGATGATTGGGACACCGGATGGAAATTGTAAACCAGCCTGGGTGAGCCTCATGGTTAATCATCGAGGCTCGCCCGTGGGTGATAAAACACACAGAAAAGAGTGAGTGTCTCACAAACGTGAGTGCCTCTAAAACCGTCAGACGAAAACACGTTCCCCAACGCACCTGCGTCGGATGCCGGGCCGTATTACCCAAGCGGTCGCTGATCCGGGTTGTTCGCGGACCGGGCGGTGTTCAGATTGATCCGACCGGCAAGTTGGCAGGACGAGGCGCCTATCTTCACAATCTCCGCTCCTGTTGGGAGCGAGGTTTGAAAGGTTCTCTGACTGGCGCGCTGAAAGTCGAATTGACCTCAGAAGAGAGGACGCAACTGGCTGCGTTCATGGCAACACTTCCAGATGATGCGGGGAATGAGGCGGCTGATTCAGGGGACGGTAGCGGAGCCAGCGTGGAGGGTGCGATGAACGGCTGAGTAGGTACGATCTGCTGGTGGCTCGTCTCGCCTGCCGATCGAGGCACGGGATGATAGAGGTTAGGAGGTGAAATATGAGCGAGAACGGGCAAAAGGCTATCGAGTTACCCGCCAGCATCACAGTTCGCGACCTGGCAAAAACCATCAATACAAGTCCCATTGATATCCTCAAAATATTAATGTCGAATGGCGTGATCGCCAATATCAACCAACTGGTTGATTTCGATACGGCTGCTATCGTCGCGTCGGAAATGGGTTTCGAAGCGAAGATGGAGACTCCGGAGGAGGTTGTTCTTCCGGATGTTGGCGAGATTCCCTTGTGGCGGCGCGTGATTGCCGAGGAAGCCACCGCCGATTTGATTGCACGCGCCCCGGTAGTGACCATCCTGGGACACGTGGATCATGGTAAAACTACTTTGCTCGATGCCATTCGGCATACGGATGTTGCCGCAGGCGAGGCCGGCGGGATCACCCAGCACATCGGCGCATATCAGGTCGAACACAACGGGAAGCCGATCACCTTTCTCGACACACCGGGCCACGCGGCCTTTACCGCCATGCGGGCGCGCGGCGCACAGGGTGCCGACATCGTGGTGTTGGTGGTTGCCGCCGACGACGGGGTGATGCCTCAAACCCGTGAAGCGATCAACCACGCTAAAGCCGCCAAAGTTCCGATTTTGGTGGCGCTCAACAAGATAGACAAAGCCAACGCCGACCCCGACCGGGTGAAGCACCAGCTTTCTGAGGTTGGGTTGGTTTCAGATGAGTGGGGCGGCGATACTATTGTGGTTCCGCTTTCAGCCAAGCAGAAGAAAGGCATTGATGATTTGCTGGAAGCCATTCTGTTGGTGGCTGAGACGATGGAAATATGCGCCAACCCGTCCGGTAAGACCATCGGCGCCGTGATCGAGGCCGAGATGGATAAAGCCAGGGGTGCAATAGCAACCTTACTCGTCCAAAATGGGACATTAGAGGTCGGTGATGTTGTTCTTGTGGGAACGTCTTTGGGCCGGCTGAAAGCGATGTTCGATTTCCGCGGCCGCCGTCTGCGTAAAGCTGGCCCGGCGACGCCTGTTTCAGTGATGGGATTGAACGATGTTCCCTCGGCAGGCGACCAATTCGAAGTGGTTGCCTCCGAGAAGGATGCGCGGGTCATCGCCACCGAGCGCAGGCAATCCAAAGAGAAAGCCGCTGCCACCCCAAAGACCGCTTTTACACTCGAACAGTTATATAGCCGGGTGCAGTCAGGTGAAGACAAGGAATTGCGGCTGGTGGTGAAGGCCGATGTGCAGGGTTCGCTGGAACCGATTATGTCTTCCCTGAAGGATTTGAGCAGCGATGATATCCGCATCAATATCCTCCACGCCGAAACCGGCAATATTGGCGAAAATGACATCATGCTGGCCGCAGCGTCGCAGGCTATCGTCATTGGTTTCAGCGTTCAGGCTGATACCGGCGCGCGCCGTCTCGCTGAGACGGAAGGCGTCTCGATCCGCCTGTACGACATCATCTACCGCATGATCGAAGATATCGAGCTGGCGCTCAAAGGGATGTTCGAGCCGGAATTGCGCGAAACTGCCATTGGGCACGCTGAAGTTCGCGCTATTTTCAAAATTTCGAAAGTGGGCAATATCGCGGGATGCCGGGTATCGGATGGCGAGATCCATCGCAATGCGCACATGAAAGTGCTGCGCGGCGGGCAGGAGCTTTTCAAAGGTGAAATATCCTCTTTGAAACGCTTGCAGGAAAGCGCCAACGAAGTGCGCGCCGGCTTCGAGTGCGGTATTGGTCTTAGAGGCTTCAACGATTTCGCCGTGGGCGACATCTTGGAGTGTTATGTGCTTCAGAAAGTGTAGGGTTGAACCGTGGTATCTCAGTCACGCGCCATACGCGTTGCCGACCGCATCCGCGAGGAGTTGTCGGAATTATTGATTCACCAAGTGCAGGATCCACGCCTGGCTGGCATTTCTATTACGGATGTGCAGGTTGATCGTGAGCTGGCCTTTGCCAGCGTTTATGTCTCTGCGCTGGAAGGCCCAGAGCGAGCTAAAGATATTTTGGCAGGCCTGGAACATGCCCAGGGATTCTTGCGGTCCGAGATGGCCCACCGCTCGAATTTGCGGGTGTTCCCGCGGCTGCGTTTCTATTGGGATGCAACTTACGAGCGGGCGGAGCGCATCGAGCAGTTGATCGCCTCCTTGCATAACGAAGAGGCCAGCCAAAAACCATCGGAGCCAGAGGGGACCGACGAGGATGCTTGACCCCTTGCTGCTGGCGGAAGCCCGCCGGGCAATCGAGTCTGCCCAGCGCATTGTAGTTGTCTCTCACATTCGCCCGGATGGGGATGCCGTTGGCTCTCTGCTTGGAATGGGGTTGGCGCTGCAAGCCGCTGGCAAGCAGACGCAGATGATCCTCGCCGATGGCGTTCCCAGCAGTTTTCGCCATTTGATGGGAAGCTCACAGGTGCGTCAACGCCTTGAGGGCGAGTTCGATTTATTGATCGTGGTAGATTGCTCCGAGTTCGAACGGGCTGGCGATGAACTGCCGGATACTGCGGAGGCGGACATCAATTTCGATCATCACATCACCAATACCCTGTTTGCCCGTATCAACCTGGTCAAGCCGGATGCTGTTGCAACCGCTGAAATTTTGGCCAGTTGTTTACCTGCCCTGGGATTGCCCATCACCCAGCCAGTGGCGTCGGCATTATTGACCGGCCTCATCACCGACACGATCGGTTTTCGGACATCCAATATGAGCGCCTCCGCGCTGCGCACCGCCGCTGATTTGGTCGAATATGGCTGCGATTTACCCGGACTTTACCAGCAAGCTTTGCTCACGCGTTCCTTTCAGGCCATGCGCTATTGGGGCGCCGGGCTGACAAAGCTGACGCGGGAAAGGCGTTTGGCCTGGACAACGTTGTCTCTCGCAGATCGAAAAAGTGTGGAATATTCCGGCCGTGATGACGCAGATTTGATCAATGTCCTATCGGCAATTGATGGCATTGACGTGGCGGTGATTTTCGTCGAACAAAATAATGCCGCCGTCAAGGTAAGCTGGCGGTCGAAATCGGGGATTGATGTATCGCAAATTGCGGTACAATTTGGCGGCGGCGGTCACAAAGCTGCTTCTGGCGCCGATATACCCGGCAATCTGGAGGAAGTAAGGGAGAAAGTTTTAAACGCCACTCGCGGCCTATTGTAATGGTCTCTCACTTATATTTAAGCCTCGTGGCGTATAATGATTATGAACTTGGACCGCGGACGCCTGGTCTTCAGTCCATGAATCTTATACAAGGTAGGAAATGAACCATGAATCAGGATGATCAAAGTAAAAATGTCGTTTCTGGGGTGCTGGTGGTGGACAAGCCGATTGGCCTGACTTCACACGATGTAGTCCAAATCATCCGGCGGGGAACAGGTATCCGCCGTGCTGGTCACACCGGTACTCTCGATCCGCGCGCTTCGGGCGTGCTGGTCGTTTTGGTTGGCCCGGCCGTGCGCTTGAGCGAGTATGTTTCTGCATCAGACAAGCGTTACCAGGCTACTATCCGTCTGGGCAGCTCGACAGACACCTATGATTCCGAAGGTACGATTACGGCGACATCCTCGCCATCGGAAATCACCGAGGAGAAATTCGAGGAAACCCTGCAACAATTCGTTGGCGAGATCGAGCAGGTACCGCCGCCCTACTCGGCGGTCAAAGTTCAGGGCCGCAGGGCATACGACATGGCTCGCGAAGGCGAAGAGGTCGAGCTGGCGCCGCGTATTATCCAGGTCTACAGCCTGGAGATGCTGGAATGGGCGCCGCCGGAAGCCGTGGTGGATGTTTTCTGCTCTTCGGGCACTTATGTCCGCTCGCTGGCGAATGATCTGGGAAAAGCGCTGGGCTGCGGCGCGCACCTCGTCGGTCTGCGACGAACGAAGAGCGGGCGTTTCACCCTGCGGGATGCTGTGCCCCTGCGCCGCCTGCAAGAAGCCTTTGTCGCTGGCAACTGGTATAAGTTCTTGATCCCGGCAGCCGAAGCCCTGGGCGATTGGCCGATGGTCGAGCTGGATGCAGATCAGGTCGAACTCATCCGGCACGGGCATCGTGTCCCGGCAGCGCCTGGCTCGACTGGTTGGGCGCGTGGCGTCAGCGAGCAGGGTGATCTGGTCGCACTGTTGGAAGTGGACGCAGTGTCCAACGAGTGGCAGCCCAAAAAAGTATTCTTCCAATCCTGAAAATGCCAAAACAGGATGTACAGGCGCAGGATACATCATCCTGTCATCCTGTACATCCTGTTTGATTCTAGCCTGGCAGGTTGGCGGCAGCCAGCTCTGTTTTGGCGGAAGTTCAGTTTATGCAACATTATTGGTCGTTGGATGATGTCTCCCTATCGGATGCGTGGCTGACGATAGGGTCGTTCGATGGTGTTCATCGCGGACATCAAAAAATCATTCATGGTCTGGTCGAAGCGGCTCATGCTGCACAAGCCCCGGCGGTTGTGCTGACATTTTACCCGCATCCGGCAGTCGTCCTGCGTGGACAGGCAGGGCCTTTTTACCTGATGAAGCCTGAGACGCGCGCCGAAATGTTGGGCAAACTCGGCATTGATGTGGTCATTACCCATCCGTTTTCCCGCGAGCTGGCTGCCATGTCTGCGGATGAATTTGTCGCCTTGTTGAAGCAGAGGCTGGGTTTACAGCAATTGTGGGTGGGGTATGATTTTGCCCTGGGGCGCGGGCGCGAAGGCGATGTCCCCAAGCTGCAACAATTGGGCGAAGCCATGGGATACAGCGTACACGTTGTCCCGCCGGTCGAAATGGACGATCAAACCATCTCATCCAGCCAGATTCGCACCTTGCTTCAGGGAGGCGAGGTGGCGCGCGCCGCCCGCATGTTAGGACGGCCGTACTGCTTGACTGGTGAGGTCGTCCACGGCGATGGGCGCGGCCGCTCCATCGGGATTCCCACCGCAAACCTGGCAATCTGGCTCGACCAGATTCTCCCGGCCAACGGCGTTTATGCCTGCCATATCCTGATCGGCGAGAAACGCTGGGCGGCCGCGACCAATGTGGGCTTGCGTCCCACCTTCGATGGGAGCGCCGTTCTTCCCCAGGTGGAGGCGCACATCCTCGATTTCGATGGCGATCTCTACGGCCAGGTGATCCAGCTCGAATTCATCGAGCGACTGCGGGGCGAGCAGCGTTTTGCCAGTATTTTCGAGCTGGTCGAGCAGATCCGGCAGGATATCACCCAGACCCGCACCATCATCTCGATCAGCGAGCTTCAACCGATCACCATCCCCAGATGAAACAATACCTGGATTTGCTTCAGTATATTCTCGATCACGGTACACGCAAAAGCGACCGCACCGGCACGGGGACGCTCTCGGTCTTCGGTTATCAGATGCGCTTCGATTTGAGCGCCGGCTTCCCGCTGCTGACGACCAAGAAGCTGCATACAAAATCCATCATTTACGAGCTGCTCTGGTTTTTGAAGGGCGAGACCAATGTGCGTTACTTGCACGAGCACGGGGTTCACATTTGGGATGAGTGGGCCGACGAGCAGGGTGAGCTTGGCCCTGTGTATGGGCGGCAGTGGCGCGCCTGGCAGGCCGCCGACGGGCGGGTGATTGACCAGTTTTCACAGGTCATCGAACAGATCAAGGCCGCCCCCCATTCCCGCCGCCTGATCGTCAGCGCCTGGAACGTGGGCGAGCTGGAACGCATGGCGCTCCCGGCGTGCCATCTTCTTTTCCAGTTTTACGTTGCTGATGGGAGGCTGTCTTGCCAGCTTTACCAGCGGTCGGCGGACGTGTTCATCGGCGTGCCGTTCAACATCGCCTCGTACGCGCTGCTGACGATGATGACGGCGCAGGTGTGCGGTTTGCAGCCGGGAGATTTCGTTCATACCTTTGGTGACACCCACCTGTATCTGAATCATGTCGAACAGGCCCGCTTGCAGCTTACCCGCCAGCCCTACCCGCTCCCGCAGATGCGGCTCAACCCGGCGGTCGAATCCATCTTCGATTTCGATTACGACGATTTCGAGCTGGTCAATTACCAATCTCACCCCCACATCAAAGCCGAGGTTTCGGTGTGATTGTTTCTTTGATCGTGGCGATGGACGAAGCGGGCGGGATCAGCCTGGACGGGCGCCTGCCCTGGCGCTTATCGTCTGACCTTCAGCGGTTCAAAGCGCTCACCATGGGCCATCATCTGGTCATGGGACGCAAGACGTTCGACTCGATAGGCCGTCCCCTTCCGGGACGCACGACGATTATCGTCACCCGCCAGTTGAATTATCATCCTGCCGGGTGTCTGGTTGCCAACTCGTTGGAAATTGCCCTCGAATTGGCGAGGGGAGGCGGCGAGAGCGAAGTGTTCGTGATTGGCGGGGGAGAAATCTATGCCCAATCGCTGCCATGCGCCGACCGCATCTACCTGACCTGTGTTCATACTCGTGTGGCCGCGGATACCTTCTTCCCTGCATTCGACCCATCGGAGTGGGAGGCAGTTCAGGTTGTCGAATCCCCCGTGGGCGAGAAGGACCAATTTCCCTATACGTTTACAGTCATGCAGCGTAGGTAATGCCCCCCTATCCCCTATCCCTGTTCTGGGATAGGGAATAAGGGATAAGGGATAGGGGTGATTACTTCCCCAATGTATGCTCGGCGTAAAACGCCATCGCCGCCTGCATGAAATCGGCCAGGCCGGGGCGGAATTTATCGAAGAAAGCCCGAAATCTCGCATCCGAGGCATATCCCTGCCCCAACCCTCGATAGACCTCGGCAGAAGCCGGGTAGAAATTCTCGATCCAGGCGTGATGTCGGGCAACCGCTTTTTGCACTTCCGGGTCGCCGGGCGCTTTGTCCATCAGCCCGGCGATCAGTAGCGATACGTCCGCGCCTTCTTGCTTGACAGCTTGCCATTGTTCGCGCGACAACTTGCGAATCCGCCGGTTGGATTCTGCCACCAGCGCCGGGTCGTAGCGTTCGCTGACTTCGCGTTTGTCCCGTTCGATCTCTTCTTCGGTAAATCCTTCGTAGAGTTCAGCATCGGTCAGTTCCATATTTGCCTCCGTGAGTTTTGCAATCGTTTTGTCAATTGTGGTGAGAAGCGTCTCCAGCCTTTCGGCGCGTTGGCGCAGATCCCGCCGGTGACCTTCGAGCGCGGCGACCAGGTTGAAATCTGGTCGTTCAAGGATGCGCCGAATCTCGTCCAGCGGCAGATCAAGCTCTTTGTAGAAGAGGATTTGCTGCAAGCGCAGCAGCTCCGCTTCCTGGTACAGCCGGTAGCCCGCCATGCTGCGGGTCGTCGGCCTGAGCAGCCCGATCTGGTCGTAGTGGTGGAGCGTCCGGACGCTCACCCCAGCCATCGTCGCCAGTTGGTTGATGGTATAGGACTTCACAAGCTTCTCCATGGGGGCAATGATAAACCATGACGTTACGTCAGAGTCAAGGGTAATTTTACTATGCTACGATATAACTGGCGCGCGCATATATCTCGTCAATTTTCTTCATTTGCGCTTCACTCAACAGGCCAAATTCCATCGCCTGGACGTTTTCCTTCACCTGGGCGACGGTCTTGAAGCCAGGAATGGGGATAGTCCGCTCACTGCGCGTCCAAATCCAGGCCAGGGCAATCTGGGCCAGTGTCCGGGTTTCGCCAGCCTCAGCGAAAAACTGTCGCACCGCCTCAATGCGCTGGAAGCGTTGCATTGCTTTCTCAGTCCTCAAGTAGTCCTCCTGGTTATGTCGCAAATCGTCGGCTGGAAACGTAGAATCACGGTTGAGCTTGCCCGTCATCATGCCTCCGCTGAGTGGAGATCGGTTGATACTGGCCTGATCGTGTTGCTCGCAAACCGCCAGCATTCGATGCACGTCATAGACGACCATTTCCATAACCAGATTATGCTGGATCGCTGTGCAGTGAGCGCCTTGAGCGAACACCTGCACCCCGGCGGGATTATCGGTACTCCAACCATACCAACGTATCTTCCCTTCCTCAACCAGCCTTTCCAACACATCACGCACTTCCGCAGCCTTCCCCGGATCATAATCGCGCTTGTGAAATTGGTAGAGGTCAATGTAGTCGGTCTTCAGGCGGCGCAGGCTATCTTCACATTCCTGGCGGATGCGAGGGATAATATTATCGGTATCCGAGACGGTGCGTTTTTCTTCGTCCACAACGTAGCCGAATTTCGTTGCCAGGATGACCTTGTCGCGGCGTCCCGCGACGGCCTGACCAAGCACCCGCTCGCTGCGTCCGCACCCGTAGTTAGCCGCAGTGTCGAAGAAGTTTACGCCTGCCTCGATCGCATAGTGAATGGCGCGTATCGACTCTGCATCATCCACCTGTCCCCAGCCCTCCGGTTCCTTGCTGCCATCGGGTTCCAGCCAGTCCCAGGGGCCGCCCATTGCCCAACAGCCCAGGCCCATCGCGCTGACTTTGAGATTACTGCGTCCTAAACGTCGCTTGAACATAGTTCCTCCAGATTTTCAGGATTATAGAAACAGCTTTCCCCGTTTTATTGCGATGATGCTCCTGCACTATTGTACGAATTTGTTTTGTGGAAAAAAAGTACCCTTGATAACCAGATTAATGTGCGTTATAGGTCTTGCTATAACCATCAAAGTCTTGTACAATGCAGCTTAGAACAGTATGCTCATTGAGATCTGCCTGCTTCTTCACAGGGCAGATTTTTTTAATTTACCGTAGCGCCTGACTATTATTCTCAGGAATCTTTTTGCTCTGTGGTAACATATCCGGCATCCATGCTCAAGCTAAAAGACTTCTTCCACTACCCGCAGGTTGACCATCTGCCCGAAGAGCTTCTCGCCGACCGTCCGGGATTAATCGTTGTCGCCGGGAGCGATCCGCGCCCGGCGCGCGGCCAGAGTGTTCTGCCCAATTTCATGCCCAGCGGGCGCATGGCCATCTTCCGCACGCTGGCCGATGAGATGTTGTTCGCCGGTCACGATCTCAAGTGCGTCATCGTCACCTCCGACCCGGCTTTCATCCGGGTGCCGCGCCCCGATCAGCGGCGCGTGGTCAAATTGCGGGTCGAACCGCCTCTGACGTACAACGGCCGTGTAGCAGAAGCCCTGCGCCTGCACCCTGCCATCCTGGTGATTGACCGGTTGGATCGTGAGACTACCCCGCTGGCGCTCGAGGCTGCCCGCGGCGGGGTGAAAGTCCTGTCCAGCCTGGATACGATCTTTTCCGGCGGCAGCGTGGCGCGCCAATTGCTTGATCTCGGAATTTCCGAGTCTCAATTAGCCTCACTGACCTGGGTGCTCGCCGTGCAGCGCTTGCCGGCGTTGTGCCCGACTTGCCGGCAGCCGGCTTCTCCCACCCCGGCGCAAATCGCCCGGCTCGAGGCCCTGCTGCGTTTCGAATGCGATCTGCCCGCCGGGTGGGGCGGCAGTCATCACGATGACGACCCACCGGTTTTCTATTGTGCTGGCGGCTGCGCCAAATGCCAGGGCACGGGCCGCAGCGGCGATGTCGCCGTTCTCGACATTTTCAGAGCCGAAGAGCCGCCTCCCGGTTTGTTCGTCCAGCCTAGCCGCTCGCCGATGATGGCCGGCGTCCTGCATCTGACCCGGCACGGGCATGTGGCGCTGGAAGATTGCCTGCAATTCGACGCAGACCCCGTTCACCGGACGTATAACCGCCTGATCTCGGTCGAGCAGCTTTTGACCGATTCCACCCAGGTGATTGATGGCCTGCGCGCCGAGCTGAATGCCGCGAATCGGGTCTTGCGCCAGCGCACACAGGCGTTATTCTCACTCGAAGAACTGAGCCAGGCGATGATTTCATCCACCCGTCTGGATGAATTAGCCCAAAAAGTGTGCCGCCGCGCCGGTGAGTTGTGTGGCGCTGACCGGGCTATTTTGTTCTTCCAACACTCCGCCGACCGGATGAAGGTGCTGGCGATGTTGGGGTGGGATGAGGGACGGGTTCAGCGGGAAGTAGAGATCTCGCGTGTGCTCGACCCCGCCCGGCCAGTGCAATTAGTCCCACACAAGGGGCGGCCCCCGGGAGTCATGCCACCCGAGGGGGGAGATCAAGCCCTGCAGGCCGGGTTGTCTGTTCCGCTCATCGCCCAGGAAAAACTGGTCGGGTTGATGCTCGTTCACTCCGTCCAAAAAAACCAATTCAGCCCAGGCGAGGTGGCGCTGCTGCAAACCTTTGCCAACCAGGCGGCGGTGGCGCTGCAACGCGCCGGGCTGGTCGAACAGCTTCAGGCGAAAGTCACTGCGCTGGAAGCCGCTCAAGTCGAGTTGGCGGTAAAAGAGCGCATCGAGCGTGAATTGGAGCTGGCCCGGCAGGTGCAGCAAAGCATGCTGCCCCGCTCTTTCCCCCGCGTGGCTGGCTTTAGCTTTACGGCGCAAAACCAACCCGCCCGGCAGGTGGGCGGCGATTTCTACGATGTTTTCACCCTCGACGACGATCATTTTGGGCTGGCCATCGCCGATGTCTCCGACAAGGGGATGCCCGCCGCGCTTTACATGGCCCTCACCCGCAGCCTGCTGCTGGCCGAAGCGCGCCGCCAGCTTTCGCCCCGCCAGGCATTGACCTCCGTCAACCGCATTTTACAGGAATTGGGCGAGCAGAGCATGTTTGTGACTTTATTTTATGGTGTGGTGGAATGCTCGACGCGCACCCTGACCTATGCCCGCGCCGGGCATGACCGGCCTTTGCTGCTGCGGGATCAGGCGATCCTGGAATTGGGCGGGAGCGGCATTGCCCTGGGGATTCTCACCGGGGATGATTTCCATCTCTCGGAGGAGCGCTTCGAATTGGCTCCCGGCGACCGGTTGGTGCTCTACACCGATGGCCTGACCGACGTGATGTCGCCTTCCGGCCAGACAATGGGCCTGCCGCAGTTGAAATCGCTGGTGCAGTCGTATGCCGGTCTGCCCTCCGGCGGCTTGAGCGAAGTGCTTTTTGCTGCCCTATCCACTTATCGCCAATCTGCTGAACAATATGATGATATGACCTTGCTGGTGGTGGACGTGTTGGCTGCCGTGCTATAATTCCGCCCATGACGAAACTATCCCATCTTGACGAAGCCGGCCGCGCCCGAATGGTGGACGTCGGCGGCAAACCCGATACCGAGCGGGTCGCCATTGCCAGGGGCGAAGTGGTCATGCGCCTGGAGACGCTGGCCCTTATCCGGGAGGGGGCGCTCAAAAAGGGGGATGTGCTCACCGTAGCCAAGATAGCCGGCATCATGGCTGCCAAGCGCACCGCTGACCTGATCCCGTTGTGCCATCCGCTGCCGCTCACGCAAGTGACCGTTGACCTGGAATTGGCCGATGACCTGCCGGGTGTGCGGATCACCGCCACGGCGCGGGTTACCGGCAAGACCGGCGTCGAGATGGAGGCGCTGACCGCCGTCTCGGTTGCGGCGCTGACCGTCTACGACATGGCCAAAGCCGCCGAGAAAACCATGCGCATCACCAATATCCGCCTGGTCGAAAAACACGGCGGCCGCTCCGGGAGCGTGAAGGTCGAAGGTTGAAGGTTTATTCTCAACCTGCCACCTGTAACTTGCTACCTGCCACTTTCAACCTGCTATTCTTGGAAATCCATGATTACTGTACTATTCTTTGCCACCCTCAAAGATCGCGCCGGAACCCGGCGGATCGAGCTGGAATTGACGGAGGGGACGCAAGTCCGTCAGCTGAAATCTCTCCTCGGAGAGCGTTTCCCGGCGCTGCGTCCTGCCCTGGGTTCCTGCCTGGTTTCTGTCAACCGAGAATACGCCGCTGACGAGGATGTGATTCCCTCGGGCGCAGAAGTCGCTTTGTTCCCTCCCGTCTCTGGCGGATAAAGCAGTGATCAGTCATCAGTGATCAGTAATCAGTGACCAGTGAACGGCGATTACTGACGACTGATGACTGATAACTGATAACTGATAACTGATGACTGATATCCAATGACTGACACCTTCCCTACCTTCTGCATTATTGCCGACGCCGCTCTCGACCTCGATGCCCTTGCGGCTCAAATCACCCGCCCGACGACCGGGGCGGTGGTGATCTTCACCGGGATTGTGCGCGCCGTCACCTCCCGCGGCGACTCTCACGAGACCGATCACCTCGAATACGAGGCCTACGCCCCCATGGCCGAGGCCAAGATGCGCCAGGTCGCCGACGAGATCCGCTCCCGCTGGCCGGTTGTGGAGGGTATCGCCATCGTGCAGCGCATCGGGCGGCTCGATGCGGGCACGCCGACCACCATCATCGCCTGCGCCGCTGCCCACCGGGATACCGGCGTCTTCGATGCCGCCCGCTACGGCATTGACCGGTTGAAAGAAATCGTGCCTGTTTGGAAGAAAGAAGTCGGGCCGCAAGGGGAGGAGTGGGTGGAGGGGCATTATAAGCCTACGGGAAAAGATTAACGCAGAGGCGCGGAGTCGCAAAGCCGCAGAGAAAATTGGGTGGAAAAGGATTCGCGCTTAGGCCCGGTGAAAAGAGGAGGACAGAAATTGGAAGAAAATGAGATTAGCCGGATTGTTCTGGATGCCGCGATTGAGGTTCACCGCACGTTGGGAGGACCGGGACTGCTTGAAAGCGTTTATGAGCAAGCTTTGGTGTGCGAGCTTGAGTTGCGTGGTTTAACGGTCGAGCGGCAGAAAATTATACCTGTCGTATACAAAGGTCAGCTACTCTCGAACAACCTTCGCCTCGACATGCTCGTCGAAAAACTGGTCATTGTGGAGTGCAAAGCCACAACAGACTATAACTCGATATTTGAGGCCCAAACACTCACGTATCTGCGGTTGGCCAATCTCAAACTTGGATTAGTGATCAATTTCGGCGAGCGCCTGATCAAACACGGCTACCACCGCGTCGCCAACGGGTTATGAATCCCTTTGCCTTATTTATTAAATCTCTGCGTCTCTGCCTCTCCGCTCCTCAGCGTTGGTTTTTTATTGAATGAACCTCTGCGTCTCTGCTACTTTGCGCCTCTGCGTTGGTTTTTTATTGGATGAATCTCTGCGTCTCTGCCTCTCTGCGCCTCTGCGTTGAATCTTTTCCCCGAAAGTAGAATATGATCCTCTGCACCAACTGCCATCGCCCCTATCCCGAAACCGGCATCCCCTACAAATGCCCCGCCTGCGGCGGCCTTTTCGACTACGATTCCTTTCCTATTTCGCTAGACGCTTCACCCTCCGACCGCCACATTTCTCCTCTCACCCTCGGCGAAGGCAACACTCCCCTTGTCTGGAGCGACTTTACGCCCATCCCCGGTCAACGGTCATCGGTCAAAATCGCTTTCAAATGCGAGTACCAGAATCCCACCGGCTCCTTCAAAGACCGCGGCTCGGCGACATTGGTCGAATTTCTGCGCTCACGGGGCGTCACCGAGGCGATAGAGGATTCATCGGGCAACGCGGGCGCGTCATTCGCCGCCTACGCGGCTCGCGCCGGGATCAAGGCGACCGTTTACGTGCCCGAGTCAGCCTCCGGCCCCAAGCGGCGGCAGATCGAAGCCTACGGGGCGGAGATCATCGCCGTCACCGGGCCGCGCTCCAACGCCGCCGACGCCGTGCGCCGCGCTGCCGACAAGGGCGCGGTTTACGCCAGCCACGCTTACCTGCCATTCAACCTGCCGGGTTACGCCACCATCGCCTCCGAGATCGTCGAGCAGTTGGGCGGTGCGCCGGGGAGCTTCATCTGCCCGGCGGGACAGGGCGGGCTGCTGCTCGGGGCGGCGCGTGGCTTCGCTGCGTTGCACGCGGCCGGCGTCATTCCCCACACCCCGAAGCTGTTCGGCGTGCAGGCGCTGGCGTGCGCCCCGCTGTGGGCGCTGGCAAAATACGGCCCCGCCGGGCTGGGATTCGCTGCCGAGGGGCCGACCCTCGCCGAGGGCGTGCGCGTCCGCCTCCCCCTGCGGGGCGACGCCATCGTGAGGGCGGTCGAGGCTTCCGGGGGCGCGTTCGCCGCCGTCGCCGAAGAAGACATCCTGCCCGGACGCGACGCACTGGCTCGTCAGGGGTTTTACGTAGAGGCAACCTCCGCTATCGTCTGGAACGCGCTGGCGCAGCTTGCCAATCAACTCGTCGAGCCGGTCGTGGTCGTTTTGACAGGATCGGGTTTGAAAAGTAATCAGTGAGCAGTAAGCAGTAATCAGTCATCAAATAACTAACAACCGTCAACTGTCAACTGATCACTGAACACGGAGGTAATTATGGAACGCATCGTCATTACCGGTATGGGCGCGGTCAGCCCGGTGGGGTTGGGTGTGCCCGAAACCTGGAAGAATATCGTCAACGGCGTCTCTGGGGTTGGCCCCATCACGCAGTTCGACGCCAGCCAACTACTGGTCAAGATCGGCTGCGAAGTCAAGAATTTCAACCCCGAAGCCTACTTGCCAGCCAAAGAAGCCCGCCGCCGCGACCGTCACCAGTTGTTCGCCGCGGCGGCTGCCCAGGAAGCGGTGCGCCAATCGGGTTTGCAGATCACCGAAGCCAACGCCGAACGGGTAGGCGTCGTGGTCTCGTCGGCCATTGGCGGGATAGACTCGCTGCTCGATGGTTTCAAGGCGGTGACGAACGAAGGTCCGCGCCGCATCAGCCCATTCATGATCCCGATGTACATCGCCGACGGCGCGGCCGGGATGACAGCGATTGACTTTGGCTGCAAGGGGCCAGCCTACTCGGTGGTGACGGCTTGCGCCTCGGGGGTAGATGCCATCGGCAATGCCTGGATGATGCTGCGCGCCGGCGTGATTGACGCAGCCATCGCCGGTGCGAGCGACGCCGCGTTGTGTGACGTGGGGGTCGCCGCCTTCGACCGGATTGGGGCGTGCTCCCGGAGGAGCGACGATTTTTCGATGACCCCAGCCCCCTTCGACCGCGACCGCGATGGGTTGGTGATCGGCGAGGGCAGCGGTATCCTGATCTTGGAGCGCGAATCCCATGCCCGGGCGCGTGGCGCTGAAATCCTGGCGGAATTGGCCGGTTACGGCGCGACGACCGATGCCTATCACATCACCGCCCCGTCAGAGGATGGTTCCGGCGGGGCGCGCGCCATCCGGGCGGCGTTAAAATCATCGTCCATCAATCCCGATCAGATAGATTACATTAACGCCCACGGCACGGCCACCCCGCTCAACGATGCCGCCGAGACGCTCGCCATCAAAGGCGCATTGGGAAATATAGCGTATAATATCCCCGTTTCGTCTACCAAATCCATGACCGGCCACATGCTCGGCTCCACCGGCGCGCTGGAAGCGGTTTTCTGTGTGCAGGCGGTGCGCGAGGGCGTCATCCCGCCCACCATCCAATACCAGACTCCCGATCCGGCCTGTGACCTGGACATTGTGCCCAACGTAGCCCGCGAAAAAGTTGTCAATGTTGCCATAGATAACGCCTTCGGCTTCGGTGGGCATAATGCGGTGTTGGTGGTGCGGAAATACAGGTAATGTCGTGAAAAGGAAAGATGGTAGAAGTAGACAGGTACACAAGTATACAAGTAAATAAAGGATTGCCTGTATACTTGTGTACTTGTTTACTCTCCTACACAAGCACGGAACTGATGGACCGTCAGCCACTCAACACCCCTTGGGTGTCTGACGTTCCCTGAGCTCCGGGGAGATGGCTATGAACAATCATCAGGGAAGCCTGGCGGAGCTGTATCCCCAGGAAATTGCCCAACGTCTCGGTTTGACTTTCCGAGACCCGCTGCTGCTCAGCCGGGCATTGACTCACCGCTCATATCTCAACGAACACCCCGAGGCGCTTGAAAACAACGAGCGCCTGGAATTCCTGGGCGATGCCGTGCTCGATTTCCTGGTCGGGGCGTGGTTATATAACCAGTACCCCGAATACGCCGAGGGCGCGTTGACCCGCATGCGCGCTGCCCTCGTCGGGAACGACCAGCTTGGCGAGTTTTCACGCCAGCTTGGCCTGCCAGCGTTCCTGCGCCTGGGCCGTGGTGAATCTGACGGCGGCGGGCGGGATCGCTCGGTGTTGCTCGGCTCGGCCTTCGAGGCGTTGGTCGGCGCGCTGTATCTCGACCAGGGCATCATGGCCGTGCGGGCCTTCGTCGAACCGCTGCTCGAAACCGCCAGCCTCCCAATCTTATTGGACAGCGCCGACCGCGACCCCAAGAGCGCGCTGCAAGAATGGGCGCAAGCCCAGGGATTCGGCCCGCCCCATTACGAGACGGCCGCCACTTCCGGCCCCGAACACGACCGCACCTTCAAGGTCAACGTCATCGTCAACGGCCGCGCCATCGGGCGCGGCGCCGGCCCCAGCAAACGCGTCGCCGCCAAAGAAGCAGCGCGCGATGCTGTGGAGACGTTGGGATTGCTATAGGGTCAATCAAGCGATGTAGCCCTGCTTCTGCGATAGGTAAATCTCATCAGATACTCTCTGCCAATAACTTCTTTTACAGGAGGATAACCAATGTCTGAACTTATCTATCGTACGGCAAGCGATTTAGCCAGGCTCATCCGCGAGAAGAAAGCTTCTGCCCTTGAAATCCTGGATGCTCATTTCGATCGAATTGCCAAATTTAATCCCAATTTGAACGCTATCGTTACTCCGAACGAGGAAAATGCCCGGCAACGGGCGCTCGAGGCGGACGCCGTGCTGGCCAAAGGAGAAAGTTGGGGACCTTTGCACGGCGTACCGGTCACGATCAAAGATGTTTTCGAGACAGCTGGGCTGCGAACCACCAGTAGTTTTAAACCCCTTGAAAACTACGTACCAAAGCAGGATGCAACTGTGGTTGCCCGTGTGCGCCAGGCGGGGGCGATCATCTTGGGGAAAACCAATATGCCCATGCTGGCTATGGATATCCAATGCGACAGCCCGATCTTCGGGCGGACCAACAATCCCTGGGATGTCGCCCGCACACCGGGAGGCAGCACAGGGGGTGGAGCTGCTTCGCTGGCGGCCGGTCTATCGCCCCTGGAAATTGGCAGCGATATTGGCGGGTCGGTGCGGATTCCAGCGCATTTTTGCGGAGTGTTTTCCCTCAAGCCTACTGATCACCTAGTTTCAATTGCAGGCCACATTCCCGAACCGCCCGGTTCGCCCCAGGGTGTGCGCCACATGGGGATGCCAGGCCCGTTGGCTCGTTCTGTTGAAGATTTGCGCCTGGCGCTGTCCTTGATCGCCGGGATGGATGGCCGCCGTTGGGAAGCGCCGCCTGTCCCACTGACCCCTGTTCAGAAAAAGCCGCTCAAAGAATACCGTTTTGCCTGGACGGATCACTTTGGCAGTGTGGCAGCCTCACAGGATACCCAGGCAATCCTCCACAAATTGGCAGATGATCTGACGCGTGCAGGCTGCCATGTGGAACAGGCTGTACCGCCCGATTTCGACTTCGATCTGGCCTGGCAGCTCTATGGCGAGATCGCAGGCGCGGAAATCGGGTCGGGCATGGAAACGATGCCTCGTTTATTGACGAGACTACAGTTCCAGATGATGTCGGATCCATCGCCCATCAAAAGCGGCTATATCCATGGTCTCTCTCTAAAAATGGGCCGCTATGTGGATGCGTTGACCAAACGAGACAGGCTGATCTCTCAGTTGGAAGCTTTTCTCTCCCACTGGGATGCCTGGTTGTGCCCGGTCACCGTCGGTTCGGCATTCGAGCATTGCAAAACCGGGCAGCCCATCAAAATAGACGGCCGGGATGTGCCTTACTTCACAGCGAATATGAGCTTTACCACCGTATTCAACATGACCGGCAGCCCGGTTGTCGTTCTCCCCGCAGGCCAATCTAAAGCCGGTTTACCCATTGGGATTCAAGTTGTGGGCCGGCTGTGGAATGATATGGCGCTCCTGTCGGTTGCTGAGGCATTGACCGAAGTAACGGGCGGGTTTCAGTCTCCGCCGGGTTTCTGAAGAAAGGTGAGATAGATCGGTTAACACCGGTTTTCATATTGACCACCCTAGCTCGGAGCGCAAATATGTGTAGATTTCAATTTGGGGTAGAATCAACGCTCAGGAGAAATTATTATGCAAACGGTAACGATTGCTGAAATAACCGACCGCCTTCGCAAATTGCCCGCTGAAAAGCTTCTTGTTGTCTATGATTTTGTTTCATACCTTTCAGAGCGAGAATCAGGCGAAATATTACAGGATGCGGCATCTAAAACCATCGAGTTTATGTTCGCTTCTGAAGCTGTACTTGGCCGCGATTGGAACAGGCCCGAGGAGGACGCGGCATGGGCAAGTTTGTGAAGGGTGATGTCGTTGTCGTTCCATTTCCTTTCTCGGATTTGAGCGACAACAAGAAACGCCCCGCGCTGGTTGTCGCAGCACTCACTGGCGTTGTAGCAAAGATCGTAGAGATCGTAAGCGCGTAGACTTGATGGCGTAAATGCTCTGATATACACCATCAAGCCGCGCAAGGTGGGTGGTTTCAGTGGTGGAAATCCAACGTTGGTGAATTTATCTGTAATGAGACCCACAGATGGACGCACCTTCAAGGCCAACATCATCGGCCGCGGCGACGGCTCCGGCAAATGCGTAGCGGCCAAAGAAGCGGAGCGGGATGCGGTGGAGACGCTGGGATTGCTGTAATGCGGCTCAAATGATGTCGGGTGGCTTAACATGTCGAATCTGTGAAAATCTTCAGGAAAAGCAGATTATGACAATCACCCCAAAAAGTGTCATCAAGGTTTTTATCGTTACAATGGTGGTTGTAATAGTATTTTCACTTCTAGCAGTTTTGACGAAATGGCTTCTTATCCCTAGACTTCCAAAGGAATGGCAGTCGGATACGGTTTGGATCATCTCAACTTTAATTACTTCAATAACGGTTCTTGCTTCTATTGCCCAGTTTTCCGGTTTTAGCCTGAAAGATTTTTTTTCAAAATCAACTGACAATGCATCTTCAGCGCAAAAAATAAAAGGCTCTGTTGTTTTTAAATCAGATAACGGCGATATAGATTTTAAAGGGGACATCCTCCAGGACAAAAGCACTAAAATTGTAATCGAGCGAGCAACGGTTGTTGCTGGATTAGAAAAAGGCGATAATCTTGGAAATTTAACGCGTGATATACGGGCAAATCTATACAAAGACAACAATTTACTTCCGTATGTACTGACACTTTGTTTAGAACTCTGTGAACGGAAGGCAATATCAGATAGCTTTAGAGAATGGATTGAGAGAGAATTAAACGGGTACGACGAATATGAGAAATTCAAAGCCACTTTTAAGCACGAAGAGCAATTTGAAAAATGGATGAAAAAGTGGGCTTCGCATCGCCATATCGAAAGTTATATAAAAGCCTCATTTCCTTCCAAAGATAAGCGGTATCTAGAAATTCGCGGGATTCCCTATGGCGAAATGTTCGTAGCGTTTCCTATAGCTCAGATTGTCAGAATGCTTAATGACACAAAAGAAAATGTTGAATTTTCCATTCAACTTGATACTTTGGGTAAAGAACGCATCCATGACTTACGAAATTATTTCGCCAAATATTCTGGAGTCGATATTCCTCCTGATTTACTAATATTCTATCGAGCAACAGAATTGGAGAAAGTTTTGAATGGCGTGCGTGAAAAAGTGCTAAATCTACTGACCGCGACGAGTCAATAGCTAGGTAGAGGCTACCCAATATCGGTTTGAAGCTGATTTTTGGGACTCTGCCTATCAAATTGAACTATCGGCATCCCGAAGTCGGTTCTTATCTAGCCACCTGCCAGCTTAGCTGGCGACGATCGGCGCATTCAGCGCTACTTTGAGATAAGGGATTTATGAACAATGTACGACTACGAATCAACAGACCAATCGCTTTCTTCGTCCCTCACCATTATCTATAAATTTGTCTTCCCTGCTGTTTGGGTAGGACTTTTTGGTTTAGGAACATTGACGATATTGTTTTCTCAACCTGGAAAGGCATTAGGATTTCTTTTCAGTAGCGGCAAAAGTGACATACAAGACAATTTGTATCTGATTAT
>DYIZ01000076.1:0-6129 GCA_020723385.1 Candidatus Aquidulcis sp.
AAAGCTGTACTGGTCGCGGGGTCCTCATGTAGACCAAAGTAAGGGCAGGATTTAGGCATATCCACTGAATTATTATAACGCTATCTTGTGTTTGCGATGTGGAAAGCCAGAGGTTTCGCCAACTCCCCCATTTCTCGGTGACCAGGAAATACGATACTTATGGATACGGTGTCGGGGCTTCCTGTGTTTCTGTAGGAATTACCTCCTCCAAGGTTGCTTCCAGAGTCGGGGTTTCGGATGGCGACGGGGTATCGCTGGGCTGGCTTTCCACAGCTTGAGTTGGGGTGTTGGGAACATAGAGCGTCTCCCCCACAATGATGATCGTGCGGGTTCCCATACAATTGCCATTTTGCAGCTCGATCACGCTGATCCCATAACGCGTGCTGATTCTATAAAGCGTATCATTCGCCTGGACTGAATAAGCGGTCCACCTTGCCGGGTGCGTACATTCCGTGGGCGTGGCCGGCAGTGGAGCCGGGGTATCGGAAGCTGGTAGAATCGCCGGTGTGACGGTATGTGCAGACGGTATCGGCGTTAGGGATGTATCGGTCAGCGTTGGCGCTGGCTGAGTTAACGCCGGGATGGCGATGATCGCTGTTGGGAAAGTGGTTGTCGTTGGAGGCAATATTGGGGCAGACGTATCAGTCGTGGCTGCCTGAGTACCTGCAAAAGGAGATGTTGATGCCGCAGGCGAAAATGCCTGAGAACCGCTCTGCCACCAAACGATCGCCAACACCGAAATCAGTAAAACCGCGCTGATTCCAATACCAATAAAACCACTCACCCGCAGCCGGGAAACGGGTTGCGCGCCAGGTTTTTGCACGGGGCGAACTGGGTTTTGATGAAGTGACGGGAATTTATCAGGCGACTTTACCGGCAAGGGCCTGGCAAGGGGAGGTCGAACGATTTGTCCTGACGGCTGAACGGGGGCGGCTAAGGACGCTTTGGCGGCGATCCGCTTCATGTAAAATGGGCAACGTACGGAATACACGGTCAGACAGTGCAACGCTTGCTCATCAAACCCGACTGGCTCTGCAGGGCGGGCAAGGTGACAGCTATTCCTCACCGAAGGGTAGGTCGTGTGAGTGTCAGGATCCCCCTGCAAGCCAACGTAGGGGCAGTACCGCGTGTCCATTAGAGTATTTCTTCAAGCCTCTTGGTTGCCACCAGGCCTTGACCATCATCCCGGAAAGCGGTTAACTCAGTTTGCAAAACGTGACGAAATTTGCGTATTTCTTCATCCGGGCCAGGCAGATGTTCGAAACGGGCAAGGATTGCCTGGAGGCAAGCCAGATAGAAAACGGGTGGATCGAGAACAGCCATTCGCTGGTCGAATGTTTCTGGGTCGTGACCCCAGATAGCGCGCCTCTCGGCCAGCAGGATTTCACTTTCCTGAGCGAGCAGCGTGGGAATCGCGTCCAAAGACCGGTAGAGCAAGATTGGTGCCAGGGATTTGACGCTGCAATTAGTCTCTTTTTCATCCACAGGTTCGATTGACAATATACCGCCAAAAGTAAACGCTTCGACCTTTTTACCAAAGCGATCTGAAAGATCTATTTGTCCTGGACAAACCCGGTAACGGCGCTCGCTGATCCAGGGATGGGCTACCTTCAATTGGTCAATACCGCCATGGGGATAGACAACGACCAGGCGCAGTGCTTCCGGGTCGAAGTGAACCCCGGTCGGCTCTGAGCGGAAAAATACGTCCAACTGAGAGTAACCAGGGTCGCTGGGTCGGCGAGGGGGGTAAAGCGCGTATCCTTTGGCTTCGGAAAGATTATGTAGGTTCATGATTTGCCAGCAACTCAACCGGATGAACCGGCTCGATGCCAGCGCCATCCTCGATCTGCGACCGGCACGAAATACCAGGCGCTGCTATTATTATAACGCTTTCCCGGTCTATTGCAACACGGATTGCCGGAAGCATGGCTAATTCCCCCACTTTCATCGAAAGCTCGTAATGTTCGGCCTCATAACCGAAAGCGCCTGCCATGCCGCAGCAACCATCGTCAATCACCTCAACAGTGTAGCCAATAGCTTTCAACGCGGCGACCGTCGCTGTCACTCCCACAGGATACCCGTCTGCAGACGGCGGCTGGGCTTTTTGGTAGCAATGGCCATGGAGAAGAACTTTCGGTAACGGGAGCTGTTTTTTAGATTGCGCGTTGGCGATTGTTGAAATCCTGGGTGTGCCATCATCGCCAGGGCGGATGAGAAACTCATCCACCATGAAAGCCCGCTCGGCCAGCGAGACAGTGCGAGGGTCATCAGGCAGCAGGTCGAGAAATTCATCCTTGAGCGTATAAATTTCAGATGGCTCGATCCCGACGATGGGCAGCACCCCCTGCGGGTCGAGGCGGTAAATCGCCTCCACGAGGCGCGCCGCGTGCCGTTTAGCCGGTTCGAGGAAGCCCTTCGAGATGAGTGTGCGGCCTGCTCCCAGGATGGGAATCATACGGACTTCGTGACCCATTGAAAGCACTTCGATGGCGGCCCGTTCGACTTTTGGGAAAAAATACCGGTTGAAGGTGTCGGAGAGGAGGAGGAGCGGAGGCCGAGGGGCGGGGAGCGAGGGGCGAGAGCCGAGGGGCGACGGGCGAGGAGAGAATTTTGGGAAGGGGCGTTGATGCGCCAGCCCGATGATTCGTTCGGCGATGCGGCGCAGGGTGGGATTCGCCATCACGCGGTTTGTCAGCGGCCCGAAGTGCGCGCCCAACGGCGCTAGTACGCCAATGTAACTGAACAGGTAATCCCGTAATTTGCGGGGATGCGAGCGATAATACTGGTTGACGAACTCATATTTGAGCTTCGCCATATCAACCGCCGACGGGCATTCAGCCTTACAGCCCTTACAGGCGAGACACAAATCGAGTGCAGCATAAGCCGCAGCCTCCGCTGAAAGCCGACCGCTGAGAGCTGACCGCTGACCGCTTCCCACCATCATCGCCCGCAGCAGATTCGCTCGTCCGCGCGTGCTGTGCATCTCGTCTTGCAAAGCCTGGAAAGACGGGCACATTACCCCCTCAGCCTTGCGGCACACGCCCGCGCCGTTGCACAACTCGGTGGCTCCCACCACGCCCTCCTGGCGGGAAAAATCGAGTGTGGGATGCCAGTTTTCTGGCATGGCGACGGCCCATTGGCGCAGATGGGTATCCATTCGCGGGGGGTCTACGATCTTCCCCGGGTTGAGAATCCCTTTGGGATCAGCGGCCGTCTTCAATTCGCGGAAAGCTTCGACGATTTCCTTGCCGTACATCGTTTCGATGAATTCTCCGCGTGCCATCCCGTCGCCGTGCTCGCCAGTCATCGTGCCGCCCAGCCTGGACAGCAACGCGGCCGCCTCTGCGGCAATCGCCCGCATCTCAGCGACACCCGCGGGCGTCTTCAGGTTCAGGATCGGGCGCATGTGCAGGCAGCCTGCCGAGGCATGGGCATAAAACTCGCCGTGCGTGCCGTGCGCGGCCATGATGCGATCCATTTCGCGTACAAATTCGCCCAAATGCTCGACCGGGACGGACATGTCTTCGATGAATGTGGCCGGTTTGACATCGCCAGGGCGAGATTGCAGGATGCCGAGTCCCATTTTGCGCACGTTCCAGACTTGTTTTTGTGCGGCGGGCGTCTCAGCGATGATGACATGACCGTTAGAGTACAGCGTGTCGCCGAGAGCCTGGGCCTGCGCTTTCAAGCGGGCGGGGTCGTCCCCCGAGAATTCGAGCACGAGCAGCGCGGCCGGATCGCCCGACAGCCACGACATTTGGTGGGCAACCGCGGGAATGCTGCGCGCCAGGCGAATCAGATTCTGCGGGATCAGCTCGACCGCAGATGGGCCGAGCTCGAGCAGCGCCGGGGTAGCGTCGCAGGCTTTGCCGAGGCTGTCGAACGACAGCACGCCGAGCACCGTGCAGCGTGGCAGCGGCATAAGCCGCACGGTAGCCTGCCGTATAACGGCCAGTGTTCCTTCGGAACCGGCGAGGAGGGGAGTAAGATTGAGGGTATTGGGGGCGAAGGGTGGATAAGGCAGTGCGTGCTGCGTATCCCACAGCGGAGGGCGGGCCGGCGACCAGGGCAGGAGGTAGTTGATGGCGTAGCCCGAGGCGTTGCGGAAAGTACGCGGCCAATGGGTGCGAATGGCATCAGCGTATTGAGAGCGGATACGCAAAGCAGCGCGGTAAATACCAGTCAGCAGTGAACAGTGATCAGCTATCAGTGGATCATCAGCTACTGATAACTGATCACTGATTACTGATAACTGCATTGATTTGAAGGCGACCAACGATCCATCGGCAAGTACCACATCCGCGGCCAATAAATGGTCGGCAGCCATACCGTAGACGATGGAATGCGCGCCGGAAGCGTTATTGCCGATGCTGCCGCCCATTGTCGCACGGTCAGCGGAGGCTGGGTCGGGGCCGAATTGTAAGCCACGTGGGGCAGCAGCCCGGTTCAGCGCGCTGAGAATGACACCCGGCTCCACAGCGGCAGTTTGCGCTTCGGGATCGAGAGCTACGATCCGGTTCAGGTAACGCGCACAGTCGAGGATTAGCGCATCACCAATGGCCTGCCCGGCGAGCGAGGAACCGGAGCCGCGCGGCAATACCGGGGTCTCGAAGCGAGCGGCCAATTCCACGACAGCCGCTAATTCGTCGGCGTTTTTGGGGAAGACGACCCCCTTCGGCTCGATCTGGTAAATAGACGCATCGGTGCTGTAAAGGAGACGGGTAATGGGATCGGTGCGGGTTTCTATAGAGGCCAATTGCAAGGCGTGTAGAAGATCAGGTGAGAGCATGGAGTTAGTATTCGAATATGCTCCCGCCGATGAACTCGCGCAGCACAGAATCGGACGGAACGGCAGATTCATCAGTAACAGGGGTTATTGTGCTGAGCAACTCATGAACACGGGAGGCGCGGGTAAAAGCATCTTCGCGCAGCGGGTCGCCGCGATACTGTTCAGTCCAATGGGCAAATTGATCAGCCATGCGCGCCCGGTAGATAGGCAGCTCGAAGGGCATACCAGTATTGACGATGTAATCGGCAGTGCCGAGGTAGGGAATGATGTTGCGCATCTCGCTGGAACGTACATAATGCCAGTGCAGCAGCGTGCGGGTGGGATCGTAAGCGCGGTGGACGGAGTCGCGCAACATACGGCGAATCAGACGCAGATCGGTCCAGCGTACATACTGTTCATCGGAGCCTTTGAGCTGAAGAAGCGGCTCGAGGTACAGGCGGAATTTCTGTTCGTCGGGGATGCCGTGGGTCATGGCGGGAAACAACCCGTGCAGGCTGTCAATCAGGATCACATCCTTTGGGCCGAGTTTCATCGGCGTGCGGTCATTGAAGCGATGCCCGGTTTTGAAATCATAAAAGGGGATGAGCACTTCTTCCCCGGCGATCAACCGTTGAAGGTGTTCGTTGATCAGGGGTAGATCGAGCGCCTGGGGGGTCTCGAAATCGTAGTCGCCGAACTCGTCTTTGGGGTGCAGCTCCAGATCGAAAAAGTAGTTGTCTACGTTGAGCGTTACCAGATTCATCTCCATCCGCTTGAGGCGTATGCCGAGTTTCATCGTGGTAGTGGTTTTGCCCGAAGATGACGGCCCGGTGATGATGACGATTTTCAGATCGTCGCGGCGCTCCGCAACCATTTCCGACGCGTTTTCCACGTCTTCCTCGTAAGCTGCCTCGGCTTCTTTCACAATTTGAGGAAACTCGCCGCGGGCGATGCGGGCGTTCAAGCCGGCGACTGTGTTGACGCCATGCGCCACGCTCCAATCCAGCACATGCCAGATTTTGGCCCAGGGGATATTTTCTGAGGGGCGGGAGGCCAGTGCGGCGCGGGCTTTACGAACTCGGGCGCGCTCGTCGCGATAGAGAATATATGCTTTGGCAACCCTGGCGTGCCCATTTTCGATCAGGACTTTTTCGACGGTATCTTGTACCTCCTCGATGGTGGGAATATAACCGGGAGGCGCGGTCTCCTCGAGAATTTTGACGACTTGCTGGCTCAAACCTTCTGCAATGGTGCGGTCGCGCCCGCCCATTTCTACTGCGGCGCGGTAGATGGCATTGGTGATGCGGTCAGGATTGAAGGGCACAACAGCCCCGGAGCGTTTGACGACTTGTGTGATAGTG
>DYIZ01000076.1:6139-29327 GCA_020723385.1 Candidatus Aquidulcis sp.
AAATGGGTTGGTAGTTGCGACTTCAGTCGCTATCGGTTGATTTTACCATTCATCATCTCGACTTCCGGCATTGTCAGGTCTCGCCAATCCCCCGGACTCAGGCCTTCCGAGGTCAGAGAGCCGATGGCGATGCGCACCAACCGAAGGGTGGGATAACCAACCGCGGCGGTTATATGGCGGATCTGGCGTTTTTTGCCTTCCCGGAGGACGATCTTCAGCCAGGAAGTCGGTTGGTAATCCACAACCGGCGGATTGCGCGGCGGCAGATCGGGCGGTGGGATTGGATCAACGCCCGCGGGGCGTGTTTTCTCCCCCTTGACCGCCACCCCCCGCCGGAGGCGGTCAATTGCCTCCGGGGTGATAGCGCCCTCGACCTGGACGAGATAGGTCTTTGGATGCTCGAATTTTGGGTCGGTCAGCCGGTGCGCCAGGTCGCCATCATCGGTGAGCAAGAGCAGCCCCTCGCTGCGATAATCCAGCCGGCCCACGGCAAAAACATCAGATATGGGGATGTAGTTCGCCAACGTAGGCCGGCCTTCGGGGTCAGTGCGGGTGGTGAGGACGAGATAGGGCTTGTTGAAGAGGATGTAGCGAGGCATAGCAGTGTTGTTTTTTTTTCTCACATCCTGTATACTGTTGTACAGGAGATGACTATTGTGAATGATAACAGTGCAAAACGGCGCGAAATTGGATTGTATATCAAAAACGCTCGTGAGATGTTGTCCGTCGCTCAGCTAAACCTGGAGAACGGTTTTCACACATCTGCAATCAATCGCGCCTATTATGCCATATTCTACGCGGCGGCGGCTGTTTTGGTGACCCAAAGCCAGGTACGTGGAAAGCATAGCGGGGTCATCAGCGCGTTCCGTGAACGGTTTGTCAAATCTGGACTGTTTAATACGGAATACAGCGATATATACGGGCGGATCATGGACCATAGAAATGCCGGAGATTACGAGCTGGATGTGTCGCTCGGCGAAGAGAAGGCAGAAGCCGATTTCCAGGATGCCGCCCGATTTGTGAAGCAGGTGGAAGCATGGTTAAAACAAGAAAGCTGGCTATAAAGTCAATGACGCCACGTGAGAAGAGCGCGGTTAGAATTTTTCTTGACCGCATTAATCAACAATTTGGCGATCAAATCAAACAAATCCAGCTTTTTGGGTCGAAAGCCCGCGGAGACAGTGAGCCGGATTCAGATATTGATATCCTTCTGATCATGGAAATCGAGAACTGGCCTCTGCGGGATGCCATTAGCCTGATTGCTTCGCGCGTTTCTCTCGAATATGACGTGCTCATCGAGCCGCGTGTTATTGGAAAAGAACGATGGGATAATATGGCCGGATTCAGCCTGTATGAAAATATCCTGCGGGAGGGGATTTTACTTTCGGCGGGCTGATTGGGGAGGTAGTCGGACGGGGGTAAAACTGTACAGATGAAAGTCACATTGACGCTATCCGCGAAACGAGATACACTTTTGCGAGGCGGAGAATTGAGGATTGCCGCGATGGCATGATGAACTTTCCGGCGCCCGCCAGGCCACTCATTTCAGGATTCCCACCACATTACCAGGAGAAGATTCCCCCCATGAGCCAAATCAGCCAACTTGCAAGGTCAATTGCCGCATCGCCGACCTTCGCGCTCAACGAGGAGGCGCGTCTGCTGCGGGAACGCGGCGAAGCCGTCATCAATTTGAGCATCGGCGAGCCAAAGAATAAGGCCCCAATCGCAGCCATTCTCAGCTCGGCAGCCCGTATCAGCGGAGGCGATGTCAAATATACCCCGCCTGATGGCACACCCTCGTTGAAGAAAGCGATTATTCGCTACACAGAAGAGAATTATGACCGGGTGGTCGCTCCCGAAAACGTCATCATATCGGCGGGGGCCAAGCAATCGTTGTTCAACATCCTTTACAGCATCCTCAATCCGCAAGACGAGGTGATCGTGCTGGCGCCCTATTGGGTGAGTTACCCCGAAATGATCAAGATGTGCTACGGCGTCCCGGTGATCGTGCGCCCCGAAGATGGCACATTCCATCCGCGGATGGCAGACATCGAGCGGGCGGCCAGCTCGTACACGCGGGCCATCATCGTCAACAGCCCCAACAACCCATCGGGGGAGGTGTTCTCCAACGAGTTCATTGCAGAGATCGTAGAATTCTGCGAGAAAAAACACATCTACCTGATCATGGACGACATCTATCACAAACTGATATTCGACGGACGAAAATGGACGCCGGCGTATCAATTCACCAATAAAAGTGTTGAAGAATCCATGATTATCGTGGTCAACGGCGTCGCAAAGCTGTACGGCATGACTGGCTTCCGCGTGGGATGGGCCATTGCCAACCGCAAGCTGGTTACAGTCATGACCAATGTTCAGGCGCAGACCACTTCCTGCACATCAATTGTGTTGCAGGCGGCGGCGGAGGGCGCACTGACCGGGATGCAGAGCATCGTCGAGAACCTGAGATTGACTTTCGAGAATAATCGAAATGTGATTATGCAAGAATTACACTCGTTCAACGGCGTGCGCTGTATCAAGCCGGGCGGCACTTTTTACTGCCTGCCCGATTTTCGCGCCTACAGCGACGACTCGGTCAAGCTGGCGCAGACGATATTGAAAAAGGCGCTGGTTGTGACGGTTCCCGGCAAAGAGTTCGGTATGGAAGGCCACTTACGCTTGAGCTTTGCGGGCGGCATCAAAGACGTAACCACCGCCATCGAGCGCATCAAGTGGGTGCTCGACCCGACCTCGCCAAACGAAATCTTCATCGGCGACCGCAAGCTGTTGAGAGACTGGCTTTAGCCAGTGAACAGGGTGATGACATGAATAATATTCTCGATATCAAAACACCTGCGGAGGGGATTGCCGCAGCGGTTAAAAGCGATTACGGGCTGGATTATCTTGGCTTGACCAACCTGCGCAAGGTTTATTGGAATTTGACGAGCGAGGCGCTTTACGAGGAAATCGTTTTTCGCGGCGAGGGTCGAATTTCACGCGAGGGGCCGATCATTGTGGATACCGGGAAACATACGGCACGCGCCGCCAACGACAAATTTGTCGTCGCGGAACCGACCACCGAGGCCAATATCTGGTGGGGGCAGTACAACCGCCCGTTTGGCGCGGATAAGTTCGATACCCTGTTCGCCCGGATGCAAGGTTTTCTCCAGGGACGGGACTTGTTCGTGCAGGATTGTTACGGCGGAGCCGATCCCGACTCCCGCCTGCCGGTGCGTATCATCACCGAGTATGCCTGGCACAGTCTGTTTGCTCGCAATATGTTCATCAAGCCGCAGACCAACGACGAGTACCGCCGCCACGTGCCCGAATTTACAGTTATCGCCGTGCCTTCGTTCAAAGCCGTACCGCAGATAGATCAAACCGCAAGCGAAACCTTCATTGCGCTCAATTTCCAGCAAAAGCTGTGCATCATCGGCAACACGGCTTACGGCGGCGAGATCAAGAAATCGGTGTTCACGTTGTTGAATTACCTGCTGCCGCTGGACAATATTATGACGATGCACTGCTCGGCGAACGTTGGCAAAGATGGTGTGGTTGCGCTGTTCTTCGGACTCTCGGGGACGGGGAAAACCACTCTGTCGGCCGACCCCAACCGGGGGTTGATCGGCGACGATGAGCATGGGTGGAGCGACAATGGGGTCTTCAACTTCGAGGATGGCTGCTACGCTAAGGTAATCGAGCTATCCCCCTCGGCTGAGCCACAAATCTATGCCTGCACTCACCGGTTTGGCACGATCCTGGAAAACGTCATCTACGATCCGGTGACGCGCACGATTGATCTGGACGACGATACCCGCACCGAGAATACGCGTGCCTCGTATCCTTTGACATTCATCGAAAATGCCATCGAGAGCAAGCGCGCCGGCCACCCGAAGAACATCATCTTCCTGACCTGCGATGCCTCGGGCGTCATGCCGCCCATCGCCCGGCTGACCAAAGAACAGGCTATGTATCACTTCATCTCCGGTTACACCTCGAAAATCGCCGGTACAGAAATTGGCTTGCGTGACGAGCCGGAAATCACATTCAGCGCCTGCTTTGGCGGGCCGTTTATGGTGCATACACCCGCTTTCTACGCCAATCTGCTGCGGCAGAAGATCGAGCGGTATGGCGTATCTTGCTGGCTGGTGAATACCGGGTGGGTCGGCGGCCCCTATGGGGTGGGCAAGCGCATCAGCATCCGGCACACGCGCAACCTGCTTAACGCGGCGCTCAACGGGTTGTTGGACAATGTCGAGTATTACCCTGACCCTGTCTTTGGATTTCAAGTTCCAAAAACCTGCCCCGAAGTGCCTGAGAATGTTCTGTACCCGGCGCAAGCCTGGCATAACCAGGATGATTATTGGAAAAAATACCGAGCGCTGGCATCCCGGTTTATTGACAACTTTCACAAGTTCGATGATATGGTCACTGACGATGTCAAGCAGGCAGGGCCGAAAATTTAACCTGAACAGACGAGAATATACGAAAAGCGCGAAGGAGCGGGCCGAAAGGTCCGCTCTGTTTTTATGGTATCATCCAGTTTCCTGAATTTTCAAGGAAGTTTGACAATGAACGAATTGACCCAAATGAAATGTGTGGCTTGCCGGGCAGGTGAGCCAACGGTTACCGATACCGAGATTGCCCAATTTCAACCGATAATCCCAGCTTGGGCGCTCGTCGAAAAGGATAACATCCCTCGCCTGGAGCGGGTTTTTAAATTCAAGGATTTTGTCCAGGCGCTGGCGTTCACCAATCGAATCGGAGAGCTGGCAGAGAGCGAAAACCATCATCCAGCCATCCTGACTGAATGGGGCCGCGTCACCGTCACCTGGTGGACGCATAAGATCAAGGGGCTGCATCGCAACGATTTCATCATGGCAGCGAAAACAGATGTGATCTATACGGGTGAATAGACTCGAGGCCTGCCAATTACAGTTGCCGACTCATCGTTTCTCACGTATACTTGGGTTGGAAACCATCCACATTCCTCTTTTTTCCTCCAGGGAGCCAAAACGCAATGGCGAATGCAACGCTTGAAATACCCACCCAGGTTGAGCTGGCCCGCTTTGTTTCACATTGGGCGCACGACCTACGCTCGCCTTTTAATCACATTCTAGGATTTACTAAGATCGTACTTAACGGACAGGATGGCCCGCTGACCGATCTGCAAAAGGAAGATTTAACAACTGCCTACAATAGCAGCTTGCGTGCGCTGTCGCTGGTCAACAATTTAATTGACATTGCCCGCCTCATCGAAAAAGAAAAAGAGATTAACCTGGTAGAGCTAGGGGTTGCACAAACCGTCGAGCAATCGGTGTACCAGTGGAAAAAATTCAACCCCCTCAAGGAAATCCAGGTCGAGAATCTCATCGAGCCGGGCACCTCTCCCATCCTGGCCGATGAGGCCCAATTTCGGCAAACGATATCGAGTTTGATGGCTTATGTGACCGAATTCGTCGAGAAACCGGCAAAGATTTCGTTGCAAGGCTCGGTCGAGCCGAAAGTCTTTGTCATTACCATTCAAAGTAATGGCCAAAAATCCCGCCACCAGTCGGCATTCGATTTAGAAATGTATGGATTTATCAGCCGTGCATTGATCGAATTGCAGGGGGGTGTGCTGCGCAGCCAGGAAGAGACCGCAAACGGCGCGCTCGTGACCTTCGCGATGCCGTTTGCGTAAGTGTGCTGCTACAAAGCCCAGGCCAGCATTATCCCAAAAACAGCGACGATTATCCCCAGATGCAAGAAGATATTGCTCGAAACCAGCCAGCCTAATCCTGGGAAAAATTGCAGACCCAGGTTAACGACGATCAGAGCCACGCCAATGATGGGTAGCAAGCCCTTGCGGGGAGCCAGGCGGTTGGAAAGCCAATCCAGTAAATTATTGAGTTTCTTGAGCATATCGGACGACCCTCCGTAGACCTCGATGTCTGTTTACTTTACAAATGAATGATAGCGCGCCAGCAGGCGGTTGGGTATCCGCCCCTGGATGATCACGCCTCCCTGAGTATTTTCCAATTGCTCGACTTGACCTTGCTCATGAAAAAGTGCAATCAGCCCGCCTTCGTGATACGGCAGGAACACTCGCAGGGGAGTGAATGCTTCGTATAACTGTTCAGCGGTTTTTCTAAGCAAATCGGGCAAGCCGGCGCTGGTCAACGCTGAGATGGCGACTGAGTTGGGATAATTGACCAATGCCTGCCGCGCCTTCTCGGGGTCAGAAAGACGATCTATCTTGTTCAGCGCGGTCAACACGGGGATATGGCCTGCCTCGATCTCTTCCAAAGTTTGGTGTACCGCTTTCGCCTGGGCTTGCGCATTCGGATGAGTCACATCCACAACGTGAAGGAGCAAATCCGCCTCGGCAATTTCTTCGAGTGTTGCCCGGAATGCCGCCACCAGCGCAGTCGGCAGCTTTTGGATGAATCCAACCGTGTCAGTAAACAAAGCCAGGTAGCCGCCGGGCAGCTCGACGCGGCGTGTGGTGGGGTCGAGCGTGGCGAAGAGCTGGTCAGCCACGTAAACGTCCGACGATGAAAGCTGGTTGAGCAGCGTGGATTTTCCAGCATTGGTGTACCCAACGAGCGCCACCACCGGGATATTCGAGCGCTTGCGGCGCGCCCGGTGCTGCTGGCGTTGGTTGCGCACCTTCTCGATCTGATCTTTCAGGTGTCCAATTCGACGCCGCACGACGCGGCGATCCACTTCCAACTGAGTCTCACCTGGACCGCGTAAACCGACACCCCCAGTGCTGCCGGTGCGCCCGCCGCCGCCGCCTGCCTGCCGGGCCAGGTGAGTCCAGGCGCGTGTCAGGCGCGGCAGGCGGTATTCATACTGAGCCAGCTCGACTTGCAGCGCACCCTCGCTGGTACTGGCATGTTGCGCAAAGATGTCGAGGATGAGCGCTGTTCGATCGAGCAACCGTACGTTAGCGCCAAAGATTTGTTCCAATTCGCGCAGGTGTCGAGGCGATAATTCCTCGTCGAATAGGATCACTTCTGCGCGGGTTTCTTCAGCCAACGCTTTTACTTCTTCGACTTTGCCAGGCCCAATAAAGGTTTGCACGTTGGGAGTGTCGAGGCGCTGGGTAATTTGCCCCACCACTTCGAGGCCAGCAGTGTCTGCCAGGAGCGCCAGCTCAGCGAGAGAATCATCGAGCGTCAGCAGCCCGGCCTGCCCACGCAGCTCGACGCCAACCATAAAGGTGCGCTCGCGCGGCTTTTCGGTAGGTTCAGGTTGTCTTTTTGCCATAAGGTAATTTGCGGCGTTCTACGTTCATCATCGGGCCGAACAAGCGCGCCGCTTTATCGTCGGGTGGTTGAGTCAAAATGGGGAGCAGAATGTGAAACATCGAGCCAGGGCAACGCGCTTCGTCGTACCCTTCGGATTCGACCCAGATCGCCCCACCGTGAGCTTCGATGATGCCTTTAGTAATGGGCAGCCCCAGGCCGGGGCCGCCGCCTTTGAATTTTGTCTTCCCGCTGGAGTGCAGCGCCACGTTGCCCAGCCGGCCAAATTTCTCGAAGATTCGGATTTGATCATCGGGATCTATGCCAATCCCCGAGTCGGTCACTGTCACCTCGATGAATCCGGGTAAAATGCGGCCATCAACGGAAATCGAGCCGCCATCGGGCGTATATTTAACCGCATTCGAGATAACGTTGCGAAACGCCTGCCGCAGACGCTCTCCATCTCCGAAGGTCATCTCGGAGCTTCCAGGGAAATCCCGAATAGTTAAAGCCTGCCTTCGCTCGGAGATGGCATCTGCCATCTCTCGCTGGATCGCCGCCAGCAGGCGGTTGATCCATAGGGGTTGGAAATTCAGCGCCAGCAGATTATTGTCAATCACCGAGGCGTCTATCATATCGTCAACAATCTCACGCAGCCGGCGCGTGCCCGCGTCAATGCCGCGCAGATAGATATTCGTTGGGGGATCTTGAGTGTATTGCGATGGCAGGATTTCCCGCAGCATCGAAGAATAGCCGTCAATGAGCGTCAATGGCGTTTTCAACTCGTGGGCGGCAACGGCGATAAAATCGGATTTGCTCTTTTCCAGCCGTTCCAGGGTTTGCCGGGCTTCCTCCAGCTCGACCGAGACGTGCTGAACATGAAGCTGCGTCTCCTGCTCGGAGGCGAAAGCCATGGCGTGGGTGAAGACCGGCAGAAAAGCCTGCAAAGCGTCCAGGGTTTCAGGCTCAGTCAATTCGGTGCGCAGGATGTCGTAGGTGGTGAGCAAAATTTTATTCAGAACGAGTGCCAACGTGGTATCCGGATCGTCGAGATCCGTCTGGGTGCGGGTCTCGATCCACTCGATCAAAACCGGTTCCAGTTTCCGTGGGTCTTGCTGGTCAATCGCCTGGAGAAGCAGATCGTAAAAGCGATTAACCTGCTGGAGAAATTTAACCCGCACGCCCTCGGCGCTTGCCAGGGCGTGTGACACTCGAGAGAGCCAGATTGGGCGTATGCGAACAAAGGAGTCTGTGATTGGCATATCTGGTTACAGTTTACAACAGGACAGGCGTTTTGCCAATAGTATATCCGCTCTAACGCATTACCCACGCCAGCAGGGTATCGCCGATTGCATCCAGGCTTTCGGCAGACACCTTATCGAGGGTGTCCGCGGTGGTGTGCCAGTATGGATAATCGAAATCAATGATATCCACCGCGGAAATACCCTTTTCCAGAAATGGGGTGTGATCATCGAGCATACTGAATTTGTAAGTTGGGATGAACTGATCGTAGCCCAGGCTTGCGGCAGTTTGCCAGATTTCCTGAGTCAGCGCTGCATTCGAGTTGCGCTCCATATATACATTCAAATCCGCATCGCCGATCATATCTACGATGATAACCGCGTCGGGTATCCCTTCCAGGCTGGCGGCAAATTGCCGGGAGCCGAGAATCCAATCCCAACCGGGGATATTGCCGTTATCTTCGGCATCGAAGAAAACCAGCCAGATTTGCTTATCCAGGTTTTTTGGCAGCGTGCGCGCCAGTTCCAGCAGCACAGCTACCCCCGAAGCGCCATCATTTGCCCCTGGCACAGGCGTTTTGTGCAAATCCGGGTTGGGGTCGTGATCAGCCCACTGGCGTGAATCGTAGTGCGCCCCCAGGATGATCCACGGGCTGCCCTCGCCTCGCTTTGCAACGATATTGCGAATTTGCGTCGTTGCCGTCGCCGCGTCAGAAACCAGTGTATAAGGCGTCTCCTGGATTTCGACCACCCAATCGGCGGAATTCAGCTCCGCTTCGATCCAGGCCACCGTATCCCTGTGGGCCTGACTGCCGGCGATGCGCGGCCCAAATGAGAGTTGGCGCGAGACATCGTTCAGGGAGCGCACCCCATCAAAAGTTGGCGAGGAGTTTGATTGGTTGATAAATTGCTGGTATAGATAAACCCCCGCGAGTGTGGTTGTGATGAGGATTGTCAGGATAACTATGGGTAGTGAGTATTGTTTCGAGTTATTCATTATGTTATAATGGCTACACGCATTAATCATTATCCTTCAAAAACATCTCCAGCGCTTCGAGCGCTCGCTGGGCGAATAATTGTCCGCGCTCGCGTCGGCCGCGCCGCCCGCGCGGGCCGAACGCCATCGGGGGCAGAATACCAAAATTGGCCTTCATCGGCTGAAAATCCGCCGGGCTGGCATGGGTGATGTAATGCACCAGCGCCCCCAGCATTGTCTCTTGCGGCAGCGTCACCGGAGGTTGGCCGTGATACACCCGGGCAGCGTTCCAGCCCGCCAGCAGACCCGAGGCGAAATTGCCCACATAGCCTTCCACGCCGGTGATCTGCCCGGCAAAGAACAAATCATCCCGGTTGTGGAACTGCAATGTTGGCCGCAGCAAGGCTGGCGAGAAGATAAAGGTATTGCGATGCATTTGCCCATAACGGGCGAATTCGGCGGTTTCCAGTCCGGGGATCATTCGCAGCACACGGCGTTGCTCAGGGTAAGTCAGGTTGGTTTGGAAACCGACCAGGTTATACAACGAGCCAGCCAGGTTATCCTGCCGGAGCTGGACGACAGCATACGTCCCGCGCCCCGTGCGGGGATCCTTTAATCCAATGGGGCGCAGCGGCCCATAGGCCAATGATTTCCGCCCGCGGCGGGCAAGCACCTCGACCGGCAAGCACCCTTCGAAAAATTCATGCTCCCCGGCGCGTACACCCCCCACCAATTCCAGCTCGAATTCCTTGAGGGTGATGCGCTCTGCGGTCAGCAGGGCATCCACGAATACATCGTATTCATCCTTCGTCATTGGGCAATTTATGTAATCGCCCTCATCCCCCTCCCCTCCGTGGCGGGAAGCCCGGTAGGCGATATCCATGTTGATCGAGTCGTTGGTGACGATCGGAGCGATAGCATCAAAAAAATAGAGATGCGCCTGCCCCGTGAGCTGCTGGATGGATTGCGATAGGCGTGACGAGGTCAGCGGGCCGGAGGCGACGATGACTGGCGAGCCGGGAATCTCTGGCATTTCCTGGCGAATCAGCTCGATATTGGGATGCTGGGCGATGGTTTGCGTAACCTGGGCCGAAAAAGCGTCACGATCCACAGCCAGCGCGGTGCCCGCGGGGACAGCCGTCTCATCGGCGATGCGCATGAGCAGGGAGCCGAGCTGCCGCAGTTCAGCCTTCAGTAAACCCGCGGCGTGGTCGGGTGAATTCGAGCCGAGTGAGTTAGAGCAGACTACCTCAGCCAAAGCGCCGCCGGTGTGCGCGCCGGTCGGGATGTCAGGCCGCATCTCGTATAGATGAACCTTGAGGCCGCGTTCGGCGGCCTGCCAGGCGGCTTCGCAGCCCGCCAGCCCACCGCCAATGACGATCAAGTCCGGGGCATCATGATGATTCATAGGGCTAATTTTACTCTGACTTCGGCGCTTTCGAAAATGAGCCTCTCCTAAGAACAGTCGCCGGAGGGTGGTAATTTCAGACAATTTGTGTTATATTTTTGACAGTTAATACCCTGGAGGAACGCTATGCCCCAATTAGGTCCAACTGAATTAATCATTATACTGGTAATCGTCGTCGTCCTGTTCGGCGTTGGCCGGATCGGGAAGATCGCCGGCGAGCTGGGGAATGGTATCCGCTCATTCCGCGACGGTTTGCGCGGCGACGACAAAGATAAGAGCAAGGCTGAGACGAAGGACAGCGACGAAGGGAACGAGAAACCGTAGGCAGGCCAACCGGTAGACAAGTAAACAGGTAAACAAGGGATAATTCACGTGGGTACCTGATACCTGTATATTTGTGTACATCTTCCCATGCCCTTTCTGCCACTTGCAGCTCGACTGACGATTCACTATCTCGACCATCACCCCTCAGGGCGCCCAACTATTTTGCTCTTGCACGGGCTGGGCGCAACTTGTGAATCTTGGGAACTACAGCTACCCGCCCTGATTGGGGCGGGTTTTCGCGTCATCGCGCCGGATGCGCGCGGGTTCGGAAAATCCACCTACCCCGGTAAAAGCCATCGTGTCGCTGATATGGCGAACGATATGGCAGACCTATTGACGGCTGCAGGCGATGCACAGGCATATGTCGTCGGCATCTCGATGGGCGGCGTCCACGCCTTGCAACTGGCTCTCGACCATCCAAAAATGGTTGCCCGGCTTGTGCTGGTCAACACCTTTGCCAGCCTGCGCCCCGATAAGCTCGATGTGTGGCTTTATTTCGCCTTCCGTTTCCTCCTCGTTCACACACTGGGGCTGCCCACGCAAGCCCGAGCCGTCGCTCAACGCATTTTTCCTCGGCCAGATCAAGAGATGCTGCGGCAAATTCTGATCGGCCAAATCTGTCAGGCCGATCCGCGCGGCTACCGCGCCACGATGCGGGCGCTGGCGCTGTTCGATGTCAGGCGGCGGTTAGGGGAGATTCAATGCCCGACGCTGGTTATCACCGGGGCTGACGATTCCACCGTGCCAACCAAAACCCAGGGGGTGTTAGCCAGCCAGATCGTTAACGCCCGGCAGGTTGTCATCCCCGCCGCGGGCCACGCAGTCATCGCCGAGCAGCCGGAGGCTTTCAACCAGGCGCTGCTGGAATTTCTCGTTTGAAATACATCCATATCTGATAGTTTCTGACAGATTGAAAAGGCATAATCTAAACGGGAATATTTCCCGGATTTGGGGTGTGCGAATGGGTTTCACCCATTCGCACACCCCAAATCCGGGACGCCTCCGGTCAGAAACGGAAGGCCACAATTCGAAATTCAAACCAGAGAGGTTCTTATGCGAGAAGTTGCCATCATCGGAATCGGACAGACAGTCGTAGATGAACATTGGGACAAATCCCTGCGCGAGCTGGGCGGCGAGGCAGTGCTGGCCGCCTTGAAAGACGCCAACCGCGAAATAGTTGACGGTATCTTCGTCGGTAATATGATGTCGGGCATTCTCAGCCACCAGGAGAGCCTGGGAGCGTTGATCGCCGACTGGGTGGGGATGCGCGGCGTGGAAGCGTTCAAAGTCGAGGGGGCTTGCGGCTCCGGGGCTGCCGCGCTTCGGCTGGGGATGATGGCCGTCAGTTCAGGCGAGATGGATTCGGCGGTTGTGCTGGGCGTGGAGAAAATGACGGAAAGCCTGCCCATCGAGACCACCGCAGCCCTGGCCACCGCCGCCGACGCCGATTTCGAATCGGCGCAAGGGCTGTCGTTTGTCGCCATCAATGCGCTGGTGATGCGCCGTTATTTGCACGAATATGGCTGGAAACATACCGACTTTGCCCCGTTCTCGATCAACGCTCACGCCAACGCCGTACACAATCCCTTTGCCCGGTTGCGGGAGACGGTGAACGAGAAGGATTATCACAATGCCCGCATGATCGCCGACCCGATCAACCTGCTCGACGCATCTCCCACCGGGGATGGCGCGGCGGCTGTGGTAATTGTCCCTGCGGAAATGCTGCGCTTCAACGGAGGGCGCATCATCACGATCGCCGGTTCCGGCGCGGCAACCGACTCGCTTGCCGTGCATGACCGCCACGATCCACTGTGGCTATCGGCAGCCGAGCTTTCGGCGAAGAAAGCGTATAAACAGGCTGGCGTTGGGCCAGAAGATATTGATGTTTTCGAGCTGCACGATGCCTTCTCGATCATGTCGGCGCTGTCGCTCGAAGCCTGCGGTTTCGCCGAACGGGGGCAGGGACCGCGTCTCGGTCTCGATGGCGACATTCTCCCCAAAGGCCGCATCCCCATCTGCACACGCGGCGGACTGAAGGCGCGCGGTCACCCTGTCGGGGCAACCGGCATCTATCAAATTGTGGAAGTCGTCCAGCAATTGCGCGGCGAAGCCGGCCCCACCCAGGTGGACGGCGCAAAAATCGGCATGGCGCAGAACATCGGCGGCAGCGGCGCGCTGATCGTGGCGCACATTTTGAAGGTAAATTAGAGCCGTTCTCGCGATAGTTTCAAGGAAAACGTAAAGCGTAAAACGTAAAGTCATCTTACGTTTTACGCTTTACGTTTTACGGTACAATTGTGGCTGTTTCACAAATCAGAGAAAAGTGGTAATATTTCCCATCATGCACGAACTCCCCGTCTCCGAAAGCATCCTAGAGATCGCGCTGCGCCACGCCGAAGGGCGGCGCGTGACCAACCTGTATCTCGTAATTGGGCAATTATCCTCGATTGTGGATGATTCGATCCAGTTCTATTGGGATATCATCGGGCAGGGGACGCTTGCCGAGGGAGCAAAGCTGCATTTCCGGCGCATACCCACCGAGCTGCTTTGCCTGGACTGCGGCCAGTCTTTTGCACCCGGCGAGGACAGCTTCGCCTGCCCGGCCTGCGGCAGTTTGAAAGTGAAAGTGGCCAAGGGAGAAGAGTTCTTTCTGGAATCCATCGAAGTGGAGACATAGGCGTAAAACGAAATTCGTAAAACGTAAGATGCCCGTCTTGGATTACGTTTTACGTTTTACGGATTACGATCTCACACTTCATCTCATCCATCAATCCACCCATGACCAAAATCCTCGTCTCCGGCCTTATCAACATAGAAACCACTCTGCAAGTCGAAGGTTTCCCAATCGGCTATATGCCGGTGCGTTATCCTTTCAATGGCGTCAACAGCACCGTCTCAGGCGTCGGTTACAACGTCTCGAAAGCGCTGCACACGCTTGGGGACGAAGTCAACTTTCTCTCGATCATCGGCAACGATTTCGCCGGGAAAGTCGTTTGCGAGACAATGGCGGTGCTTGGCGTCTCCGACCAATACATCTTTCCTGGCATCGAGCGCACAGCCCAATCGGTGATCTTGTATGATAAAGATGGCCGCCGGCAAATCAATGTGGATTTGAAGGATATACAAGCAACGGCTTACCCCGAGCGGATGTTTGCCAGAGCCTTGCCATCCACTTCACTGGCTGTTCTGTGCAACATCAATTTCTCGCGGCCTTTTCTCAGCCGGGCGCGGCAGGCGGGCATCCTCGTCGCTACTGATGTACACACGATTTCCTCGCTGGATGACGAGTACAACCGCGATTTCATGCAAGCCGCTGACATCCTGTTCATGAGCGATGAGTCGCTGCCTTGCTCGCCCGAGGAATGGGCGCGGCGCGTGCAGGAACGTTATGGCAACGAGATCATCGTCATCGGGTTAGGCGCAAAAGGCGCACTGCTCTCCGTCCGGCTCGATCACACCTTCCAGCGCTTCCCGGCGGTGCAAACCCGCCCCATCGTCAACACCATCGGCGCAGGCGACGCCTTGTTTTCGTGCTTCATCCATTTCTACGATAAAACCCGCGATCCCAATGAATCCCTGCGCAAGGCGATGATCTTCGCCTCGTGGAAAATCGGCGAAGCCGGCGCGGCGGATGGGTTTCTCACCGAGCCAGAGCTTGAAAACCTCGTTCGATCAGGGCGTTCTTATCACGAATGATACGAATTGACGAATAGCACGAATTATCATTCAAACGCGTGCCAGGAATCACCCACCACTCACCTATCCAACTACCAAACTATCAGACTTTCGGACTACCAGACTAATGACTATCCGTATCCCTGTTGTCGAAAAAATCCTCTCCGCCAACGACCGGCTGGCCGCTGAGAACCGCGCCGCCCTCGATGCAGCGGGTGTCTTCTCGCTCAATTTCATGGCTTCACCCGGAGCTGGCAAAACCTCCCTCATCGAGCAGACCGTACATGCCCTGGCTGGCAAGCTGCGCATTGCTGTGGTTGACGGCGACATCGCCACCAGCCTGGATGCCGACCGCGCCGCGGCCGCGGGCGCATCCCAGGCCGTGCAGATCAACACCGGCGGCGACTGCCATCTCGACGCCGTCATGCTGCACGAGGCGCTGCCGAAAGTCAACCTGGCCGGCGCCGATCTGCTCATCGTCGAAAACGTCGGCAACCTGGTTTGCCCGGCCAGCTTCGCACTCGGCACCCACAAAAGCGTGCTCATCGCCTCCATTCCCGAAGGCGATGACAAGCCCTACAAATATCCCAGCATGTATCATGGCGTCGAAGCCCTGGTGGTCAATAAAATAGACTTGCTCCCTTATGTTCCCTTCCGCATGGACTTCTTCCGGCAGGGCGTCGAAGCCCTCAACCCTGGTGTGATCACCTTCCCGCTATCCTGTCGAACAGGTGAAGGGATAGAACCATGGCTGAATTGGGTCATTCAACAAGTCAATCTAAAACGTAATTTGTAAAACGTTAGCGCTTACGAATTACGTTTTACGTTTCACCACTATCCATGCCCACTCTCTCCAGTTCCCGCATCCACATCACCGGTATCGTCCAAGGGGTTGGTTTTCGGCCATTTGTTTACTCAGTGGCTATACGCATGGGGTTGGCCGGTTGGGTGCGCAACACATCGGCAGGAGTGGATATCGAGATTGACGGGGAGCCCGCGGCGCTCGATGAATTTGTCGCAGCCCTGAGGAACGAGCTGCCCCCATTGGCGCGCATTGACTCGATTGACGAGGAACGCCGAGACCCCCAGGGTTTTCTCACTTTCGAGATCATCCATTCCGAACCCATCGAGGGCGCGTTCATCCCCATCTCGCCCGATGTCTCCATCTGTCCCGACTGCCTCAAGGAGCTGTTCGATCCCGTTGATCGGCGCTACCGCTACCCATTCATCAACTGCACCAACTGCGGGCCGCGTTTCACCATCATCACCGACATCCCTTACGACCGGCCCAATACCACCATGGCGAGTTTCCCGCTCTGCCCTGAATGCTCTGCTGAGTACAACGATCCCCTCGACCGGCGCTTTCACGCTCAACCGGTGGCTTGTCCAACCTGTGGGCCAAAAGTCTGGCTGGAAATGAGCGGTCAGCGGTCAGCAATCAGCGGTCAGCAATCAGCGGTCAGCAGTCAGCCGACCGGCGATGAAGCCATTCTCGAAACGCAGCGACTGCTCGCCAGCGGTAGAATTGTCGCCGTCAAAGGATTGGGCGGATTTCACCTCGCTTGCGACGCCACGAACCCCGCGGCGGTCTCGGAGCTGCGCCGTCGCAAATTACGCGTGGATAAGCCATTCGCCGTGATGATGCTGGACGTCGCAACCATCGCCAAGCATTGTTTCATCAGCGAAGCCGAGCGCGAACTGCTCGAATCGCGCCAGCGCCCCATCGTCATCCTGCGCCGCCGGCGAGGGAGCGCCATCAACCCCGAGGTCGCGCCCGGGCAGGATACCATTGGTGTTATGCTGCCGTATACCCCGCTCCACTACCTGCTCTTGACGACCAATGATCGTCAAGCGAAAAAACAGAATACCCCTGCCCCTTATCCCCCATCCCCTGTCCTTATCATGATCATGACCAGCGGCAACCTCTCCGAGGAACCCATCGCCCCCGACAACGAAGAGGCCCGCCAGCGTCTCTCCAGGTTAGCCGACGGCTTTCTCATGCACAACCGGCCAATACGGACGCGGTGCGATGATTCGGTAGTGCGAGTTATTAGTGATCAGTCACCAGTGACCAGTCATCAGTCACTGATCACTGATCACTGTTTACTGATGACTAGGCGCTCGCGCGGCTACGCGCCCGATTCTGTCCATCTTCCCATCGAGTCTGTACCCCTGCTTGCCGCCGGCTCGGAGTTGAAGAACACTTTTTGCCTGACCCGTGGGCGTTACGCCTTTCTCAGCCATCATATCGGCGATATGGAAAACTACGAAACCCTGCGAGCGTTCGAGGACGGCGTCGGTCATTTCGAGCGATTGTTCCATATCAAACCTGAGGCCATCGCCTACGATCTTCATCCCAACTATCTCGCCACTCGCTACGCGGTCGAACGCGCGGAGCGGGAAAAATTGCCCGCCATCGGCGTTCAACACCACCACGCGCACATTGCTGCCTGCATGGCTGATAATGGACTGGATGGCAGCCGCCCGGTGATCGGCGTATCCTTCGATGGCACCGGCTACGGAAGCGACGGTGCAATTTGGGGCGGTGAATTTCTGATCGCCGATTATTCGGGTTTTCAGCGAACCGTCCATCTCGCCTATACCCCTCTCCCAGGCGGGGACGCGTCAACGCGCGAACCCTGGCGCATCGCGCTGGCCTGGCTTTACCAACGCGGTATCGAGTGGGGCAGCGGCTTGCCGCCTGTCGAGTACGCCAAACGCCTCACGAAACGGCCAACTTACCATCTCGATCTGCTTCACAACCAACTGCGCGCTCGCATCAATACGCCCCTCACTTCCAGTATGGGCCGTCTGTTCGATGCCGCCGCAGCGCTGGCCGGTATCCGCCAGACTGTCAATTATGAAGCCCAGGCCGCCATCGAATTCGAGGCGCTGTGCGATCAGTCGGAAAATGGAGCATATAACTTCCAGTTTGACGAAGTAGAGCCGTCAGCAGTCAGCGGTCAGCAGTCAGCGGTCAGCAGTCAGCGGTCAGCAATCGTGTCGCCGACTCCGATGTTTTCCGAATTGCTCGCGGATTTGCGCGCAAAAACACCTCTGCCGATCATCTCGGCGCGTTTCCACAACGGGGTAGCCGAAATGGTCAGGCGAGTCGCTCTGGCCATACGAAACGATACTGGCCTGGCAGAGGTTGCGTTATCCGGCGGAGTGTGGCAAAATACCACATTGTTGACTAAAACAGTACAATTACTGCGATCCAACGATTTCACCGTTTACACTCATCGCCAGATTCCACCCAACGATGGCGGGTTGGCGCTGGGGCAAGCAATAGTTGCAAGTTACAGGTTAAAGGTTGAAGGTTGAATTGCCAGCGATTGACTTTCAACCTGCAACCTTCAACTTTCAACCAATGATGGAGAAAGAAAATGTGTTTAGCGGTACCCGGAAAGATCATCGAAATATATGAATCAAACGGCCTGAAAATGAGCAAGATTGATTTTGGGGGCGTGACACGCGAAGCGTGCCTGGAATACGTTCCCGAAGCGAAGATTGGCGATTACGCGCTCATTCACGTTGGCTTTGTGCTCAATCTCGTTGACGAAGCCGAAGCCCAGGAGACGTTGCGTCTTCTCGACGAAATCTCGGCAGCCGGCGGCTCAGCGCCAGCGGAACTCTAAAATCACCCCGATAACCGGATTGCGGACTTCAGTCCGCCAGTTGTCGCGGACTGAAGTCCGCAATCCAGAGACATTCGGAAAGACCGCAAGGGATAAAAAGCATGATTTCCGCTCTCGCAAACCTCCACCCAATCCTTCAGGCACTGCTCGCGACTCTGTTTACCTGGGGCGTGACCGCCCTGGGCGCTGCAGGCGTCTTCTTTCACAAGACTGCCAATCGCAAGCTGATCGTCGCTATGCTCGGATTTGCGGCCGGCGTGATGATCGCTGCCAGTTTTTGGTCGCTGCTGGCCCCGGCTATTGAAATGGCCGCAGGCTCTGGCGTTCCCGCCTGGCTGCCTGCGGTGGTTGGCTTTCTGCTCGGCGGCGGGTTCCTTTACGGCATTGATAAGATATTGCCCCACCTGCATCTCGGTCTGCCGATGAGCCAGGCAGAGGGTATCAAAACCTCCTGGCAGCGCAGCATTTTGCTTGTTCTCGCCATCACGCTCCACAATATTCCCGAGGGACTGGCCGTCGGCGTGGCATTTGGTGCTGTGGCGGCCGGACTGCCTGCTGCCGATCTGACGGGAGCTATTGCCCTGGCAATTGGTATTGGCTTGCAAAACTTCCCCGAAGGCCTGGCCGTGGCAATGCCTCTGCGCGGAGAAGGGATGTCGCGCTTCAAGAGTTTCTGGTATGGGCAGCTTTCAGCCATTGTCGAGCCAATCGCCGGGGTTATCGGCGCAGCGGCGGTCCTGCTGATGCGCCCCATCCTGCCCTATGCGCTCAGTTTTGCGGCTGGGGCCATGATCTACGTCGTCATCGAGGAGTTGATCCCCGAATCGCAAACCGGCGAGAGCACCGACATTGCCACAATCGGCGCGATGGGCGGCTTCGCCGTGATGATGTTACTGGATGTCGCTTTAGGATGAAATACACTTCAGAATACCGCGAGGCTGCCCTCGTGCAAGGTGTGATGGAAGAAATCCGCCGCACGGTGAAGCATCCGTGGGTGTTGATGGAAATCTGCGGGGGGCAGACCCACGCCATCATGCGCTACGGCCTCGATCAATTGCTCCCGCCAGAAATCGAGCTGGTGCATGGCCCCGGATGCCCGGTGTGCGTCACATCGCTCGAATTGATTGACAAAGCCCTGGCGATTGCCTCTCGCCCGGAGGTGATTTTCACCTCCTATGGCGATATGCTGCGCGTCCCCGGCTCGGGGCGCGACCTCTTCTCGGTGCGCGCCGAAGGCGGCGACGTGCGGGTGGTGTATTCCCCGCTCGACGCGGTCAAGCTCGCTCAGCAGAATCCCGACCGGCAGGTAGTCTTCTTCGCCATCGGGTTCGAGACTACCGCTCCGGCCAATGCGATGAGCATCTTGCAGGCCAAATCCCTCGGGCTGAAGAACTTTTCGGTGCTGGTCTCGCATGTTTGCGTCCCGCCTGCCATCCACGCCATTCTTGGCTCACCCAACAACCGGGTTCAGGGTTTCCTGCTCGCCGGACACGTCTGCACGGTTATGGGCTACTGGCAATATCCGGAAATTGCGCGGCTGTACAGCGTGCCAATGGCCGTGACCGGTTTCGAGCCGCTGGATTTGGCTCACGGCATCCTGGCCACCGTGCGGCTGCTGGAAACCGGTCAGGTAGAGGTTGTAAATACTTACGGGCGGGCAGTAACGATGGACGGAAACCGCCCGGCGCAGCAAGTTATTCAACGCGTTTTTATGGATTGTGACCGGAAATGGCGCGGGATCGGAATGATCCCCGCCAGCGGTTGGAAACTGCGCCCGGAGTTTTCTGAGCTGGATGCGGAACAGCGCTTCTCGGTGGGTGAGATTCAGCCCGAGGAGTCGCCCATCTGTATTGCCGGGCAAATCTTGCAAGGCCTGAAAAAACCACACGATTGCCCCGCTTTCGGAACCCTCTGCACGCCCGAACACCCCCTTGGCGCAACAATGGTTTCGTCCGAAGGCGCGTGTGCGGCATATTATCGGTATCACGGCAGCATTCAAGAGGAAATAACCAAATGACTGGTAGAAACGATCCCCTTTATACTGAATTTGCACCCGCCGAGCGCAGTTCGCCGGATGAAATCGAGCGCCAGGCCCGTCTCTTTGTTGATATGGGATTACTACACCAATTTCTCGATGCTATTCCTACAGCATTGATGGTGCTCAATAAGAACCGCCAGATTGTGTTCGCAAACCGGCCTCTAATCCAGGCCACCGGGCAAGACAGCCAACAGGCGCTGCTTGGCCTGCGGCCTGGGGAAACCCTGGGCTGCATTCACTCAGCCACTCATGTCGGCGGCTGTGGCACAACACGTTTTTGTCGTGAATGTGGCGCTGTGCGAGCCATCCTGTCATCTTTATCAGGCCGGCAGGCGGTCGAGGAGTGTCGCGTCATCCGGCATAAAGATGACGAACAATTCGAATCGCTGGATTTGAGAGTTTGGACGACGCCCCTGCCGTATGAGGTCGAGCAATTCGTGGTCTTTTCTTTGGTGGATATCGGCCATGAAAAACGTCGCCAGGCGCTGGAGCACATCTTTTTCCACGATATATTGAACACCGTCAGCACCCTCAGGCTGGCTTCCGAGATGCTGCCAAAAAACGAACCGGATGACCAAAAGCAATTATTCGATGCCATAGCAATTTCATCCGAGCGGCTGGCTCAGGAGATACTGACCCAGAGAGACCTCCTGGCTGCTGAAAATAACGAGTTGGAAACGAAGGCGACGCCGATCCATTCGGGTGAATTCCTTCAAAAAATGATCCAGTCTGCCAGCGCCCTGCCCGCCGCGCAAGGACGAGACATTCGAATATCTCCTGCTGCAGCACAAATCGAATTCTTCAGCGACGCGGTGCTGCTCGGACGTGTCATCCTGAATATGATCAAAAACGCAGTCGAGGCAAGCGCGCCCGACCAAACCGTCAGCATAGATTGCCAGGCTGCCGAAAATCAGGTCGAATTCTCCGTTCACAATCCCAATTACATACCGCCAGCCGTACAACACCAGATCTTCCAACGCTCATTCTCGACAAAAGGAAAAGGACGCGGGTTAGGCACCTACAGCATGAAATTGCTGAGTGAACAATATTTGAAAGGCCAGGTATCCTTCGTCTCGACCAAAGAAAATGGCACAACATTTTTTGCCCGGTATCCGTTTTTTTGATAACACCCACGGCTCGTAGGAGCGACATCTTTTTCTCACATGGATCGTCTATGACACCCACCCGCAAATCCACCCTTATCCTGTTCCCCTTGACCATCTGGCTGGCCGTCACTTTGGCTTGTTCCGCTGGTGCGACCCCGGCGCTGCCGACAAACCCTCCCATTGATATTGCAACTCAGACCCAGGCCGCGCCGCCGCCGACAGATGCACCCATCCTGCCCACCGAAACGCCTATCCCCGCCACCAGCACTCCTCAACCGCCTCCAGCCCTGCCGGTTTTGACTGGAGATATTGCTTATTCTTCCCAACGAGACAATGTATGGCAAATCATTGCCATGCATGCCGACGGCTCGAACGAAACCAGTCTAACCGCAGCCTACGGAGATTTTGCCCGCCCGGTGTGGTCGCCCGACGGACAGCGGCTGGCGCTGCGCAGCGAGATCCCAGAAAGCGGCATCGCGGTGATGGATGTCCATTGGGAAAGCGACAAACTGGTCGGCTCGCAGCCGCAAATGGTGACGGCCACCTTCGCCGATGGGCAGCGCTGGTCGCCCGATGGGCAGCGGCTGTTGTACGTCTCAGCAGAAGGCAGCGGGGGCTGGCGCGCATTTATGATTGACGCCTTCGGAACCGTCGCGCCCTCACTGGTGCCAGGCATCCCCGAGGGAGCCACCGATCCCGATTGGTCGCCGGATGGCAAGCGCATCATTTACGCAGCTTACCTGTCTTCAGCAGATCAAATCAACGACCTGTATCTCCTCAGCCTGGACGGCTCCGCGCCAATTCAATTGACGAACACGCCCAATATCAACGAAACGATGCCTGCCTGGTCGCCGGATGGCAGCCAGATCGTTTACCGGTCAACTTTCGATGGCAGCAGCGACCTTTACATCATGAACGCCGACGGAACCGGCGCCCGGCAGTTGACCACTGACCCGTCCGATGAGTTCGACGCGGCCTGGTCGCCGGATGGAACGAAAATCGCGTTCACCTCCGAGCGGCACAACAACAACGATAGCAACTACGAAATCTACGTCATCAACGCCGATGGAAGCGGCGAATTACGGCTGACCAACAACTCGTACACTGACCGCTGGCCCACCTGGCGCGCCGCGCAGCCCGACGAGCCGCCCGCGCCCGCCTGCCTGCCGGGCATCGAGTATTCCACCGATATGACTATCCCAGCCGGGACCCGCTTCGGAGCGCCGCAGCCTTTCGGCAAAGTATGGCGCGTGCGCAACATCGGAAGCTGCGCCTGGACGCCGACTGCTTACCAATTGCACTTCGTCGAGGGCGAACGCATGGGCGGGCCGGAGTGGATGGGCGTTCCAGGGGCCATCCAGCCTGGAGCCAGCATTGACCTGTCCATCTCGCTCACAGCGCCATCTGCGCCTGGGCAACACACTGGTAAATGGCAACTGGTTGATGGCGCGGGGCAGCCGGTTCCCGCTTCGAATGGGCAGCCAATGATGCTGACCGCTTCGATCGAAGTGCTGGCAGAAGGGTCGGCAGCTCTGCCATCGCCGTTGTAT
>DYIZ01000077.1 GCA_020723385.1 Candidatus Aquidulcis sp.
TGAATTGGCTCGAATTCATGTTTTGCATTGGGGATTCCTCGTTTCACTCGGAATGACAATATTCAGCCTTTGAAGACAACCGGAGATCCGACTTCTACTTGCTTACTCCATTAGATCGCAAAACCATGCCCGGCCGCGTACAGGCCGGGGATCGAAACGGGCAGCCGCCCCTGGAAAGCGGCTTGCCCAAACAGCGCCCGCGCCAGGGCGCGCATGGCCGGTTCCATGATGCTGTAGGTACACACGTAAGTCGGCGCTTCGGGGAAGGCGGTCAAATCGTAAGGCATACGCAGCGCGGCGACGACGGTCGGGATGCCGGTTTGCAGCACGGCGCGGGCGAGCGCGGCCTGCGCCGGCTGGGCAAAGGCGTTCAGCGTCCCCACAACTACCGCCGAATACTGGCGTAACTGTGGCAGCAGCGCGGCGATGTCGGCTTCCTGCGGGGCATGGGGCAGGATAAATTCGTCCACCGCGGGATGGAAGGTGCGCATCTCTTGCGCCAGTTTTGGGGTGATATACGAGGATGTGTCGGCGGGGGTGAGATCCTGCGGCCGGGGGAGCACGACCGCCAGGCGCTGGCTGGAATTGACCGGGAGCGGCAGCCAGTGGGCTTGATCGCGCACCAGGGTGATCGAGCGTCCAGCGATCTCGTCGGCTACCGCCCGGTGCGCGGCGCAGCCGACGACACTCAGATCGGGCTGCGAGGCGTGCGCCGCCAGCCAAGCCTTGAGTGCAGCAATTCTTCGGGATGATGCTTCCAGCCCGGCGGGATCGAGCTGGCCTGCTTGCGCGGCCTGCAGCAGGCTGGCGTACACGCGCTGCCAATCGTCCGGGTTGGAGGTCAGCAGCAGCAAATCCGAGCCTGCCGCGGCGGCGCGCACCGCGTCCGGCCCCAGCCCGTCGCCCTGGTGGATGGCCGCCATATCCAGCGCGTCGGTGACGATCACGCCGTCGAAGCCCAGTTCACGGCGCAGCAACCCCTGGAGGATGGCAGGCGATAGCGTGGCGGGCAGATCGTCGCGTCCGTCCACCGCGGGCAGGGACAGATGAGCCGTCATCAACAACTGCACGCCGGCCCGGATCGAGGCGGCAAAGGGCGGGAATTCCACATCCCGCAGGCGATCCAGCGAGTGCGGGACGACCGGCACGCCGTGATGCGAGTCGCTGGCGGTGTCGCCGTGGCCGGGGAAGTGCTTGGCGGTGGCCGCGACGCCCTTCGATTGCAGCCCAGCGGTCATCGCCGCCGACAATTCGGCCACCTGCCGCGGGTCTTCGCCGAAGGCGCGCGTGCCGACCACGGGATTGGCAGGATTGACGTTGACATCGCAGCAGGGGGCGTAATTGACGTTGATGCCCAGGGCGGCCAGTTCCTCGCCGAGCACCTCGCCCGCCTGGCGCGCCAGGTCGGTCGAGGCGGCCGCGCCGAGGGCCAGGTTGCCTGGCAGGGGGGTCGTCCCATCACCAATCGTCATCAGTTGCCCGCCCTCCTGGTCGGCGGCGATCAACAAGGGGGGCAAACCGGCCTGGCGGGCCAGGGTTTGCAGTCCCTGGGTCAGATCCCGCACCTGGGCGGGGCCGTCAATATTCAAGTGCCGGAAGAGGGTGATCCCCGCTGGCTTGTAGCGCCGCAGAGCGTCTACGATCTCAGGGGATGGCGCGTCTTTCCCGGCAAATGCCAGCAGGAGTCGCTGTCCGATAGATTCTTCGATGGGGAGCGATGAGCGCATGAAGATAGCCTTTTCAGACCGCGGGGGTTTTTAAAACCCCAGGGGTCTCGATATTACCCTTTCAACCCGGTGATGACGACGCTTTCCAAAATATAGCGTTGTGCGAAGAAGAAAACGACCATCAGCGGTACGGTGGTCAGCACCGCCGCGGCCATGATCGTGGGCCAGGGTTGGGTGGGATTGTTGATGTTGAGGAGTTGGGCGACGTACACCGGCAGCGTGTACATTTTCGACGATTGGGTGTAGATCAGTGGGCCGAGCAGGTTATTCCAATACCCGATGAACAGGAACGTGGCGACGGTGGCGAGCGGCGCTTTGACCAGCGGCAAGACGATCTCCCACCAGATTTGCAGGTGATTGGCGCCATCCACGAATGCCGATTCGTCCATTTCTTTGGGGATTTGCGCCATAGACTGGCGTAAGAGGAAGACCATCGCCGCCCCGCCGGCGAAGTAGCCGGGAATAACCAGGGGGTTGAAGGAGCCGATCCAGCCCAGCCGGTGGAAAAAGACATATTGCGGGACGATCAGCGCCTGGGCGGGGATCATCATCGTCGAGAGCATCAGGAAGAAAACCAGGTCACGTCCCGGCCATTCCACCCGGCTGAAGGCATACGCCACGGCGGCGATGGAGATCAGCGTGCCGACCAGGGCCAGCGCGGCGTAGAAACACGAGTTAAAGTAAGAACGCAGGAAATCGGGGTCAGCGAGGACGGCGATGTACGCGTCGAATTGAATTTTGGAGGGAAACCAGATGATCTGCGGCGAGTTGGCCTCCTGGAGGGTCTTCAGTGAGGTGGCGATCATCCAAAACAAGGGGAAAGCCATGACGATGCTCGCAAAGGTGAGCACCACGTACAGAATGACTTTGCCGGAAACTCGAAATGCCGTTCGTTTCATAAGTGACTCCTATCACTATTACAGACCCTAAGGGTTTTCATCAGATGCTCAATGAGCAGGGCTTCTGTGCATGGAGAGATCATTTTGCGGCCATAATCTTGCAGAAACCCTTAGGGTCTTTCCTGCTCCTAATACAGTTCATACTGCACCCATCGCTTCTGCAGCCGGAACTGGATGATGGTGACAATCAGGATGAGCACCAAAACGACCCAGGAAATGGCAGAGCCGTAACCGATCTCGTTGAAACGGAAGGTGGCCCGCCAGAGATAGTAAACCATCGAGTAAGCGGTCGGCGCTAAGGTGGCGTTGTCGCGGTAGAGCACGTAAATTGGCTCGAAGATTTGCAGCGCGGCGATCATGCCGACCACCGTGTTGTAGAAGATATACGGGGTGAGGAGTGGGAGAGAAATCTTCCAAAAGCGCATCCAACTGCCCGCGCCGTCCACCTCGGCGGCTTCGTGCAATTCCTTGGGGATGTTGTTGAGGCCAGCCAGGAAAATGAGCATCATCGAGCCGCAGCCCCACACCATGAGGATGATCACCGACATTTTGGACCACAGGGGGGTTTGCACCCACATCGGGACGCGGTTAGCCGCCGGGAAACCGGCTTCCCACACTTTGTTCAGCAGGATAAAGTTCTGATTGTTGATTCCCAGAAAAAAGGCGTTGACGAGTTCAACGATAAAAATAATAGCTCGATTGAGATAACTGAACGGGAGAAAGCCGTTCGATAAGGCGCGGATGATCTGATTGATGATGCCGTTGCCGGCATTCAACATCAAGCGCCAGCAGAGCAGCACGGCGGCGTTGAACCCCAAGATCACCGGCAGATAGAAGGACATTCGAAAGACGCGCTCGCCGCGCGTCTTCTGGTTGAGCAAAACCGCCAGGAACAGCGCAAAGCTGATTTGCAGCGGCAGGCCGATCACCGTCAGGAACAGGGTGTTGACCAGCGAGCTGCGGAATTCCTTGTCTTCCAGGATCAGGCGCGTGTAATTTTGAAACCACAACCATTCCGGGGCGTTCGGAATGCGGTAATTGGTAAAACTCCAGTACAGCGAGGCCAGCATGGGGGCTACCACGAAGATTAGGAAACCCACGATCCATGGCGCGGCGAAGAAATAGCCGGCGAAGGTATTATCTTGTTTTACCTTCGTAAGGCCGAACAGCTTCGCGATCAGACGCGCCAGTCCGCCGAGCAGCAGGCTGGATAGGATGATAAACCCCACGGTCGCGCACGCCATGATTAAGGTGTAGTAATAAGGATTTTCGGTCATATTCGTGGTTCCTGCTTCAAAACAATGCGCCTGCGATTCTCGTTGGAAGAAGGTATCCCCTCACCTCTGACCCCTCTTCCAATTCTGGGAGAGAGGAACCCCTCCCCCATTTCTGCTTTTGAAATGGGGGAGGGTAGGGGTGGGAGGGGCTGGGATAGGGAATTCCCTATCCAACCCGCTCATCCTCGTGTATTATTTGATATAGCCGGCATCCTTGAGCGCCTGCGTATACTCAGCTTGGATATTTGCAAGTGTTGTGTCCAGGTCTTGCTGATCGGTGAGGAAAGCACCGAGTTCTTTTTGCAGGATTTCCTGGAGTTTGGTGGGTTCGAGGATGCCGGCGTAGCCGTAGCCGTACTGGGAGGCGAGTTCGGCTTCGCGGGCCATGACGGGGTTATCCTGGACGTAGCCGGTCTGGGAGTCGACGCGGGCGGGGATGAGGTTCATGGTCTGGTTGTACTTGAAGTTGTTGTCTTTGGAGAAGACGAACTTCAGGAATTCGGCGGCCATCTCGACGTTCTTGGAGTAAGCTGGGACGGACCACCAGTCCACGAAGGAGACGACGATGGGTTTGCTGTTGGGGAAGTTGGTGGGGTCGCCAGTGAAGGGTTGGATGTCAATCTTCTCCCAGACGGCGCTATCGGGGGCAGGGGCAGCCCAACCGGAGTGCCACAGGCAGACGCCGCCGCGGCCTTCGTCAATGACGGAGCCTTGCCCGGCGGGCAGCGCGCCCACGTTCTCATCCGGGTAAACGGCTTTCTTGAGATCGTAATTGAACTGCAGAGCAGCCTTTGCTTCGGCGGAGTCGAAGTTGGGGGTAACGCCATCGTCTTTGTAGAGCGTGCCGCCGATGGACCACAGGGTGTTGAGATACCACTGGAAGTCAGCCATCGTGCCAGCATCCACCGGGACGAAGCCCTGCTGGGTCAGTGAATTGGTGGCAGCATCAATCGTGCTCAATTTCTGGGCGAAATCTACCCAGCCGGCGAAGTCGGTCGGCTGTGCGGTGATACCCGCCGCTTCCATCAAGTCCTTGCGGCAGAAGACGTAGCGCGGGGCGGCGAAGATCGGCAGGCCGCGCAGCTCGCCCTTCCATGACGCATTCTCCAGCGTGCCGGGGATGAAGTTCTTGATCTCGGGCCAGGCAGCCTCGCCCAGGTACTTGTTCAGCGGAGCCAACTGATCGCCGTACAGCCCGTTGAACTCCGAGCCGAGGTTGATGATGTCCGGCCCGTCGCCAGCCGCGAAGTATCCGGCTACCGACTCACCGAAGGTGCTCCAACTGCCCCAGATGAACTCAACGGTCACATTCGGGTGCAGCTTTTGGAAGGCTGGCACGACTTCCTCTTCCAGCCATTTGTCGGTGGCATCTACCTGGAAGTCCACCACGTAGACCTTCAGATTGACAGGCGGCGTCTCGGGCATGACCACCGAGCCAGCAGAATAGCCCGCGTCTTTGAGCGCCTGGGCGTACTGCTCCTGGATGTTCTTGAGGGTGGTCGCCTGATCTTGCTGATCGGTGAGGAAAGCACCGAGTTCTTTTTGCAGGATTTCCTGGAGTTTGGTGGGTTCGAGGATGCCGGCGTAGCCGTAGCCGTACTGGGAGGCGAGTTCGGCTTCGCGGGCCATGACGGGGTTATCCTGGACGTAGCCGGTCTGGGAGTCGACGCGGGCGGGGATGAGGTTCATGGTCTGGTTGTACTTGAAGTTGTTGTCTTTGGAGAAGACGAACTTCAGGAATTCGGCGGCCATCTCGACGTTCTTGGAGTAAGCTGGGACGGACCACCAGTCCACGAAGGAGACGACGATGGGTTTGCTGTTGGGGAAGTTGGTGGGGTCGCCAGTGAAGGGTTGGATGTCAATCTTCTCCCAGACGGCGCTATCGGGGGCAGGGGCAGCCCAACCGGAGTGCCACAGGCAGACGCCGCCGCGGCCTTCGTCAATGACGGAGCCTTGCCCGGCGGGCAGCGCGCCCACGTTCTCATCCGGGTAAACGGCTTTCTTGAGATCGTAATTGAACTGCAGAGCAGCCTTTGCTTCGGCGGAGTCGAAGTTGGGGGTAACGCCATCGTCTTTGTAGAGCGTGCCGCCGATGGACCACAGGGTGTTGAGATACCACTGGAAGTCAGCCATCGTGCCAGCATCCACCGGGACGAAGCCCTGCTGGGTCAGTGAATTGGTGGCAGCATCAATCGTGCTCAATTTCTGGGCGAAATCTACCCAGCCGGCGAAGTCGGTCGGCTGTGCGGTGATACCCGCCGCTTCCATCAAGTCCTTGCGGCAGAAGACGTAGCGCGGGGCGGCGAAGATCGGCAGGCCGCGCAGCTCGCCCTTCCATGACGCATTCTCCAGCGTGCCGGGGATGAAGTTCTTGATCTCGGGCCAGGCAGCCTCGCCCAGGTACTTGTTCAGCGGAGCCAACTGATCGCCGTACAGCCCGTTGAACTCCGAGCCGAGGTTGATGATGTCCGGCCCGTCGCCAGCCGCGAAGTATCCGGCTACCGACTCACCGAAGGTGCTCCAACTGCCCCAGATGAACTCAACGGTCACATTCGGGTGCAGCTTTTGGAAGGCTGGCACGACTTCCTCTTCCAGCCATTTGTCGGTGGCATCTACCTGGAAGTCCACCACGTAGACCTTCAGATTGATGGTCTCATCAGCCGCCGGGGGCTTGGTCGCAGGCACGGACGTGGCTGGCGCCGATGTGGCTGGCGCAACCGTCGTCGGCGCGGTGCAAGCGCCCAGCAGGATGCTGATCAAAATTACGAGGGTAAACAACTTGGTACGCATAGCTTGATTCTCCTTCTTTCTCCTGAAACTTGGTTTAGAAATGTGTCATTCACAAACAGGTTGGTCGAAAAAATTTGACGGGCAAATCAATCGTGCTGTACTTCTGGGAGCCTCCTTTCCCATTTCCGTTGCGCTGGTATTGATGGCAAGTTAGGGTCTAAATCCTTGTTAGTCTGTATAATTTTGCTGTAGCCTAGGGCCTTGTGCCCGTTGGGCCTGCCCATAGACACGCCCACAAGGGGCTATGCTACGGGGGGATATTGCTTAACTCACTCGTTTCAGCCGCTCGGCAATATCGTGTGAAAATCGGGCCACGAATTCCTGCACGAACGGGGCGATCTCCATCGAGGGGTCGTGGATCAAAGGGGTGAGATCCATCCCGAACGACAGCCCCAGGGTCGCGTCAACCCCGTGCGACTCGAAATACGTGGCGTTGGCGCGGCGGCGGCCCATCGAGGCCAGATCGTAGCGTTTGCCGCCGCAAATCTGCGAATCGAACACGCCCAGCAGGGCAGCCTGCAAATTCTCGTGAGCGGTCAGGTCGAAGGACACTTTGTCGCTATCCAACATCCAATCCAGGTCGCGCCACACTTCGCAGCCGTAGACTTTCTGCGGGCGCTCGGATTCCGGCAGGCGGCGCAGCGCAGCGATGACTTTGAGCGCCGCGCCCACATGGGTGTCATGCTTGTCGGACAGATTATGGGTGTAGACGATCTTGGGTTTGGCAACCCCAAGCAGTTCGAGCAAATCTTCCACCGGGCGCAGGTCGCTCCCGTCTTTGATCGCCCGGCTGGGGTAGTCCAGCATCACCTGGGCTGCGTATTCGCCGACGACAGCGGCCTTTTTCTGCTCCTTGAAGCGCACCGTGTGCATCGCTTCGTCGGAATAATTCTTGTACAGGTCATCCCGCGGCGAGCCGCGCCCGTCGGTCATCACCACGCCTGTGAACCACAAATCGTCCCGCTGGAAGCATTGCAGCACCGGCGCGGCCGCCATGATCTCGATGTCGTCCTGGTGGGCGCTGATTGCCAGATGGGTGGTGCGCGTCAATGCCTGCTCGACGGGCAGCTCGTCGGGGACGAAGATTTCAGCGGTGGGGAGGTGAAATTGCATACAAACTCCTGTTGAAGCCAGAATCAAAAAGAATTAAACACAAAGGTCACAAAAGGGAAGCACAAAGGTAAAAAAAGGAAAATAGATTAAAACCTTTCTGCCCTTCGTGAATTCCTTTGTATCCTTTGTGTTTCAAAATCCATGCATAAAAAGCAAAGGCTCAATTCGTAAGCTGCGAAAGTTTCTACAAGCTTTTATAATCTTTCCGGTAGACTGGCCGCGGCGATGGATTGTCCGACGCGGCGGCTTTTCTCATCCGGCAGTTGGATATGGATGCGGCTGGCGAGATTGGGGAACTCCTCCCGCAGGACGGTCGCCGCCCCGTCGAGGATCATCTTCCCGCCCCGCCCGGAGGTGCAGCGCCCCAGGATGAGCACGTGCCGTATCTCGTAGAAATCGGCGTAGTGCGCCAGCGCGTAGCCCAGGTAGACGCCCATGCTCTGCCAGATCGCAACAGCGCCGTTGTGCCCGGCTTCCAGCTTTTCCTGGACGAAAGCCAGCTTCTCGGCGTCGGTGATGCCTGCCGGGATGGCGATGCCGGCGCGGGGAGCCAGGCGGAACACGCACTGCTGCGAGAAATACTGCGAGCCGACGCCGATGTCGCCCGACCACTCGTCCGCTGGGGCTTGCAGGCTGTAATCCACCGGGGCGAAGGCCAGCTCGCTCAGCCAGCCCATGATGTGGCCGTTCATGTCCACATAGCCCGCCGCCTCGGAGGATCCCATGGCGATGCCCAGGATGCCGTTGTCTTCGAGCGACATCGAGCCTGCCAGGGCAGTGACATCGCCATCGTTGATCACTTCCAGCGGGACGCCCAACTCATTGCGGATGCGCAGGAACAGGCGTTTGATCTCGCCAAACCGCTCCGGCGGGATACCCCGGAAAAGCGAGGCCACCATCGGGCGGTTGTCAATATAGATCCCCGCTGAGGAGCCGCCGATGGCGTCAATGTGCGGCATCATTGCCGCCGCAGATTGCAACGCGGCCATGATCTCGCGATAGTGATATTCGGGGTCCGCCTGCTTGCGCGGCTCCCAGATCACCTCTTCGGAGTAAACTACCCGCCCGTCAACCACCGCGCTGACCTTGCGGTCGGAAGCTCCCAGGTCGAAGCCGATGCGGCAGCCGTCGAGATGCCGCCCCAGGGGCCTGCCGGTCTCGCAAGCGGGCGGCGCATCCGAAGGGTCGCAGGCAACAACCGTGAAGGGTTGCTCGTAAACCTGCTCGCCCATGAAGTGATAGTCGAACTGGCGCTCGCCGCCGGGGGCGTAACAGCGTGTAATGTAATCCCCAATGCTGCGCGGCCCGCCGATGTAAACCTTGTACCCGCCGCGCTGCCAGAGCAGGAACTTGACCAGCCGCTCGACGTAGCGCAGATTGGCGGCGGCCCGCGGGTGCCCTTCAGGGAAAACCACTGTCTCGAAGAGCGACACTTTCCCGTTATCGCGTTCCAGTCCGATCACCAGCGGGACGCCAATTTTGGCGGCTTCGCGGCGGAAAGCCTGGTTTGCCAGCGCCGCCGGGCGAAAGTTATCGTCAAGTGGAGGAATGAATTTTGGGGCGATCAGCGTGAATGGTTCTGTCATAGGCTCTGGCTAATATCAAATAATCGCTACAGTTTTGAAACACAAAGGCTACAAAGGTCTCACAAAGGGCACATATTAGTTAATCGCCGTTTTTCGTTAGAGTATCTTTGTGCCTTCCTTTGTGTCCTTGGTGTTTATCCTTTTATCTTTTGAAGAGCAGGGCGTAATCGTTCGCCAGCAGCGCCGAAGCGCCCAGGATGACGCCGTTCGCGCCCAACTGCCCGATCTCGACCTGTGTGCCTTGCGCCAGCCGGGCCAGCGTTGTCTGTGCGACCGTGCTGCGGATGGCTTCCAGCCATGCTGCGCCGAAGCGGGTCATGTCGCCGGTGAGAACGATTTTCTGGATGTTGAGCGTCCCGACCAGGCTGGAAATTGCCAATCCCATGTAACGCCCGGCGTCGAGCACCACCTGCCGGGCCAGCGGATCGTCGGCGGCGAAAGCCTGCTCGATGGCATCGAGGGTGATAGACTGAGGGGAGTGGGGCAGTTGTGTACCGGCAGTCTGGCTGGCGAGCATCTGCGTGCGTTTGACAAGCGCCTGGGCGCTGGCGACCGTCTCGAGGCAGCCGCGATTGCCGCAGCGGCAGGGCAGGCCGCCTTCCGGTGCGACCACCACGTGGCCGATCTCACCTGCGCCGCCGCCGTCGCCCTGGAAGAGGCGGCCATTGATGACAATGCCCGCGCCGATGCCGTGCCGGGCGTTGATAACGATCAGGCTGCTGTCAGAGGTGTGTTCCTCGCCATAGGTGTACTCACCCATAGCTGCTGCCTGGCTGTCATTGAGCACGGAAACGGGCAGATGGTAACGCTCCTCCAGCAAGTGGGCCAGCGGTAGATCCTGCCAGTCGAGATTGACCGCGTTGACCACCACGCCCTCGTTGGTATTGACTAGCCCCGGCGTCCCGACGCCGATACCCACCATCGGCTGGCAGACGGTTTGCATCAGTTGATCCAGCATTTCGTAGACCAGCGCCAACGCCTCGCCGCCGCGGCGATCGTTCACCGGCAGCGTGACCATTTTGCGGATCTGGCCGCGCAGGTTGACGACCGCACCCATGAATTGATTTTGCGCCAGGTCGAGGCCGATCAAACAGCGTGAGTCTTCGACGAGACTCAAGAGAATGGGGGATTTGCCCCCCAGGGACTCGCCGACGCCAATCTCGTTGACCAGCCCCTCGGCGATCAGCTCGCTGACGATGTCGGAGACGGTGGTGCGCGTGAGGCTGGTGATGCGGGCAATCTCCGCCCGGCTGATGCTGGCATGGCCGAAGATGGTCTTCAGCGCCAGGTTGCGATTATGCTCTTTGGTTTGTTGTTGGGTGGCTTTTTTCATGGATTGTGGGGGATGAGCGAGAGCTTTGTAAGTGCAATGGACTAACAAAGTTAAGTATACCCCCCTTTTTACAAAAGTCAATACGCGATTCAAGGCAGCGGGGTATACTTATCGCTCTGCTTACCCACTTCAGGCGCTGAAGCGCCGACTACGAACCGGCTTGTAGGGTGCACTTCAGCGCGCTCATTGTGATTGGAGAAGACTATGCTCTGCCAACCTCTACAATTGACCCCCGAATATCGGGATTACGTTTGGGGCGGAGACCGCCTTCGGCCTGGGATCGTCCCGACTTCCGAAGCCTGGGTGGTTTACGAAGAAGACTGCATCGCTTCCGGGCCGCTGAGGGGTCGCACCCTGGGAGAGATCGCCAGCGAGCAGGGGGCATCGCTGCTCGGTCAGCGCGCCATCCAGCAGACCGGCTGTCGTTTCCCTTTGCTTATCAAGCTGCTCGACTGCGCCGAGTGGCTCTCGCTGCAAGTCCACCCCAACGATGAACAGGCGTCTGCCATCGAAGGGCCTGGTTTTTTCGGCAAGACCGAAGCCTGGCACATACTCGAAGCCGCGCCCGACGCGCAGATCATCGCCGGGGTAAAGGCAGGTATCACAGCCGATACCCTGGCGGCTTCCATCCGTAACAAAACCATTCTCGACGTGGCGCAGCGCCTCGCTGTGAAGGCGGGCGACACGATTTACATGCCGCCGGGCACGATTCATGCCCTGGGGCCGGGCTTGCTGCTCTACGAGGTGCAGCAGACCTCGGACTTGACTTACCGTGTCTACGATTGGGGCCGCCCGGAAACCGAGAAGCGCAAATTGCATATCGAGAAGTCGCTGCAGGTGGCGCTCCCCCAGGCCGCGACTCCCATCGGGTTGCTGCCCCCGTTGGTTGACGGCGAGCGGCGCGTGCTCTGCCGGTCGCGGTATTTCACCCTCGAAATTCTATCGGCCCAAACACAACCGGTCACTCTCGACACCCAGGGCGAATCTTTCCACGCTCTGACGGTGATCGAAGGCAGCGCCGAAATCCAGACTGACGGCCAGGTTTGGCCGTTAAGCCGATTCGAAACCGTGGTCGTTCCGGCGGATTGCGGCAGTTACGCGATCCATCCTGCCCCCAGTTTTCGCGTCCTGAAATCCAGTGTGTAGCCTGCAGGTCAAGAGAAAATAAAGCGGGATTTCCGAAAGCCTTCACCCTCGGAAATCCCGCTTTCTGCCGCCTGCGATGGCGGCCAGCCTCGATGGACTGCGCTTACGGCAATGCAGCCAGGGCGCGCACCAGTTCCATGAACTCTTCCCATTCTTCGTCGAAGAAATTGATGGTCACATTGTTGAGCTGGAGGTTATAGGTCACCTCGCCATCCGGTTCTTCGACGCGCCAGGCAACGTAATTCTCGGTCGAGGCCAGGTCTTCGGCTTTCGGTTCGGTATTGTCTTTGGACATCAGGTTGCTCCTCTCGCAATGAATAATGGATTATTGAATATCTTTTCTGCCACAGAGAGCGCTGAGAACTCCGAGTTGATCTTCTATGCAGTGACTCTCCGTATTCTCTCTGAACTCTGTGGCTAAATCACGATTTTATGCCTCGCTCGTCTCTACGGCGCGGGCAGCACGTAATATGGGTTGAGGAACCCGGCCAGGTAGCGCACCTCGAAGTGCAGGTGCGACCCGGTGGAGTTGCCGGTGCTGCCGGTTGCGCCGATGTATTGCCCTTGTCCCACGCTCTGCCCGCACGAGGCGTTGACCGCACTCAAGTGGCCGTAGAGCGTCGTGTAACCGGTCGTACCGTGATCAATCATCACCATGTACCCGTAACCGACGGTTGACCACCCGGCGAAGACGACCACGCCGCTGTCCGAAGCGTGAACCGGATCGCCAACACCTGCCGCGATGTCAATCCCGAGATGCCCCGACCAGTAATCATTGCCGGAAAGGAAGTGACTGGCTGTGGGCCATATGAAAGCCCCTGTGCCGTTGAGACCCTCATAACCACCGTCGCACGCTCCAGGGCCATACACGGACTTGGATACGCCGGCTTTGCCGCGCGGGATGACGGGCACAATCCACTGCTGGAATTCGCGATGCCCATCGGGGACCATGACCAGTTGGCCGCTTTCGGCCTCCGGCTCGATCAGATCGAACTCGTTGCCAGGCCAATTCAAAATGTCTTCAGCTTTGGCTTCGAACTGGGCGGCGACACTTTGGAATGTATCCCCTTCTTTCCACTCGTACAGAACGCCATTGATCGGCGGAATCTTCAAGGCCATACCGGGAGACAGGCTGTCGGGGTTGTCTTTGAGCGTCGTGTAATTGGCCCACAACACCGTTTCAGGCTTGATGCTGAACTTTTGAGCAATACCAAATACCGAGTCGCCGATGCTCACGGTGTAATCCACGACATCCTGGCGCGGGCGGTTGGGAATGATGGTGTGCAGCGAGGCCAGGCGCGGGATCGCCCCCAGCGACTCGTCCTGGCTGAAAAAGGGCAACTCGACTACCGACGTTTGTATGGCAGTCGGCAGGAGAATTTGGGTTGGTAAGACGGGTGTCTCGACCGTAGCGGCCTGGGCTTTTGTGCGAATTTGCCAACTCAGGTAAACCACACACAGAAGCAGGCTAAATGCTACCAGCCACGCCCCCCACACGATCAATCGTTCGGATTTCGACAGGCTTGCGGGCAGCCTGCTATCCCCCCCAGTTTCGCGTACGCTCGCACTGCCCTCCCCAGCAGTTGTACGTTCGTCTGAGGCGTTTTTCTTGCTCATCACTTCTCCTCGTGGAGAGTCTCCAGGAATATCATATTATGCTCTGTCCGTTGAAGCCGTTGTAAAATGGCCTCGGTGGCGTTGGTGGGATCCATTCCGGCGCCATATGGGGGTGCGGTGACCATCTGATCGTACATCCGGCGCATGAGCCAGACACGCGGGGTGAGATCCGGCCCCAGGAGTAACTCCTCACGCCGAGTGGATGAACGCTCGATATCAATGGCCGGGAAGATGCGCCTTTCTTGCAGCCGGCGGGAGAGATGAAGCTCCATGTTGCCGGTGCCTTTGAACTCTTCGTAGACCACATCGTCCATGCGGGAGCCGGTATCTACCAGGCAGGTGGCGATGATGGTGAGCGAGCCGCCCTCTTCGATGTTGCGGGCTGCGCCGAAGAACCGCTTGGGGGGATACAACGCCGAGGGGTCAATACCACCCGAGAGGGTGCGCCCCGAGGGGTTTACCACCAGGTTGTAAGCGCGTGCCAGCCGGGTGATCGAGTCCATCAAAATGACCACGTGCCGCCCGATCTCAACCAGCCGTTTGGCGCGCTCCAAAGCCATCTCGGCCACGCGCACGTGGGAAGTCACCGGCTCATCAAAGGTGGACGAGATGCACTCGGCATCCACCGAACGATCCATGTCGGTCACTTCTTCCGGGCGTTCGCCGATGAGGGCGACCATCAGATGCACATCGGGATACTTGGCCGCAATCGAGTTGGCGATTTGCTTGAGAATGGTGGTCTTGCCAGCCTTGGGGGGTGAAACGATCAGCCCGCGCTGCCCGCGCCCGATAGGCGATACCAGGTTGATGAGCCGTGTGCTGAGTGTATGGCGGTCAGTTTCCAGGTCGAAGCGGGTTTCCGGGAAGATCGGCGTGAGCGACTCGAAGTTGGGGCGATAGCGCGCCTCATCGGGGTCTATGCCGTTGGTCGTTTCGACCTTCAACATGCCGTAATGCTTCTCGGATTCGCGCGGCGGACGCACATGACCGATAACCAAATCGCCCGTGCGCAAACTGTAGCGCCGGATTTGCGATTGTGACACGTAGACATCGTACGGGCCGGGCTGGTAATGGCCGGAGCGCAAGAACCCAACGCCGTCGCTCATGATTTCGAGGATACCGCCGCGCAATTCGACGCCTTCGCGTTCGGCCTCGGCTTGCTGGATACGCAAGACGAGATCCTCTTTCTTGAGCTGGCTGGCATTCGTGACGTTGAGGTCTCTGGCCATTTGCCGCAGGGTGGCCAAAGGTGCATTTTCGAGTTCGAGGACTTTCATGGTCAATTGTCTCTGTTATTCTATTGGGGCATGGTGGGGTAAGACGAGGGATAACCTCCGCCGCGACAGAAAGTCGCAACGAAGGGCCGATTGTTAATTCGGGAAATCAGGAATTTAAGGGTAAAAGGGGTCCCACTCCGCCGCATTATAGCACGCATAGAGACAGCGTGCAAGTGCGGTACAAAATAGACCCCAGGGGTTTCTGAAACCCCTGGGGTCTGCTACTCTGCGGTTTCTTCCATTAGCCAGGCGAAGTATTCAGCCATGCGCTGGCGGCGCTCGGATGCCATTTCACGCGCCGCGGTTGTGTAGAGACGATCTTTGAGATGGCGCAACTTGAACAGATATTCGTGATAAGCCGAATGCGGCTCGCCGGGGGCAGTCTGCCCGGTGGCGATAAATTGCTCGGATGGCTCGGCAAAGGCTGGCTGTCCGTGCTGCGCGGCATAGGCTATCGCCCGCGCCACGCCAATCGCGCCGATGGCATCCAGTTTGTCGGCATCGAACAGCACCTGCGCCTCGATGGTTCGCGGCGGTTCCCGATCGTCGCGAAAGCGGTGAGCGCGGATGGCATGTTCCACGGCGGCGATGCGTTCCTCGGGCCAGCCTTCGGCGGTCAGGATTTCGCGGGCAAAGGCCGCCGAATCATGGTGGTGGTAGAGGCGTTCCGGCGGGTAGAGACGTCCCGCCGGGACGTCTCTACCACCATGAGGCGATTGGGCATCGTGCAGCAGCGCCGCGGCGCGCACAATCTCGATGTCCGCGCCTGCGGCGAGGGCCAGGCGTTCGGCGGTGCGGTAGACGCGCAGGATGTGGTCGAAGCCGTGCGTCCCGTCGGCGGGGGGGTACCAGGCGCGGGCTGATTCGATGGTGGGCATGGGGTTGGGGCAATCTTCCCTGGTCAGTGTCCTCTGTGGCTTTGGCGCATTTTACCCACGGGTCACGCGCTTCCAAACAGGCGCAGGATGACCAGGATCACTCCCAAAACCAGGATAGCGCCGCATCCAAAAAGGAACATTTTGATGGTCAGCTTGAGGACGGCCTTGATAACCGCCCACACGATCGCCAGAACGATGATGTAAATGGCGATTTGAACAAGCTGGTTGAGGGTGAGCTGGATCAAGAGGGGGTGCATGGTCAGCCTTTCGCCGGGTACACACGGCCTTTTTTGATGACGGTGTGGACGAGATTACCGCCGAAGCGGTAGCCCAGGTGGCGGTAGTCGGGAACATCGAGCAGAAGCAGATCGGCCTGCTTGCCGGGTTCGATGGAACCGATGCGATCGGCGCGCCCGATGGCGGCGGCGGCGTTGATGGTGGCGGCGGCGATGGCCTGCGCCGGGGTGAGCTTCATGTACCGGCAGGCCAGGGCAATGGCAAACTGCATATTTTCGTTCCAGGCGGTGCCGGGGTTGAGATCGGTCGCCAGGGCCAGAAGCCCGCCCGCTTCGAGGATGGCTTTGGCGGGGGTGTACTGCGGGTCTGCCAGGCCGAACGGGGTGCAGGGCAGCCCCACGGCGATGGTATCCCCGGCGGCCAGGGCGGCGATGTCGGCAGCGGAGGTCTTGACGAGGTGGTCAGCCGAGACTGCGCCCAATTCCGCGGCCAGTGAGGCCCCGCCCAGGTTGTCGAACTCGTCGGCGTGGATTTTGAGGGGGAAACCGAGCGATTTGGCGGTCTCGAGGATTCGGCGGGATTGGGCGAGGGTGAACGCGCCGGTTTCGCAGAAGACGTCGGTGAAGGGTAGACTGGTATCAGGTAAACAGGTAATCGGGTAATCAGGTGCGTGAGTTTGCCACCATGTTTTGACTGCCGGGAGCATTTCATTGCAAATGAGAGTAGTGTAACCGTCAGGATCGCCTTTGAATTCGGGGGGGATGGCGTGCGCGCCGAGGAAGGTGGGAGCCAGTTCCAGCGGGCCTTCAGCATCGAGGGCGAGAATGCCTTCGAGCATCTTGATCTCTGCGGCGGTTTCCAGCCCGTAGCCGGTCTTGACCTCGGCGGTGGTCGTGCCATGGGCGAACATGCGCGCCAGGCGCGGGCGCGTCTCGGCGCAAAGCTGCTCGGGAGATGCTTGGCGGGTAGCGCGCACGGTCGAGATGATGCCGCCGCCGGCCGCCAAAATTTCGAGGTAGGTTTTGCCTTGCAGGCGCAGCTCGAACTCGGCGGCGCGGTCGCCGGCCCAGATGGCGTGGGTGTGCGGGTCTACAAAGCCCGGCAGGATGGTGCGGCCCGATGCGTCGAGGGTTGGCTCAGCGGGATAGGCGGCGCGCAGCTCGTTCGTGGTACCGACGGCGATGATGGTCTCCCCTTGCACGAGCACTGCGCCGTTTTCGATGAGTCCCAGGCGGCCAAGGTCACGCCCGCGCTGCGGGCCGCCGGAGAGGGTGATGAGTTGGGGGGTGGAGTGGATGAGCATGGTTTTAAGCGGTCAGCGGTCAGAAGTCAGCGGTCAGCGACAATTATACCTACATGCAGGGATTTTCAGAAACCTTTATGCTTTGGGCCGAATATTCTACCCGCGTAAACAGTATTAACTCTGAAAGCTGCCGGTCTGCTTTTTTTGCCGATTTGCCGATTTGCCCATTTGTTTATTTGCTGATTTGTTTATTAGCTTGCCTGCCCGCTTGCCCATTTGTATACACTATTCTGATACCTTTGGGATACAATCTTTCTTTGTGCGTGAAACTTATTCTAGCGACGAACGTGCTCAGAGTGGACGATGAATCAGCCCCAGCCCGACGAGCGAGAATTGATCCGCCGCGCCCAGGCCGGGGATGACGACGCCTTCGGGAAACTGGTCGTTTCCCACACTCCAAAGCTGTACCGCGTCATCCGGCGCATGACCAGCGACCCGTCTGAGGCCGAAGCCATCGTCCAGGAAGCCTTTCTGCGGGCCTGGCAGGCGCTCCCCCGTTATCGCAATGATCGCCCGTTCTTTCCCTATTTGGTCACGATTGCGGTCAACCTGGGGCGCGATCTGTGGCGCAAGGCACGCTTCCTCGAATTTGGTGAGTTGGAAACCGTAGCACAGGCCGCACCCTCGCCGGAGCCTGGCCCTGAAAGGCAAGTGGAACACGGCGAGACGCTGCAAGCCCTGGCGACTGCGGTAGCGGCGCTGCCATCAGCGTATCGAGCGGTGATCGCCCTGCGTTACGATGCTGAACTGAGTTATGAAGAGATCGCCGCCGCGCTCGATTTGCCGCTGAACACTGTTCGCACCCATTTACGCCGAGCCAAAGATCACCTGCGCTCGTTGTTGGAGGAACAGGCTTATGGCTGACATGGATATACACGACAAGGCGGATGGTAGACATCCGGCGGATGGTAGACATCCGGCGGATGAAGGACATCCGGCGGATGAAGGACATCCGTTAGATGACTGGCTGGCGCAGATGCCCGGTGAACGCCCGCCGCGGGACCTGGCTCCCAGGATCAACGCCGCCATCCGGTTGAGACGTGCGCAAATGGCACACAATACCGTAGCCGACCGGGTGCGTTGGACCCTGAGCGCCATCCTGGCCCTGGGAGGCGGCTGGCTGGCTCTCCCCCGCCTGGCGACCGTGCTTCAGCGGCTGGTTTTGCCGCAAACCGCCGTGCCCACGGTGCTCGATTGGTATGAAATCTTTCAGTCTGGCCTGACTTCGCTGCTCGACGCGCTGGCTTCCGGTTTGGAAACGACCCAGGGCGGACTGAGCGCCTCATTGGGCGGCCCGGTCTGGCTGGGATTGCTGGCTCTCGGCCTGGCTGCGATTATCGTCATGGATAAATTGCTGCCGCGTAAGGAGATGTGATGGATAAACTGACAAACCGTTGGCGGTTGCTGCTGCTGCTGCTCGTGGCGGTCTCGATCCTGTCGCTGGCTGCGATCGTGTGGATCGAGCGCCAGCCATTAGGCTTCGTGCGTGAATTACGCGCCGAGATACACGCTGCCTCGCCAGAAGGTGATAATTCAGCCTATGAGCCCCCGCCTGCTGTTGTTTCAGCGTTGAGCGCTCTATTTACCCTGGCCATCGGCGGTATTTTCGTGTTGTACTTGTTCCCCACCTCAATCCAGCGGATGAGCCGCGCCCTTTCGATTTCGTTGAAGGGGTTGCTGCGCCTAACCGGCCTGGGGCTGTTGAGCATCGTGATTGCCGGTGTCATCGGCGTCAGCGCAGCTTTCAGCACATCGGTGTTTCCAGTTACGATTGCCCTGGCTGCTATCCTGATTTTGGGCAGCTACCTGGGGATCATCGCCATGTCGTACACCCTCGGGCGGATTCTGCTCAACCGGGCAGGGTGGCCCCATCTCTCCCCGGTATATGCCTTGCTGCTCGGGGTTTTCATCCTGTATCCATTTGCCGAGCTGCCTTACGTCGGTATCATTTTCAAAATACTTTTTGCCAGTTTAGGCGCCGGAGCCGTTGTCGCCACCCGTTTTGGGTCGGGCAAGCTCTGGAATCTCGAACCATTGTTGGAGGATAACAATCTATGAAACGCCGATTTCCATTCAAGCTCGTTATTACCCTGTTAGTTCTCGCCGGTCTGGCCGTTGGCGGCTTTTATGCCTTCCGTTATTGGCGGCAGCAGCAAAACGCCGCTGCGATAACTAACCTGCAGACTGTCGCGGCATCCCGCGGCGATTTAACCTCGACCGTTGGCGCGACCGGCACCGTGCGCTCGAATCAGACTGCCATTCTCACCTGGCAGATCAACGGTACTGTCGGCATGGTGAAAGCCCACCTCGGAGATCAGGTCGAAGCCGATGAGGTGCTGGCAGAGCTTGACCCGATGTCCCTGCCGCAAAGCATCGTTCAGGCCCAGGCTGATCTGATCCAGGCCCAGAACGCCCTCGACGATCTGCTCGAACCCCCGTCGGCCTTGAAGCTTGCCCAGGCCGAAGTGGCGTTGAAGGATGCGCAAACAGCGCTCGATAACCTCCTCACCCCATCGGATTTAGCTCTGGCGCAGGCTGACCAGGCCGTCCTCGATGCCCAGGATGCCGTTGACACCGCCCAGCGCGATGTCAACCGGTTGACTTATGCGCGTGGCGACCAGGCGCAGATCAATTCTGCCCGCGCCAATTACTTGCTTGCCCAGGAGCACGTAGATGCCATGCAGGGAATCTACAATAACACGCCCGGTAACTCGAGTGAAGACGCAGCCAAAGCGCAGGCGTTGAGCAATCTCGAAGGCGCTAAGACGGCCCGTGATCGCGCCCTGGCTACTCTCAACTGGTATTTGGGCATCGCAGACCCGGAAGAGGTTGCTGAAACGGAGACTCGTCTGGCGCTCGCCCAGGCGCAGCTCGCCGACGCGCAAAAAGTCCGCGATGATCTCCAGAATCCTGATCCGGTGGATGTGGCGCTGGCAGAGGAACGCGTGGCCGATGCGCAAGAAGCGCTCGACACGCTCAATAGCGGCCCAACCCAAGATGACATCACCATCGCTGAAACACGCATCAAGCTGGCGCAGGCCACCCTCGATCAGGTGGACATCACCGCGCCGTTTGCCGGAACGATTACCCAGGTTGATACGATGCCCGGCGACCAGGCTACTCCAGGGCGGGCAGCTTTCCAGTTGGATGACCTCTCGCGTTTGCTGGTGGAGGTCGGGATTGCTGAAGTGGACATCAATCAGATTGAAGTTGGACAGCCGGTCCTTTTGACTTTTGATGCCATCCTGGGTAAGGAATATCATGGCGTTGTCACCGAAGTTGGGGAAGTTGGCACGATCGCGCAAGGCGTCGTCTCGTTCAATGTTACTGTCGAGCTGACCGATCCTGATGAGGATGTCAAGCCCGGCATGACGGCCGCAGTCAATATCACAGTCAACGAGCTGGTAGATGTCTTGCTCATCCCGAACCGTGCTGTGCGGGTATTGGATGGGAAGCGGGTGGTGTACTTGCTCCAGAATGGATTACCCACCGCTGTCGAAATCACACTGGGGGCATCCTCGGATACAGTGAGCGAAGTGGTAGATGGCGACCTGGCAGTTGGCGATTTAATTATCTTGAATCCGACGGTCAATCTATTCCAAGGACCAGGCGGCGGCGGGATGATGTTTGGCGGAAATTAGGAGGCTTTTCATGAGTGATCATGTTATCACTGCTGAAAACCTGACCAAGGTTTACAAAATGGGCGAAGTCGAGGTGCATGCTTTATGCGGCGTCTCGCTGCAAATTGCCCGCGGCGAGGTGGTAGCCATTATGGGACCGTCTGGCTCGGGAAAATCCACGCTGATGAATATCATCGGCTGCCTGGATCGTCCTTCCTCTGGAGAATATGTTCTGGATGGGGAGCATGTGTCAGATTTAAAAGACGATCAACTGGCAACAATCCGCAACCGGAAGGTTGGATTTATCTTCCAAAGCTTTAACCTGCTCTCTCGGGCGTCTGCTCTCGCCAATGTGGAATTGCCTCTCCATTACGCGGGAGGCAATGGCAATCGCCGGGCGCGTGCTCTGGCTGCACTGGAAGCGGTCGGCCTATCTGACCGCCTTCACCATCGCCCGAATGAACTCTCGGGTGGACAGCAACAACGCGTGGCAATTGCTCGCGCCCTGGTCAATGAGCCAGCGATCATCCTGGCCGATGAACCTACCGGCAACCTGGATACGAAATCGGGTAAGGAGATCATGGAATTGCTGCTCAATCTTAACCGCGAACGCGGCACAACGCTGATCATTGTGACCCATGCCCCTGACATTGCAGACCAGACCCAGCGGACCATTCGCATACGCGATGGGCAGGTGGAGGTGCTGCCATGAAAAACTTCGGGCAGTCTTTTATCGAAGCGCTGCAAAGCTTATCGGCGAATAAGCTGCGTTCAGCATTAACCATCCTGGGGATCGTGATCGGTGTAGCGGCAGTGATTGCGATGGTATCCATCGGGCGCGGCGCGCAAGGCTCGATCACCGACTCTATCCAGGGAATCGGCACCAACCTCATGTTCGTTTTCTCCGGCAACATGACAGAGGAAGTGCGTAATTCGAAACCGCTGACGCTACTCGATGCCAATGCGATTGCTGACCCCCTGGCAGCGCCATCGGTTGTTGCGGTTGCGCCGGTCATTCAAGGAAATAGCGAAATTACCTACGGCAGAGAAAGCACCAATGTCTCGATTATGGGTGTCACGCCTGCCTACAGTTCTGTTCGGAATGAGAAAGTGACTGAGGGCGACTTCATCACAGAAGCTCAAATCTTGGGAAGCGCTTCGGTCGCTGTGATCGGGCCTGATACTGCGGATAAGCTGTTCGGACGCAAAGAAGGAGTTGTTGGTGAAACGATCCGCATTGACGGCCAGCCATTTCGTGTGATTGGCTTACTGGCATCGAAGGGTGGATCCTCCTTCGGCAGCCAGGATACCTCCGTGCTGGTTCCGCTGACCACAGCCCGCGACCGGCTGATCCGCCGCAATAATCGCGAACGGGTTGACATTATCTTTGTCCAGGCAGTCAGCGCCGATGCCATACCCAGCGCTACAGAGGAAATATCCCAGATCTTACGCACGCGTCATCGCACGAAAGTCGGTTTAGATGATTTCACTGTGATGACCCAGCAGGACATCCTGGGGGTGGCCGGCACCATTACGGGAGTGCTGACCATCTTTCTGGGAGGTATCGCTGGAATCTCCCTCCTGGTGGGAGGGATCGGCATCATGAACATCATGCTGGTATCGGTTACCGAGCGCACGCGGGAGATCGGCCTGCGTAAGGCCTTAGGGGCGCACAAATCCGATATCCTGATCCAATTCCTGACGGAATCGTCGGTGTTGAGCCTGATTGGTGGGGTGATCGGAATCGGCCTGGGTTGGTTGATCGGTTTTGTTGTGGGACGCATCGCTGCTGCTTCCGGCACACCCATTACCCCCCGCATCGGCGTGGATATCGTGTTGCTGGCGACGCTGTTTTCGACGGCAGTAGGGCTATTCTTTGGGCTGTACCCCGCCAACCGGGCGGCCAGCTTGCAGCCGGTGGAAGCGTTGAGGTACGAGTGAATCGGTTATCCGGTGTTTCAGTGATTCAGTGTGCTGCCGTTTGCCGAATCACTGAAACACTGGCTCACTGTATCACTGGATAACTGACCTCATCCGCTCCAGCGCTTCGGTCAGCGTGCCACGCGGACAGCCGAAATTCAGCCGGACGAAGCCCTCGCCCCCCGAGCCAAAGGTCGCTCCGTCGTTTAACGCCACTCTCGCTTTTTCGAGGAAAAATTCATACGGGTTGCCGGGAATCCCGCTGGCGCGGCAGTCCAGCCAGGCCAGGTAAGTCCCTTCGGGGCGGGCCATCGTTACCCCAGGCAATTCACGCGCCACAAAGTCGAGCAGAAATTCACGGTTGGCTTCCAAGTAAACGAGCAACTGGTCGAGCCATTCCTGCCCGTCGCGATAGGCCGCCTCAGCCGCAACCCAGCCCATCAGGTTGACCCAGCCCACCAGACCCTTTTGAGCATGGCGGTACGCTGAGCGCAGCTCAGGATTTTGGATGATGGCAATGGAACACTCCAGCCCGGCGATGTTGAAGGTTTTGCTGGGGGCAAGCAGGGTGACCGTGTTCTGGGTGATTTCAGAGTCGAGTGAGGCGAAGGGGATGTGGCGGTGGCCGGAGAAAACCAGGTCGCTGTGGATCTCGTCCGAACAAACGGTGACTTTATGCCGCAGACAGATCTCGGCCAGGCGGGATAGCTCCTCCCGGCGGAAGACGCGCCCCACCGGGTTGTGCGGGTTGCACAGCAGGAACAGGCGCGTGTTTGGTTTAATGGCCGCCTCGAAAGCGTCGAAATCTATCTCGTAGGTGCCATCCGCCAGGCGAATTAAGGAATTTTCCTGGCGGGTTGCACCTGCTTCGCGAGGAGCAGCCAGAAAGGGCGGGTAGATCGGCGGCTGGACGAGAACGCTGCCGCCAGCCCCAAAGGCGTGGCAGGCCAGGTTGAGACCGGTGACGACACCGGGGATGAAGACGACGTCTTCGGGCTGGATGCGCCAACCGTAGCGGGTCATCATCCGCTCGACGAGCAGCTCGACCAGGGGTATTTTACCTTTGATAAAATGGATTCCGGCGCTCACCGGGTAGCCGAAAACCCCATGCGCCACGCGCTCCTGCAAGGCGCGTATCACCGGCTCGGGGGAGACGAAATCCATGTCGGCTACCCATAAGGGCAGCACATCTTCGTCGTATTGGCGCCATTTCACGCTGTCGGTGCCTTTTCGTTCGGGACAATGGTCGAAGTTATAGCTCACTCGTCACATCCTCAATCCATTTCAAATACGTCTCCGAGCCGGCTGCAATCGGCAGGGCGATGATCTCGGGAACCTGGTAGGGGTGTGCAGCCCGCACGGCTGCGGCGGCCCGTTCGAATAATTCGGCGCGGGTTTTGACGATGAGCAGCAGCTCTTCGTCGTCGTGGATTGTCCCCTCCCAGGTGTACAGCGAGCGGAGCGGGGCGGTGATGTTGACGCACGCCGCCAGACGTCCTTCGAGCAGCGCGGCAGCGATTTGCCGCCCGACCTCGTTCGAGGGGACGGTGACGAGGATGACGATGAAGGGGGTAGTCGTATTCATATGCGCTTCTCCAGCGACGAGTCTATCACGGTTTTGCCAACTCTTGCCTGAACACTGTAGTAAAATAGAGACGTGGGGTTTTTGCGCCCATTTTCACTCAAACCGACCGACACATTCACTTTTGGAGACCACCATGAGCCAATTCAAAATCCTTTTGACGGATGGCCTGCACAAGAATGGGCAGGCCATTTTACGTGCTGCCGCCGAGGTAGACGATCTGAACGACATCACCGCCGAAGACTTGCTGAAAGTCGCCGGCGAATATGACGCCATGATCGTACGCGGCCGCACCAAAGTCACCCCCGAAGTATTCGCCGCTGCCAAAAAACTCAAGATCGTTGGGCGCGCCGGGGTAGGTGTGGACAATATTGACCTCAAGGCCGCGGCCGCAGCCAACGTGCGTGTGGTCAATGCCCCCAAGTCCACCTCGCTGGCGGTTGCCGAGCTGACCCTCGGACTGATGTTCGCCGTGTCTCGCATGATCCCCAAGGCCGATTCCACCATGAAGGCCGGACAGTGGATCAAGAAACAGCTCGAAGGCGTGGAACTGAACGGCAAGGTGCTCGGCGTGATCGGGATGGGCAACATCGGCGGGGCTGTGGCGCAGCGCGCGGCTGCCCTGGGCATGAAAGTCATCGGCTACGATCCGCTGATCCCGGCGGACGTTATCAAACAGCGCAGCGCTGAGCCGGTGGCCCTGGCCGATCTGTTCGCCCAATCGGATTTCATCACCATTCATGTGCCACTGACCGACGAGACGCGCGGCCTGATCAACGGGCAGACGCTGGGCCAGATGAAGCGCGGCGTGCGGTTGATCTGCGCGGCGCGCGGCGGCGTGGTTGATGAGACGGCCCTGCTTGGGGCGCTCGATTCTGGGCAGGTTGCCGCCGCTGGTTTGGACGTGTTCGCTAAAGAGCCGCCCGGTCTCACGGCGCTCGTCGCTCACCCGAACGTGGTTGCCACCCCGCACGTCGGCGCGCAAACCGAGGAGGCGCAAACCCGCGCCGCCGAGGATATCGCCTCCGAGGTGCTGGCTGGCCTGCGGGGCGAGACGCTGCGCTGGAAGATCGTGTAGCGAGGCGGCTGAATGGAAGAAAAACTCGCTCAACTCAAAGCCATCCTCGCTGAAGTCGCCGATCTGGATTACGCCGCTTCGATCCTCCACTGGGATTTGCAATGTCTCATGCCGCCCGGCGGGGCCGAAGGCCGCAGCTATCAACTGGCTACCCTGGCTGGCCTGTCGCACATCAAATTCACTTCCGATGAGGTCGGTAAGCTGCTCCAGGAGCTTGGGCCATATGCCGCCCAGCTTGACCCGGATTCGGACACGGCCCGCCTGATCAAGGTCACCGCCCGCCGCTATGAAAAGCGCACCAAAGTGCCGCCGGCGATGGTGGGTGAATTCGCTCAACTGACCGGTGCGGCCCACGATATTTGGGTGCAAGCCCGTAAAGCCAACGACTTTTCCAAATTCCAGCCGTATTTGGAAAAAATCATGGATTGGCGGCGGCGCTACGCCGATCTGTTCAAGCCCTACGATCACGTTTACGACCCGCTGCTAGACGATTTCGAGCCGGGGCTGAAATCTGCCGATGTAAAGGCTATCTTTGGCGCGCTGCGGACGAGGCAGGTGGCGCTCATCAAAGCCATTGCCGCCCGCCCGCAGGTGGACGACTCGTTCCTGCATTTGCATTTCGACGAGAAAAAGCAGTGGGATTTCGGCGTCGAAGTCATCACCAAGTTTGGTTACGATTGGACTCGCGGCCGCCAGGATAAGGCTCCGCATCCCTTCACCACCAACTTCGGGGTGAACGATGTCCGTATCACCACCCGCGTTGTTCCCAATTACCTCGGCTCGGCGCTGTTCGGTACCATGCACGAGGCCGGCCATGCTCTCTACGAGCTGGGTATCGCCCCCGAGCTGGATCGTTCCCCGCTGGAAGGCGGCACCTCACTGGCTGTACACGAATCCCAATCTCGCATGTGGGAAAACCTCGTTGGGCGGTCGTACGAATTTTGGCAGCACTTCTATCCCCGCGCCCAGGAGATGTTCCCATCCCAGTTGGGCAATGTCAGCCTGGATACGTTCTATAAAGGCATCAACTGCGTCAAGCCGTCGCTGATCCGCGTCGAAGCCGACGAGGCCACTTATAACCTCCACATCATGCTGCGCCTCGAGTTGGAAATGGCGGTCATGGAAGGCAGCCTGGCAATCAAGGATTTGCCCGAAGCCTGGAATGCCCACATGAAGGATTACCTGGGCCTGACGCCCCCCAACGACGCTGACGGCGTGCTGCAAGACGTACACTGGTCGAGCGGGCTGGTGGGCTATTTTGCGACTTACGCCCTGGGCAACCTGATTTCGGCCCAATTGTGGGAGCGTATCCTGGCCGATATTCCCAACCTGCCCGACCAAATCCGGGGCGGCGAGTTTGGGGCGCTCCTGGGCTGGCTGCGAGAGAAGATCCACCGGCACGGTTCGAAGTTCGAGCCGCAGGAGCTGGTGCAGCAAGTCACCGGGTCGAAGATCAATCCCGATCCGTACATGCGCTACCTGGAAACCAAATACGGGCAGATCTACGGGCTGTAGACCCTGCCTCTTGATTGGAAATTACCGGGAATTTGAAGATGATATGTGCTCAGCACATACCATCTTCAAATTCCCGGTAATTCTGCATTAGTGCAGCTACTCGCATTTTGTCATTGCAAGTGGGTGTACTTCGCGAGCGAAGCAACCTCATTGTGGCAAATGCGGGGCTGCTTCGCTGAAGAACGCTCGCAACGATGACATGATGAGAATTGCTGAGATGTTTGACGGTGGCAGTCATTTTCTGTTTGAGGCCCTTGGATGTTGTTGGAGGAATGATGGGCGTAACAAAAAGACCGACAATATTGAAAATTGATTAGATGGAGATCTCGCGATAAAAAAGGTGAGATGTCTGTTGCATACATAATGAGAATGGTTTTTGTTTGGGCGATATTGACAATAGCCGCAGCGAGTTTGTAAGGGTGTAACAAACCGGAGATATAGGATCTATCGTTTGAATCTCTGGTTATTACTGAAGGGTGGTTGCTTTGCTGGTAAATCTACGCGATAATGGGACTCACGATCTGGGCAGGAGCCAGGATGATTACCGTTGTCATGGTAGACGATCACCCCATTGTGAGAGCCGGGATGCGGGCTGTGATGGAAGCCGCGCCTGATCTGCGCGTGGTGGCCGAGGGGGCCACTGGAGCCGATGCGCTGCGCCTGGCGGAGACGCATCACCCCGATGTGCTCGTGCTGGATGTCAACTTGCCCGACATCAGCGGGTTGGATGTGGCGCGGCAATTGTGCCAGAAGCACACGAATAGCGCCATCCTCATCCTGACCGCGCACCACGACCGGCAGGTGGTGATGGCGCTGCTGGAATGCGGCGCAGTGGGTTACGTGCTCAAGGACGAAGCTCTGGAGACTCTGGCTAACGCCGTGCGGGCCGCGGCGAAGCGGGAAAGCTGGCTCAGCCCGGCGGTGGCCTCGCAGGTGGTGCAGGCCGCTATCAACCGCACCCCGGCGGAGATCCCGGCATCCCATGCTGATTTGACTCCCGCCGAGATTCAGGTGCTGCGCCTTCTGGGGCAGGGCCTCGACAACACCGCCATTGCCCAACAACTGGTCATCGCCAAGCGTACGGTGCAGAATCACGTCAGCAACATCTATGGCAAACTGGGATTGTCTTCACGCACCGAGGCGATGCTGTATGCTTTCCGAGAGGGATTGGTGGAGCTTCCCCCTGCTGGGGATAAATCCGAAACATAACGTTTGCCCCTGGGCTTCGAGTTTTACCCTGATCAGTGCTGCCGCAGATAGCACGGCTGAAGCCTCGCATCCCATTTAAGGCGATTGAGCTTTGAAATCTCAAGCGAAAAATTATGGAGGAGATCAATATGTTCGCTCTAAAGTTGTACACAGACCTCACAGGTTTTCAAAACCTGTGAGGTCTTCCCCTCGAGCAGAGCCGCCCGATGCAGGATAATGCCTCTAAACCCTCGAAAACGCCCGGTCTGGCCTGGTTGGCGCCCATCGCCTTTGCCTTGCTGGCGCTGGTAATCCCGGCGCTGGTCGCCTATGAGATCGTGGATCAGTACCGCACGCCTGCGTTTGATTTCACGGTAGATTGGGCGACCGGCGTCATCCAGGATGTACCGATGGAATCATCGGCCAATTATTCCGGCTTTTGGGAGGGGGATGTCATCCTGGCGGTGAACGGCGTCCGGTTCGATCAACGCACTACCTTCGCCATCGGGGTATCCTTTTTGGAGATTCAGCGCGGGGCCGAGGCGTTCACCCTGGAATTGCCGATATACCCGCTGGCGCGGTACAACTGGCCTTACTTGACCAGCGCCGTGCTGGTTGCCCTGGCTTACTGGATCAGCAGCCTGTGGCTGCTCATCCGGCGCTTCCAGCGCAGTGAAATCCGCATCATCTTCGTCGCCGGGCAGGCTATTGCCATTTGTCTGCTGGCCCCGATGGCCAACCTGAACGCCCGGCTTGATTATTGGCCCATCCACCTGAGCGTTGCTGCGTTATATTTTGCCGCGCCGCTCATCCTCCACCACTACCTGACTTTCCCGGTTGCATTGGGGACGGCCCGCCAGCGCCGGGGCGTGCTGCTCCCACTTTACGGGCTGGCGCTGATTTCTTTTGCATGTTGGTATTGGGGCGGCTTTTGGGGCAGGCAGATCGGCACGATCTATACTGTGCTG
>DYIZ01000078.1 GCA_020723385.1 Candidatus Aquidulcis sp.
TGTAATCGCCGCTGCCGGAGGGGCAGCGCACGCCGATTTCCAGGTAACGCGGCTCGCCAACGAAAGCTGTATCCCCAAACTCGTTGGCGCCGTTCACCGAGGCGGTGAAGTAGCCCTCAGTCACGGCGACGCCCGCGGCCAGGCTCTCTGCGCCAACGGGGGTCAGATCAACTTCTGAGCCAAACAGGGTGAAGCGGAAATCGCAGGTTGCGTCGAGCGGGCTGCCTGTGTCATCGCTGAGGCGGCCCTGGTAAGTGAATCCGGGGCCGATCGGGCCGGAGAGGGCTGCCGGGCGGGCCGAAACTGCTGCTGTGCTTACCAGCAGCGCAGCGAGGACGATCAGGATGGCGAGGGTTCGTTTGTGGCTCATGGGGTGTTCTCCTTTGGTAACCATTTCTAGCGTCTCACCAATGGCAGGAAAAGCTTGTTTTGTTCGATGACGCTGGCCGCGCCGCCGCCCCAGACCCCGCCCTGCAACTGGTAATCACCGCCGGAGAGGGTTCCGGCATCCGGTTGGCCGATGGTACCCGAGAGAGCGTATCCGCTGCCCGTGCTGTTTCCCCCGCCGCCGTCCACCGTCCACCACGAGAGATCGAAACCAGTGGCCTGGGCATAGACGGCTCCTGTGCCTGCCGCAAAAGCCAGGGCGCAAACTGCCAGCAAGAGGACGAAACGCTTCGTTCGAGGAAATCGAATTTGTTTGGTCATGAGATGCCTCAATTTTTACTTGGGTTCATGCGTTGGCGGTGCGTTTGCCCCGCCACACGATGGCAAAGCCGCCGAGCAAGACGGCCCCCAGGGTGAGCCACGGCCAGGGGGCAGCGAGCGGCGAGGCGTTGGAGGCTGTTCCCTGTTCCAGCGCGGCCAGGCGCATTTCGAGAGCTGCATTTTGAGCCTCGAGGGCGGCGATCTGCTGTTGCTGCTCTTGCATGGCATTGACCAGCACGGCGCTGACGCGGTCGTACTTGACGCCCTCGACCTGCCCATCCCCGTTATACGTGACAAGCAAAGGCGATAACTTGGCAACTTCTTCAGCCACGAAACCAAGGTCGGCTTCGCCGTTGGTTTTCCAGTCAAATGTGACCGGGCGCAGATCGAGAATGGTATCTAGTCCCAGGGCAAGCGGGACGATGTTGGTTTTGTAACGGGCGCTGGAAGAGCAGGTGGCAATTTGCCCTGCGCCGTTCCGGCACAGGCTGGTGCTGCCAGCCGCCCCCAAGCCGCCAATATAGACGATGCCCTGGGTGTTGACGTTGAAACGGTCGGCGCCATCGGAATAAAAACGTAACGAGTGACCGTATGGGTAGATGACCCAGCGCGGGTTTGCGCTACTCAAGCGGTCATCCATGCTGATGCCAGAGGCGCTGCCGCGCGAGACGAAGGGTTCCGAAGCGCCCGATGGCAAGCCCGTTCCACCGGCAATCACTTGTCCATTCACGGTCAGGCCATTTGCCACAGTGTCGTTGGTATTGACGCCCACGCCGCCTACTGCCTGGATCAGGAATTGATTGACTGCGCTGGAAGTAAAGGTGATCGTTGTGGACGCATCCGACCACACGAAAGCGCCGTCATGGGCTGCCTCGGCATAGTGTCCGGCGGCGAAACTGGAGGAGCCGTTAGCGGTATTCCTCCTGCCGCCTGGCACGGTGGAGCTTCCGCCGCCGGCGATATTCTGGTAGCCTCCGCCAACGGTGGCGCTGGTCGAGCTGGCAGTATTACCGTTGCCCCCGCCCACGGTGGCGACAAAGTCGGAAGCTGTGTTACCCATGCCTCCGCTCACGGTGGCAAACTCAGCATCGCTTGTCGTGCCGATGCCATCCCCCGCCTGGTTATCCCGCCCTCCGCCTACCACGCCGCCGTCGTCGGTAACGCGGTTGGGGTAGTTGTTGTTGCCGCCGCCGCTGATGGTCGCGTCATATACGCCGGCGGTCACGCTGTTGCCCCAGTAGCCGCCGATGATATTCGGGCTGTACACGGTATTATCCACCGGCGCCAGGCGGAAAGCAATCTGGCCGTTCACCTTGAAGACCAATACCTGATTATCGGTGGTACCGATGAAATTCGAGTTTGGGTTGGTTCCGCTATTGCCGGTGAGATGCCAGTCTGAGCCGGTATCATCTACCCCATCGGCGAAGCCGGCCGGGACGCCGGTCAGCCCGCTCCACGGCGCGCCGGTGACGCTGAACTCGGTCCCGACAAGCGCTAATCCACTTCCGGCGGTGTAGGTCGTGTCATTGTCCACGCCGTCGGCGAAGCCTGCGGGGATATCCATCAGCCCACCCCAAGGGGCGTAAAGAGCGTAGCTGGCAAAGGGCGCAGGGGTGAGAGCCTGGCGCGGGGTGAGTGTGGTGTAATCGCCACTGCCAGACGGGCAGCGCACGCCGATTTCGAGCCAGCGCGCATCGCCGGTGAAAGCGTCATAGCCGAACTCTTCGGTATCGTTGACTACGGTGGTGAAGTAACCATTGGAGACGGTCACCCCTGAGGCCAGGCTCTCTGCGCCGATCTGACTCCCATCGAGATCAGCATCCCACATTGTGAAACGGAAATCGCAGACGGCGTCCAGCGGGTTTCCCGCATCATCGCTGAGGCGGCCCTGGTAGGTGAAGGCCGTCCCCATCGAGCCGCCGCCGCCCGGCGACGCATTGCCATTTTGGGCTGAAGCGCCCGCAAAGCTTACCAGCAGCGCCAGAACAACGATGATAGCGATTGTTTTGATCTTGCGGTTCATGGTCATTTCCTCCGGTCGTGGCAGACCTCACAGGTTTTTGGAACCTGTGAGGTCTTTTCAATACTTTTATTGAAGCGTTACCAACACCAGGATAACGCCGGTCCCGCTGTCGAGGCCTTCCAATGCCTTGCCGATGATGACGCCGCTGGGGTAGAAGGTGACGCCGTTGACGGTGATCGGGCTGGCTTTCATGGCGTAACCGGGGGTGTCGCTGGCGGTGAGCAGGTCGCCGGGCTGGATGGCCCCATTCTCGGCGCTGACCTTCACCGGCACGACGCCTGCCATCGCTAGAGGAACTGTGCCAGATGTATCGTCATCTGAGCCGCCCACGAAACCCGGCTGAGTGGAGTAGACGCCTGCTACATTGCTTTGGTAAGCCAGCGTGCTGAGGGTCAATTTCCCATCCGGGCCGACCGCCAGCACATCGCCGGGTTCAAGTCCGGCAACAGCGGGCAGCAGATCGGCGTAATCGGCGGCGGGGGTGTGGAAGGTGCCATCCGCGTAGACTTCGCCGGTTTGAGAGATGTAGAACTCGCGGTCGGCGCCGTTCCAGGCTTCGAGGTGATTGCCGCTGCTGCTCTCGACGCGCAGCCCCACGCCGCCGGTCGAGTTGTAGAAATACCCGCCAAAGCCCGAAGCGGAGTCGGCCTGCCCGTACACGCCGTAGGTCGTTCCGGTGGATGCGTCGGCGTAACCGTAGACGCCGTAGCCGGCGCGTGAGTGTGACGAGCCATACACACCCATCCCGCCGCTCGATTCCGTCTGGCCGAAGACGCCGTAAGCCTCGCCCGAGGTCACATTGGTGAAACCTTCCACGCCCGTGGCCTGGCCGACGCCATGCACGCCCGCGTCCCAATCACTCGATCCGGTTGAATACCCGTAAAGACCGAAGTGCGGCGATATGCCGAACACGCCCACCCCGCCAGTCGTCGAGGATGCCTCGCCGTAGACACCGTAAGAAGTTGCGCCGCTGGTCGCCTTGCCGTACACACCATAATTCGCCGCCTGGCCCCAGACGCCGTAACCCTGGGTCGAGTAGCTCGTGCCATATACGCCATAATTCTCGCCAGTGGTTGCGAACGAGACGCCGTACACGCCGCGCCCCTCGGGGGATTGAACCATCCCGTAGAGGCCGGAGGTCACCCCGCTTGCGGCGCTTGCATAGCCGACGACGCCGCGCCCCTCGGTGGAGGCGGCTTGACCCTCGATGCCATACGTGCTGCCGGTGGTCGCAGTAGCCATCCCGAAGATGCCATACATTGGCGCTTTGCCGTACAAGCCAAAGCCGTTCGACGAGGCCGCTTCGCCCAAAACGCCAAAGGTTGTACCGCTCGTTCTGCTGGCGTAACCATACACGCCGTAACCCGACGCCGAGGCAGAAGCGCCATACACGCCGTAGTTGATTCCAGTCGTAGCGGTTGCGTTGCCGACCACGCCGCGCCCATCGGTGGAAGCGGACAACCCTTCGACGCCGTAAGCGTATCCGCTGGCGGCGTTAGCGAAGCCAAACACGCCGCGCCCATTGGTGGAAGCTGCCAGACCGTAAACGCCAAAGGTTGAGCCGCTGAGGGCGTCGGTGTAACCGTAAACACCGTATCCCTGGGTCGAATTGGAGAGGCCGTAGACGCCGTAGTTCGCGCCGCTGGCGACCGAAGCCAGGCCGTAAACGCCTGCCCCGGCTGAAGAGAGCGTCAGCCCGTAGACGCCATACGCTACACCGGATGTGGCATTATTCTGCCCGTAAAGGCCGCTTCCGTTGGGAGAATTGCTGGTGCCGGTCACGCCATTGCTCACGCCGGTGGTGGCAAGGGATACACCGCGTACCCCGTTTCCATTGCTGGCGTAGGCTTGCGCCGAAACGCCGTAGCTCGATCCGCCGGCGGATAAACCGGTGGAACCGCCCGACAGGGTCAACCCGACGCCGCTGCCGCTCCAGTCGCCGCCCCAATGATCGTGGTCGCTGCGGGCGGCGGTCTCGGCGCTGCCGGTACCGGCAAAGTCAACATCAATGGTGACATTGCCGCTCGTTCCGCCGCCAGTCAGGCCGGTCCCGGCGGTGACGCCGGTAATATCGCCGCTGCTTGCAGTGGCGCACCCCCACCGGGAGCCAAAATCATCCCAAGATGGGTACTGCCCGTTAGCGCAGGTTTGCGGCAGGGCATAGCTGCCTTGAAGACTAAACTCGCTGCTGATCAGCCGCAGGCCGCTCCCGGCAGTGTAAGTGGTATTATCGTCATCTTCGCAGATCACGGTTCCATCGGAGTTGATGGATTGGATAGCAGACTCCGCTCCACAAATGCCCGACACGCGCTGCTGCAACACACTCGGGTCGGCGCTGATGGTCACGTCGCCGCTCTCGCCGCCGCCAAGCAGCCCTTGCCCGGCAACGACTGCCGTGATGTCGCCGCCGCCGCCGCCCGAACCGACATCGTCGGTGCCGCAAGCCCAGACCGCCCCGTTCCATTCCGGGATCGAGCCGTTGGCGCAGCTCTGCGGGAGCTGGTACCCCGCCGCCAGGCTGAACGCCCCACCGGCCAAAGCCAGCCCGGTTCCGTTGGTGTAGAGGGTGTCGTTGTCCACGCCGTCGCTGAAACCGGCCGGGACGCCGGTCAGGCCGCTCCACGGGGCGCTATCGGCGGAGAGCGCAGCCCCGGCCTGGGGGGCGTAGCTGGCATACGGGGCAGCCGTCAGCGGCTGGCGGGGAGTGAGAGGCGTGTAATCGCCGCTCCCGGAGGGGCAGCGCACGCTCACTTCGAGCCAGCGCGCCTCGCCAGTGAAGGCCGATGCCCCAAACTCGCCAGCCGCGTTCACCGGGGCGGTGAAGTAGCCATCGGTGACGCTGATCCCGCTGGCCAGGCTTTCTGCGCCAATCTGGGCGCCATCGGCCTCGGCGTCCCACAGGCCGAACGAGAAATCGCAGGCGGCGGCGACGGGATTGCCACTGCTATCTTCGAGATAACCTTGATAGGAAAAGGCGGTTCCAATAGAACCGGCGGTTCCAATAGAACCGGCGGTTCCAATCGAGCTGGCTGCGCCAGAAGGGATCTGCCGACCAGTGTCAGCTCGCACCGGGGAAGCGGCAGCGATCAGAACGAAGAGGAGAAATAAGGCCACGATCTGTTTTTTCATGCGGATAGTTTTCCTTTCAACATAGCTTCTGTCGAGGCTTTCAGGCGCAAGTTGATGAAGTCGGCCATGTCAGCCATGGAGGTGAAATAGAATTTTTGCCCGGTGGAGATGTGCTCGACCGAACCGCGCCACTGGGCAGGGGTGGGGCCGACCGTCTCGGCCCACATGCGGACAACAAAAAGGTGTTGGGGGCGGGAGGGTGTTTCGTCCATGTGCATCATTGTATAGATGCCGCGTCCAAAAAACGTCCAAAATTCCCCCATCTTTTCCCCCTTTCCCCTCTCCCTTCGAGAAAGGGAATAAGGGATATGGGAAAGGGGTTACGGCCACTCGCCGCGCTCGTATGCGGCAACGATTTGGCGGTTCTCTGGAATATTCAGGAGCCAGGATCGCGCCCTGGCATCCGTTTTTGCTTCGACAGCCTCCTGAAGACTGGCGTAAGAGCGGGCCAGGAGCTGCATGGCGCGGCTTTCTTCTCCATCGGCGCGATACACCCGGCTGGCAAACCAGAACACGTGATGAGGAAATTCCAAATCATCCATGTGACCCTCGGCGAGTGTCAACGTCTCATCGGCGGTTCGCCGCGCTTCAGCCAACCGCCCGTCGAGAAGATAAATCAGGCACAAGTTTGCCAAGGCATTAACCACCCAGGCGGTTCTCCCCAGCGACCGTTGCAGGGCGATCCCATCCAATATTGAAGCGCGCGCTTCTTCCAGCCTCCCCGATTTGGAATAAATATCCCCCAAAATGCATAATGCATTCGCCTCGATCACCCGGTTTTCGATTGATCTCGCGATTTCCAAGCCGCGCTCGATGTCTGAAGACGCATTGGCTAAATCCCATACATCCGCTGCAAAAGCGCCTCTGCTTACGCGGATTGTCGCTAGGCCGCGCCGATCGCCGAGCGCGGCGAATAAAATCTCGGCTTTCTCGAACAATTCGCAAGCTTCAGCGTATTGGCCATTATGACCATAGACGATAGCAGAATTCGTCAATACTTTAGCTTGCCCGCGCCGATCCCCGGATTGTTGGTAAAGCTCGCCGGCCATCTTGAAATGATCGTGGGCTGTCTGATCGCGATCGAGCCTGGTAAAAATCATTGCCAGATGGGAATGCGCGAAAGCATCTCCCTCCAGGTCACCCATGTTGTGAAACAAATCCAGCGCTTGCCGCGCCAGGTTCTCGGAAAGGGAAAAATGTTCCTGATTGAAGGCGGCCAACGCCGCGGCGCGCAGCGCCATTGCCACCAACTGGGGGCTGGCTTGAGCGGCGGCGCGCTGCTGCGCCTGCTGGATAAAAGCCTGCGCCTGGTCGAAAACCCCCAGCCTTACTGCCGTCTCGGCAAGCATGCAATAACATTTCACCATCCCCGAGAAATCGCTTATCTGTTCATTCAATGCGAGAGCGCGTTCCAGACTGGCCTGGGCATCCTTGGTTTGTCCGATCAAAACCTGATAGGCTGCATCCTCCTGTAAGGCAACCGCCTGCCAGTGGAAATCTCCCATTCGCTCTGCGCGCCCTGTCAACTCGGCGATCCTGGCTGCCTCGATGGAACGTTCACCCAGCACACGGTTGTATAAAATCCACCGGTACAACACCTCATTGCTGGCATGAGCATCCCCCAGGCTGATGGCGAGGCGGTCGAGCCATTTCAGATCGCTGACCTGGGATGGGCGCGCGCCCCGGCGGTGATAGATGCTCTCGCGCAGCAACAGCAGGTCAAAAACCGTACGGGGATTCACCCCATCGGGGGCGTCATCAGCCAGATGAAGGGCGCGGTCGAGGAAAGCCAGGGCTTCGGCGTCAGCGAATATTTCCAGGCGGCGGCGGGCAGCAACCAGGTAATATGGGATGGCCCGCGCCGGCGCGCCGCCTTTATCATAGTGAACGGCCAGCTCACCGGCCCGTTCGTCGCGCTGCATCGGATAAATGTTTTCGAGCACTTCGGCGGCCCGATGGTGGCGGCGCCTGCGCTTGGCTGGAGAAATTCCATGATAGAGTGTCGCCTGGATCAGGTGATGGGCGAAAATGTAATCGTAGCGGCTGCGGCCCTCGGCGTCGCGCACCAACCGGCAGTCGAGCAACTCCCGAAGGGCGGCGTGCGCCTGGGCCTCATCCCATCGGCCAACTTCTCGGGTCGCATCGGCGTCGAAGGCTGCGCCGAGGATGGCGGCAGCTTCGGCGTAGGCGCGTGCCTCAGCGGGAAGGCGCTCCAACCGTTGGGTGATGATCGTTCGGATACCACCCGGCAGCGGCGATTGGGACTCTCCTGCTTCCTGCCAGTGACGCCAGAGCATTTCGATGAATAACGGATTACCTTCGCTTTCTGAGTACAGGCGCGAGGCATCCTCTGGGCGTTCACCCGCGACCTGGGATATCAGGGCTTCGACCGCTTGAGGCGAGAGGCGGTTGAGCGGCAGGTGTTCGACCAGATTCTCGCTTTGCAGGCGACGACGCATGGAGCGCAGCGGGTGAATACGCGGTGTTTCCTCGTCGCGGTAAGTCCCCAGTATGAGCAGATAGCAGGCGGCGGCGCGGCGAGTAAGAAATTCCGCCAAGGCGATGCTGGTCTCGCCGGCCCAGTGCAGGTCTTCCAAGACCAGCAGCAAGGGGCGCGGTTCGGCCAATTTTGTCAGGCAGGTGGCTACGGCATCGAATAAGCGCAGACGATCCCTGTCTGGATCGAGCGGGAGCAGCGTCGGCAGGGTAAAGCGGCTGCTCAATTCAGGGATGAGATGCGCCAGGGCAGCCAGGCGTGGCGGGTCGCCTTCCAGGGCTGTCAGTAATGGCAGTGCGGATTGCAGCGCTTCGATCACAGCCTGGTAAGGGCGCGGCTCGCCAGGGGATGTGCTGCCATAGAGCACCCGCCCGCCCTGGCTCTCGACCAGCAAAGCCAGCTCGCGGGCCAGCCGGGATTTACCGACACCTGCTTCGCCGCCAATCAGCGCCAGGCCGCCGAACCCATGCGCGGTGCGGCTCCAGCGCGCGTTGAGCTGCGTCATTTCCACCTCACGCCCGGTGAAGGGCAGGCTGGGCGTGGCGCACGGTCTGTCTGTATTGGTCATACCCCCGCTGACTTGCGGCGCGCCAGCCGCGGGCAAACGCGCATTGCGCAAAATAATCTCGTGCAGCGCCTGGGTTTCTGGCATGGGGGCGACCCCCATCTCCCGGCGCAGGCGGCGCTCGAAGGCTTCGAATTCCTGGATCGCCCCGGCGCGGTCGCCAGCCTCGTAACGCAGGGCAATGAGCTGGCGCAGCGCATCCTCGCGGAAAGGATCGCCCCTCAGAAGTTGTTGGGCAAAACCGATCGCTGCCGGGTAATTGCGGCCGGCGCGGCGCTGGAAGACAAGCTGGCTCAGGCTGGCAAAATACAGCTCGCGCAGGCGCTCCCGCTCGAAAAATATCCAGTCATCGCTGATGGTTTCGAGCAGGTCGCCGGTATAGCAAGCAATGGCTTCTTCCAACCGGTCAGGGCGGGCGCTCGACCACTCGAATTCGGCCACATCCAGCCAATAGTCTGCCTGGGGGTTCCAGCCCACCGTGCGGGCGTCGCCCAACAGCCACGGACGATCGGGCGGGGCGGGCGGCAGAACGCGCTGAAGCTGGTGCAAGTGCCGGCGCAGGTTGGCGCGGGCGGCAGGCTCAGGATCGTCGGGCCACAGGGCAAAGGCAACCTGATACCGCTCGACGATCCGGTCACGGTGCAGGAGAAGGTAGGCCAGCAGGGGCAGGGTTTTGGGCGGCGCGTTCAATTGAAACGGCGCGGAATCGAATAACAGCCTGGGTTGGCCGAGCAAATGGAAGGTTAGCATGTCTGTGACCGGGATTGAATAAAAGTTATGCCCACTCGCCGCGCTCGTAAGCGGCGGTGATCTGGCGGTTGTGAGGCAACTGGCGGAAGGTGGCCTGCGACTCGGCGTCTGGGATTGCTTCGGCCTTCGCGCGCATCATAAGGTTGGCTCGGTGAAGATAATCTCGGGCGCGCGGTTCATCGCCCGCCGCTCGACAGACCTGCGCGGCTGCCCACATGATATATTCGGGATTCATCATGGCCGACTCGTGTTGATCATAGATGGCGAGCATGTCGGCAGCGGCGCGTTGGGCGGCTTCTAATGATCCCTGGCGGAGGTACGCAATCGTCAGATCGCACAGATCGGTGCCAAGCTCAGCCGCCTGTCCCAAGGCACGGCGGAGGTTCAGCCCTGCCTCCATGTGGGTGATCGAGTCGTCGAACGCGCCCAACTCACGCTCGGCGGCGCCCAAATTTGCCAGGGCGTTAGCCTCCATCACCTGGCTTTGCATCTGGCGGGCCAGCGCCAGCCCCCTGGCGGCCGCATCTCGGGCGGGCGCATATTCGCCCTGGAAGTACGCCGCCATACACACATTCAGAGCGCAGACTGCCTGGCCGCGGATATCTTTAAGAGATTCGAACAATTCTCCGGCTTGTTCTAAAGCTTGTTGACCTTCGGCATAATGCCCCAGCCGTAATAACAGAAAACCCGAATTGACCAGCACGCCTGCCTGTCCCTGGCGTTTGCCCAGGGTGTAATACAATGCTCCCGCCTCAGCGTAGTATTGACGCGCTTTACGAATAGCGAACTGGCGGGTGGAAACAGCGCCCAGGCGAGCCAGCGCGTCGGCTTCCCCTTCGCGGTCGCCAATTGTGCGGCACAGGTCGAGCGTCTGGGTAGCCAACCGGTGAGCGGCAGAGAAATCTTGCCGGGCAAACAAGGCCCCTGAGGCAGCGCGCAAGGCCTGCACCAGAAGCCCATAATCCCCTTGTACCTCTGCCAGGCGGTGAGCCTCGTCAAGATCGGCCTGGGCATCCTCAAATCGCCCTAATTGAATGGATGCGTCAGCCAGCAAACAGTGGCAAGATACTTGCCCGGCAACATCGTGTACGGAACGGTAAAATTCCATGGCTGGTTCGAGAGTCACTCTGAGATCAGTACACTGCCCAAGGGTGACCATCAGGGCGACCTCTGCGCGTAAGGCTTCGGCCTGCCACTGAGGATGGCCTGCTGCGGCGACGCGGCGTTTCAACTCGGTGATGACTTCCCCTTCGAGCTGGCGCTGGCCCATCACGTGCCAGAAGCGGGCGCGCCGCAGCAGGCATTCGATTGCCCGGTTGGTATCCTGCAACTGAATCGCCACCCGCTCCAACCAATCCAGATCGGCTTGTTGGGTCGAGCGGTCGCCGCGGCGGTGCTCCAAATTCTCGCGCAGGGAAAGCAGCTCCCAGAGTGTGGGCAATTGTTTCGGATTGGTGGTGAGACCCGTGCCCGCGCCCAAATCCAGGGTATGGGAGAGAAAGCGCAAGGCTTCATCGTCTGCAAAGAGCGCGGACGCCCGGCGGGCGGCTGTCAGGTAATAAGGAATGGCCTTGTCTGGCGCGCCGCCCTCATCGAAATGAACGGCCAGCTCTCCAGCCATTTCGTCGCACTGCGTGGGATAAAGCTCTGCGAGCACTTCGGCGGCGCGCAGATGGCGGCGCTTACGTTTAGCTGTGGGAATTTCGGCATAAAGCGTGGCCTGGATCAAGTGATGGGCGAAGGTGTAATCGAAGCGGCTGCGGCCCTCGGCGTCGCGCACCAATCGGCAGTCGAGCAACTCTCTCAGGGCGGCGTGCGCTTGCGCTTCATCCCACCCACCCACCTCGCGGGTCGCTTCTGCGTCAATGGCCGGGCCGAGGATGGCAGCCACTTCAGCGTAGGCGTGCGCGTCGGCAGGTAATCGTTCCAACCGCCGGATGATTGCCGCGCGAATGCCGCCCGGCAACGGCATATCCGTTAACGCTCCGGCCTCCAACATGCCGCTTACTCGCCAATGCTGCCACAACATTTCGATGAACAAAGGGTTGCCTTCGCTCTCGGTGTACAGACGAGCGGCCAAGCGCTGATCTTCCTTAGCCACCTGGGAGAGGAGTGATTCGACCGCATCGAGTGAAAGCCGGCTGAGTGGCAGGTGCTCGACCAGACTTTCGTTCTTGAGACGCTGTCGCAAAGCGCGTAACGGATGCGCACGCGGCGTCTCTTCATCGCGGTAAGTGCCCAGGATGAGCATCGGGACGCTGGCGGCGCGGCGGGTCAGAAACCCCACCAGGGCAATTGTGGCCTCCCCGGCCCAGTGCAGGTCTTCTAAAATGATCAATAATGGGCGCGGCTCGGCCAGTTTTTCCAGGCAGGCGGCGGTCGCGTCGAACAAGCGGATGCGCTCTTTTTCTGGTTCCAGGGTTGGCAAGCCGGGCAGCGAGCGGCGGGTGCGCAGCTCAGGGAGCAATGTGGCAACGACCGCCAAACGCACAGGGTCGCCCTCCAGCGCGGCCAGCAGGGGCAGCGCAGCTTGCATTGCTTCGACCACGGGCTGGTACGGGCGCGGCTCAACGGGGGACGCGCCGCCGTATAAAACCCGCCCGCCCTGACGCTCTACCAGCAAAGCCAGCTCGCGCGCCAGGCGAGACTTGCCTACCCCTGCTTCACCGCCGATGAGCGCCAGGCCGCCAAGCCCGTGGGCGGCGCGGCTCCACCGTGCAGTGAGATGCGTCATTTCAACCTCACGACCGGTGAAGGGGAGAATTGGCGTGGCGCACGGCTTATCCGGATCGGCTATCCCGCTGGCGGTTTGGGGGACGCCGGCTGCGGGCAACCGTGCGTTGCGCAAAATAATCTCATGCAGCGCCTGGGTTTCGGGCATGGGAGCGACGCCCATCTCCCGGCGCAGGCGGCGCTCGAAGACTTCGAATTCCTGGATCGCCCCGGCGCGGTCGCCAGCCTCGTAACGCAGGGCAATGAGCTGGCGCAAGGCGTCTTCGCGGAAGGGATCGCGTATCAATAACTGCTGCGCAAAGCCGGTCGCGGCTGGGAAGTCCCGGCGGGTGCGGTGGTGGAGAACCAATTGGCCCAAATCAGTAAAGCACAATTCGCGCAGGCGCTCCCGCTCGAAAAAAGCCCAATCGTCATAAACCGTTTCGAGCAAATCCCCAGAATAAAGCGTCACAGCTTCGGCCAGGGTTTCGGCGCTGCCAGACAAACGCTCGAACTCGGCTACATCCAGCCAATAATCTGCAGCCGGGTTCCAACGTACCGAGGCAGAATCCAGGAGCAGCCAGGGGCTTTGATGAGGCGCTGCGGGCAAGGCGCGCTGAAGCTGGTGGATGTGGCGCCGCAGGTTGGCGCGCGCCTCGGACTCGGGATCATCGGGCCACAACGCAAAGGCCGCCTGCTGGCGCTCGACCGGTTGGGCGCGGTGGAGCAGCAGGTAAGCCAGCAGAGGCAAGGTTTTAGGCGGGGCAGTGAACTTGAGCGGATTCGAATCGAGCAGCAGACGGGGTTGACCAAAGAGGCGAATAATCAGAGTCATGGTAATTTCTAAGGATACAACGTGGAAACAGTAATTCTTAGCTCAATCGATTCGATGCGGGCATATCGGACACCCGAACATAATCTGAATTATTATTTATTCCAAGGCTGCGACTCTTCCCCTGACATTCCCCACAATTTTACCCTAACCCGCATAAAGCAGAACAACTCTATCCCATCCTTGGAATTTGTGCTTTTTCTGAAAAATTTAAAACAACTTAGCCCCTGTCATGAAATAACCCGGTTGGTAATTTGTGCGCCGGCGGGAATACTCGCCCCGCGCAGCACAACGGACTCGCGTATTTCGACCTCGTCGCCAATGTGGCAATCACGTTCGATGTAAACATTTGGGCCGATCACACACCCCGCACCGATCACAACGCCTGCTTCGATGTGCAGAGGTGGAGCCAATTTTGTGCCCGTTCCAACCAATTGCGGCGAGGCATGATGGTTCGCATCCCCGTTGACCAAATAGTGGCAGTTCAGGGCCAGCAAATCGGCAGAGCTTGTCAGAGTTAACCGCCCTCCCGTGCGATAACCGCACACACGGCCGTCGCGCTCGATCAACATCTGGATGGCATCTTGCAATTCGTATTCTCCCCGCGGTGATAGCGGGACCGCGGGCAGATAATCCAGAATGCGTCTGCGAAAGAGATATAGGGGCATACTCGCCGTGTTGCCCGGCGATTGAGCGGGATCGGGTTTCTCGATGATATGCCTGACCCATTCGCCCTGTAATTCCACGATGCCGACGCTGCTGATCTTTTCGGGCGGAACCTCCATCAAGGCCAGAATCCCATTGAGCTGCGGTTTGGAACGCCAAAGCGCCAGCATGAATCCAATGTCTTCCTTCGATGCCAGATTGTCACAGGCCGTGAGCAGAAAGTCGCCATGCACGAGCGACGCAGCCCGGGAGAGCGCATCGGCCATGCCGCGCCGTTCAGGTTGGATGACAAACTGCACCCGTGCATCCAGCGTGGATTCATGCTCGAAGTAGTGCACAATCTCCCGGTCATCTGGGCTGACCACGAGAATGAAATCCTGTAAGCCGTTTTCGATCAGCGTTTCCATGACGCGGGCGACAATGGGCATGCCCAAGATGGGGAGCATCGCCTTCGAGCGTTTAACAGTAATGGGATGCAGGCGTGAGCCTTTCCCGGCAGCGAGGATGATGGATTGCATAACGTCAGTCAATGGTTTCAACTTGCAAGCCTTGTCGCGCAATTTCTAACCGGTAGATTTGCGCTTCGAACAGGTTGTTTTGGATGGCCGTTTTCTGCCACATTTGCATGAGGCTTTCTTCCCGCCCTGGTTCAGTCAAGGCGAAGACCGAGCCGCCGCCGCCCGCGCCGGTCAGTTTAGCGCCCAGCGCGCCGCTGTTCAAGGCACATTCGATGAACAGGTTGTTGGCCCAACCGGCGCCATCCTGAAATCCACAGTAGCGCATCATCGCATCCACCAGGCGGTGATTCTCGTTCATCAGCATACCAAAGATCGCCAGATCGCCTTCGAGCAGGGCGATCTTGCCCCGCCAGGCGGTCTCCCAGGCAGATGACATAAAGCGCGTCATGGGGGGAAGGTCGCCGCCATGCTTCTGCCAGTTGGCGTGTTCCTCGAGGTAGCGCGGGCGCATCCGGCCATGCACATCACCCGAGTCGTGCAGCACCCCGGTCGTCACAGCCACCAGCGGCAGAGAGGCGGTATGATCATCCAATCGTTCATAAGTCGCCAGCGGCTCCTGGCGAATGTCTGCATGGTGCAGCTTGCCGCGATAGTCGAGATAAGCCAGCCCGCCGAAGAGCGGCACATAGCGATCGGCGTAACCGGCGGCAATCCCTAACTCCCGTTCCTCCACACGCTGGCACAACTCGGCGAGAATGTAATCGTTGTGGGTACGGCGGTCCAGCGCGTAGAACTCACGCAGCGCGGCCAGTGTCAATAAAACCAGCAGCGAAGAACCACCCAACCCGCTCTGACGCGGCACATCGGAGCGGACTTTCAGATGGAAACCCTGCGCAGAGAGTTTGGCGCGCAACTCGGCGCTGAACGCATACAACCGGTTGAGCGCGCCCTTGAGCAGATAGAGGCAGGTGTTGTAGGGGAGGGGCAAATCGGATGGACAGAAACAGGCTGATGGGGCATCCGAATCGGCCTGTTCCAGCGTGTAATCCACCGCGGGGCGGATATCCGCATAAGCGTACAGGCCAACCGCGGCGGAGATGGTCGCGAAATCGCCTTCGTTGGCGTCGCCAGGGTTACCCAGGATATTGACGCGGGCGGGAATGGTGAGTTGGTATTGGGTCATATCCGGCTGAATTATAGCTGTTTTTATTGACAGGATCGGAAATCCACACTATTCTTCTGGAATACTCTCTTTCGCAAGGATACACAGATGGACAAAGCAGCGATCAAAGTTGGCATCCATCGCCCGGTGTACCTGTGGGCCGGGCCGGGGACGATCCGTATGAACCGCCTGAAATTCATGGGCGCGCCGGTGGACGAGGCCGTTCACCATGCAGCGCACACCACCCAGGGGGCGCAGCGCATGGCCGAAGCGGGTTTCACCTGGGCTTACCTGATGTACGATTGGGGCTTCCCGCCCGAAGTCGAGGCGGAAGATTGGGCAAGTTTCAAACAAGCTGTCGCGGTTTACCATTCTGCCGGGCTGCAGGTCTTTGGATACATCCAGACCTCTAACTGTGTCTATGATGGCAGCTATCTCGATAAGGATTGGTACGCCTGCGATCCTCGCGGGCGTCTGATCTACTATTACACAGGTCGTTACATGACCTGCTGGCTGCACCCGGCATGGCAGGCGCATCTGCGCGAGATGGCGCACGGCGTGATCCAGGCCGGGGCAGATGGCGTCTTCTTTGACAATCCCTGGCACGCCAGCCAGCCGCTGTCTTTCTCGGGAGCGTGGATGGGCGGCGCGGGGTGCTACTGCCCGCGCTGCCGGGCGGCCTTTCACCAGGCCAGCGGGCGAGAGATGCCCACCCGCTTGAACCCGGAGCGCGACGAAACCAGCCGCATTTACTTGCGCTGGCGTGCAGACCTGGTCACGCACACCCTGCACGAACTGGCGAATTACGCCCGCTGGCTCAAACCAGACGTACTGGTCAGCGCCAACGATTTCGATGCCGTGATGCGCCCCAGTTATTTGATCTATGGCATTGATCTGCAAAAATTATCCGGCGTGCAAGACCTGCTGATGATCGAGGATTACGGCCTGCCGCGTCGGGAGGCAGATGCCGGATTGCTGGTCAACAACGCGCTGACCCTGCGCACGGCGCTGGCCCTGGCCGGAAAGACGCCTGTGACCACCGATCCCTATGATAAGGGCATCGGCTTCGATGGCGTTTATGCCCCGCGCCGTTTCGTGCAAGGCATCGCCGAGGCAGCCGCCTGCGGCGCGCCCATGGTGGTCAAAGGCACCGAATTCGTCGAGGATGGCGTTTTCACCCTGCTTACCGCCGCTCCCTACAAAGCGCAGCGCCAGGCGCTGGGCGGCATTCACTGCTGGTTGGAAGACTACGCTCATCTGTACGAAAACCGCAAAAATTTGGCGACGATTGGCTTGCTCTTCCCCGGCGAGGACTTATGGCTGGACTGGAATCGCCTGGCGGGACGTTATTTCGGCGCGGGGCAGACATTGATCGCCGCGGGGCTGCCCTGGAAAGTGGTCAGCCGCCCGGAGCACCTCGAAGAGCTTGGGATCCTGCTCACCTTTGGGGATGCCTCGCCCGGTTGGCGCTTGCCTGCCAGATTGCGCACCCTCGACGTGCTGAAACTGCCCGGCTGGGAGCCAGTCAAACCCTCCGTGCTGGCGCGCCTCGATTGGCTGCGCGCCACGGTCTCCTTCGGGGTGGAAGAACTCTTCCGCGCCTACTTTCGCTCACGGCTGGTGCGCCGCCTGCTGGATAGGCTGGGGCTGGCGCACTTCTTCATGCAATCGCCGCTCTACCGGCTGCCATCGGAAAGCCAATGCCAGAGCTTGCTGGATGCCATCGGAGACGAGGCGCGCCCGCGGGTCCAGTCAGCCGCGCCGGTGTTGATCGAGCATTGGAAGGGCGCCGACGATGAACAAATCCATCTGGTCAACTACGCCGGGCAGCCGCAATCCGTGACCGTCGAATTTGGGAGGCCGTGGCGTGGGCGCGTGCTCTCCCCCGGGGCGCAGGAAACCCGCTTCGAAGCCGATTCGCTGACGGCCACGTTGGATGTCTATGCCATTATTCTGAAGGAATAACATTACAGCGCAATTTCGGACCGATCAGCCAGACCCTAAAGGTTTTCTCTGCAAATCTGCGCCGCTTCTGGCATGATCCCCTGGCTTTCCATTCGTCTTGACTGGCAATGGAAACCTTTAGGGTCTCTCCCGGCGTACTTGCGTAGCAATAATAAGCCAAAGGGGTAACTGCTCAGCCATTCGTCGCCGCCGATTGAAATCGGCGGCTGAAAAAGCCAAAAACCCGCTTAAGCGGGTTTTGCAACGTTTTAGGCGTCGGTTTCAACCGACGCCGGGGCTGGTTGAGCAGTAATCCAAAGCGCGTATTTCCCCAATCAGAGTTATATCACTCTCAGCCGGTATCCCACCCCCGGCTCGGTGATGATGTAGCTGGGCCGCGCCGGGTCGGCTTCGATCTTGCGGCGCAGGTTGCTGATGTTGACGCGCAGCAAATGCGGCTCGGTCTCGTACCCCGGCCCCCAGACTTTGAGCAGCAATTGATGATGGGTGAGCACTTTGCCCGCGTTCATGATCATCAACCGCAATAGATCATATTCCGTAGGGGTCAACGCGATTTCTCTCTCTGCAAGAAATACCTGCCGCCGGGACAAATCCACCTTCAAATCGCCCACCTGCAACACCGGTTCGCCTGCCGTAATCAGCGACCGGCGCAGCGCGACGCGGATACGCGCCATCAGCTCGCCGCTGCTGAACGGCTTGGTGAGATAGTCATCTGCCCCCGCGTCCAGCGCCGAAATCTTGTCGCCCTCTTGCTCTCGCACCGAGAGGATGATCACCGGCGTTTGCGACCACTCCCGCAGGCGGCGGGTGACCTCCACGCCATCCATGTCGGGCAGCCCCAGATCGAGAACGATGATATCAGGCCGCTGTGCGATAACGGCATTGAGCGCCTCCCAACCGGTGGCGGCTTCGGAGACAACGTATCCCTGGGCATTCAACGCGGCCCGCAAGAAGCGGCGAATGGCGTTCTCATCGTCAACGATCAACACTCGCTGTCCAATTTCACTCATTTGGGACGCTCCTTCGACTGCGCTCAGGATGCTTTATCAACGACAATTTCCCTTACACCTGTCCAAATCTCTCTGGAGTGCAGACTTCAGTCTGCCAGCGTTGCGGGCTGAAGCCCGCACTCCAGTCAATCAGATAGGCGCTTGGCTGATGCTTTCAACGGCAGGGAGATGTGGATGGCAACGCCGCCCCCGGCGCGGTTGCGCGCCGTGATGCGGCCCCCATGCGCCTCGATGATCCCTTTGCAGATTGCCAGCCCCAGGCCGGTGCCGGTCACGTTGTCGGGGCGCTGAACCCGGTAGAATTTGTCGAACACCCGGAAGAGATCATCCTCCGGGATGCCAATCCCCCGGTCTGCGATGGTCAGGCTGGCCCATTCACCATCCAGGCGCGTCTCGATCTCGATAGGCGACTCTGTCGCCGAATATTTGATGGCATTGTCTACCACATTGACCAACACCTGCACCATCAAGGCAAAATCCATCGGCACAAGTGGAAAATCATCGGGGATGGCGATCTGCACCGGCCGGCCAGCCACACGATCTTTCAACTGCTCCAGCGCTGCGCCGACGGCGTCTTGCACATCCCCGGGAGAGATGATGACCTTCATCGCGCCGCCCTCCAGACGCGTCATCGAGAGCAGGTTGCCCACCAGCCGGTTGAGGCGGTCGGCCTCCTCGCGGGCGGTCTCGATCAGGCTGGCGCGGATTTCATCGTCCAGCACCACGCCGCCATCTTGCAGGCTGGTGAGCGCGCCGGTGATCGAAACCAGCGGGGTGCGCAGATCGTGGGAGATCGAGTTGAGCAGCGCGGTTTGCAATCTTTCGGTGGCGTGGAGCAGCTCGGCCTGGCGGGCTTTTTCGGCCAGTTGCACTCGCTCGATGGCTAACGCGGCCTGGCTGGCAAAGGCTTCCAACAACCGCCGCTCGTCTGGCGTGAGATAGCTGGCGGCATCCTTTGGCCGGATGCCTAACACGCCGACGATGCGGGTGTAAGTTTTTAGCGGCATGTACCGCGATTGAGCAGCAGGCAGTGTGTCGGTGCCGCGTCCTGCCGATTCGCCGTGTTCAAAGGCCCATAAAGCCACGGCCATCTCAGCTTCGTTAGGAGTGGAATCCGGTTGGCGACTGTAAGCCTGCAAACCCTGGTCGTTGCCATTCGTGAAAATGACCACCTCGCGCTGGAAAGCCTGCTCGATATGGGTGGTGATGGCCTCGATGACGGCATCGAAACCATCGGCAATCGCCAGGTCGCGGCTGAGAGCAAACAGTGCGGTGGTGTCGGCGGCGCGATTTTGAGCCGTTTCGGCCTGCTCGCGGGCGCGCACGGCCAGGTAGCTGATGACGACCCCTACGGTAAATAAACCAATAAAGGTGATAATGTATTCGGTGTCGGCAACGACAAACGTCAAAAAAGGCGGGACAAAGAAAAAGTCGAAAGCCAGCACTCCCAGGATCGAGGCCAGGATCGCCGGGCCGCGCCCGAGATACATCGCGGCGATCACCACGGTCAATAAATAGATCATTACCAGATTGGTGGGGGAAATTTGTCGCCCGATGATGGCGTTGAGGCCGGTAGCGCCGGCGACCAGCAAAACACTCCACAAATATCGCCTCCACGGGCGGTGCGGCCGCCAGCCGTCTTCCTCCGGGATCGCTTTACTATCTTGCGCATTGGTGATCACGTAAACGTCAATGCTCCCGCTCTGGCGGATCAACTGGTTGACGAGCGAGCCGCGCAAGATATCCAGCCAGAGTGGGCGCAACGGCTTGCCGATGACGATTTTGGTGATATTGTGCTTGCGGGCATATTCGATCACGGCGCCGGCTACACCTGGGGCTGTGCTGCTTTGAGGCAGGATCACTGTGTGGGCGCCAAGCTCTTCCGCCAGGCGGAGCGTGCGATTCAATTGTTCGCGGCGGTGTTCGGGCAAACGCAGGGTCTCGGGAGTTTCGACGTAAACCGCGGTCCATTCTGCGCCGGACGAGCCGCGCCCACCCAGCTCGTCTGCAAGGCGGCGGGTGGCGCGCACCAGGCGTTCGCCGAATGGGCTGGGGCCGATGCAAACCAGCAGCCGCTCGGTGGCGGCCCACGGGCCGGGGATAGCCTGGATTTGCATGTAAGCCCGCATCTGATCGTCTACCCGCTCGGCGGCGCGGCGCATAGCGATTTCACGCAGCGCGGTGAGATTACCCTTGCGAAAGAATTTCTGAATCGCACGCGCCGCCTGTTCGGGGATATAAACCTTGCCCTCGCCCAACCGGTTGAGCAGCTCATCGGGAGGCAGGTCTACCAGCTCCAGCTCGTTGGCCGAATCAATCACCGAATCGGGGATCGTCTCGTACACTTTCACCCCGGTGATTTGTGCGACGACATCGTTCAGACTTTCGAGATGCTGAATATTGAGCGTGGTGTAAACGTTAATCCCGGCAGCCAGCAATTCTTCGACATCCTGGTGACGCTTGGGGTGGCGCAACCCGGGGGCGTTGGTGTGCGCCAGCTCGTCTACCAGCGCCAGCTTCGGGTGGCGCGCCAAAATAGCGTCCACATCCATTTCAGTGAGGCGGACGCTGCGATATTCGATGGATTTGCGGGGAATGATCTCCAATCCCCTGACCAGATTTTCCGTCTCCGCCCGCCCGTGGGTCTCGATGTACCCGATGGCAATATCTACCCCCTCGGTCAACCGTTGGTGGGCGGCTTCCAGCATGGCAAAAGTCTTGCCAACCCCGGCCGCGTAGCCGAGGAAGATTTTCAGCCGCCCGCGCTGGCGCAACTGCTCTTCAGCCTGGACATGGGCGAGAAGTTGATCGGGATCGGGGCGGAGAGGGTCTGGATTCACGGATGTACTGCCTGAGATTGGGGGAACACGTAAAACGCAATTCGTAAAACGTAATCCGTAAAAGGCTCCTTACGTTTTACCTGCCTACTCCATCATTGTACTTCATCCAGCGCCAGGTTGAGCAGTAAAACGTTGACGCGCGGCTCGCCGAAGAGGCCCAGCGTGCGGTCCTGGGTGTACTCATCCACCAGAGCGCGCACGGCCTGCTCGCTCATACCGCGCGCTTGCGCCACACGCGGAAGCTGATAAAGCGCCGCAGCCACGCTGATGTGCGGGTCAAGCCCGCTGCCGGAGGCGGTCACCAGGTCTACCGGGATCGGTGCGAACAAGGTTCGCCCCGTATTCTCGGGGTCGGCGGCGCGCAGCGCCTCGATGCGGGCGCTCACCGCATCTTCAAGCGCCGGGTTGGTCGGCCCCAGGTTGGAACCGGAGGAGCCCGCCGCGTTGTACGGAACCGGCCCGGTCGCGGAGAGGCGGCCCCAGAAGTAAGCGGGATCGTCGAACTGCTGGCCGATCAGCTCAGAGCCAAGCGTCTGCCCGTTGCGGACGATCAGGCTGCCGTTCGCCTGACGGGGGAAGATCACCTGTGCCAGCCCGGTGACGATCAGCGGGTAGAGCACGCCCGTAATCAGGGTAAACAGGGCTAATAAAACAATTGCAGGGCGTAAGTGTTTGAACATAGGGGTATCTGAGTAAAAAAAGTAGACAGGTAAACAGGTAGGCAGGGGCAAGTGGCAGGTGGCAGGTGTAGAGGAAGAGTGTGTACTTGTATACTTGTGTACCTGCTACCTGTGTAATTGCATACCTATCCGTACAGGTGTAAAGCTGCCAGAAGCAGATCCACCAGCTTGATGCCGATGAACGGCGCGACCAGGCCGCCCAGCCCGTAGATCAGCAGGTTGTCCCGAAGGAGTTGAGACGCGCCGAGGGGGCGGTACGGCACGCCGCGCAGCGCCAGCGGGATCAGGGCAATGATGATCAGGGCATTGAAGATCACCGCCGACATAATGGCGCTCTGCGGAGTCGCCAGGCGCATCACATTCAGCCCGCCCAGGACGGGGTAAGTCGAAGCGAAAGCCGCCGGAATGATGGCGAAATACTTGGCGATATCGTTGGAAATGCTGAAGGTGGTCAACGCGCCGCGCGTCATCAAAAGCTGCTTGCCGATCTCCACGATCTGAATCAACTTGGTGGGGTTGCTGTCCAGGTCAATCATGTTGGCAGCTTCGCGCGCCGGCTGGGTGCCGGTGTTCATGGCGACAGCCACATCAGCCTGGGCCAGGGCGGGAGCGTCGTTGGTGCCGTCGCCGGTCATCGCCACCAACCGCCCGCCGGATTGATACTCGCGGATCAGCTTCAGCTTGGCCTCGGGCGTCGCCTGGGCCAGGAAATCATCTACCCCGGCCTCGGCGGCAATTGCTGCGGCGGTCAATGGATTGTCGCCGGTGATCATCACCGTTTTGATGCCCATCTTGCGAAGTTGGGCGAAGCGTTCTTTGATGCCGCCTTTGACAATGTCCTTGAGATGGACGACGCCAACCGCGCGCCCATTGCGGGTCACCACCAGGGGCGTGCCGCCGGAGCGGGCGATCGCGTCTACCGCGGGTTTGAGATCAGCGGGTGTGCGGCTTCCGGCATCTTCGATCAACCGGAACATAGCGTCCGGCGCACCCTTGCGGATCTGCGTCCCACTTTCTTCCCCCCCATTGGGGCTGGGGGTCCCCCCAATTGGGGGGAAAGTGGGGGGCAGGTCTACGCCGCTCATGCGGGTCTGCGCGCTGAACGGGATAAAGCGCATCCCCGGATGCTCGTCCGTCTCGGCGACGCTGCGCCCGCGTAGCCCATATTTTTCCTTCGCCAGGACGACGATACTGCGGCCTTCAGGAGTCTCGTCGGCCAGGGAGGCCAGTTGGGAAACTTCGGCCAATTCCTGGGGCGAGCATCCATCTACCGGGATCAATTCCACCGCCTGGCGGTTGCCCAGCGTGATCGTGCCGGTTTTATCCAGCAGCAGCACATCCACATCGCCGGCAGCTTCCACCGCCCGCCCGGACATGGCAATCACGTTTTGCTGGATCATACGATCCATCCCGGCGATGCCGATGGCCGAGAGCAGCCCGCCGATGGTGGTCGGGATCAGGCACACGAGCAGGGCAATCAGGACAGTGATGGTTATCGGCGTCCCCTGGCCGGAAGTCTCGACGCTGTAGAGCGAGAACGGCAGCAGGGTGATGCACACACCCAGGAAGATGATGGTGAACGCCGCCAGCAGGATATTCAAGGCGATCTCGTTGGGCGTCTTGTGACGTTTTGCGCCTTCGATTAGGCCGATCATCCGGTCGAGGAAGCCCTCGCCGGGGTTAGCGGTGACCCGCACGATGAGCCAATCCGACAGGAGGCGCGTCCCGCCGGTGACGGCGCTGCGATCCCCGCCGGATTCGCGAATCACCGGAGCGGATTCGCCCGTCACGGCGCTCTCGTCTACCGATGCAATGCCCTCGACCACCTCGCCGTCAGCGGGCAGGATGTCGCCGGTCTCCACGAAGTAGAGATCATCCTGGCGCAGGCTGGTAGAGGAAACGGTTTCAAGGGGGATGTCAGCAAGGTTGAAGGTTGAAGGTTGAAGGTTGACAGTCCTGCTGGAACTTTCAACCTTCCAACCTTCAACTTTCGACCCTTTTACCCGCCTGGCCGAGGTCTCCCGGCGGGTGCGCCGCAGCGCCTCGGCCTGGGCTTTGCCGCGCCCCTCGGCCAGGGCCTCGGAGAAATTAGCGAACAAAACGGTGAACCACAGCCAGATGGCCACTGCGCCGATAAAGCCAGCCGGGGCTTCGCCTGTTCCAATGAGCGCCTGGAGCCACAGGAATGTGGTCAGCGCGCTCCCGACCTCAACAACGAACATCACCGGGTTGCGCACCATCGAGCGGGGGTCGAGCTTGATGAAGGCATCCTTCACAGCCCGCAGGTACAACGCGCGGCGAGAGTTGGATTGTTTTTTGAACGGTGTGTTCATAACATTAAGTGCTCCACGATCGGTCCCAGCGCCAGGGCGGGGATGAAGTTCAACGCGGCGACGATCAGGACGATAGCGATCAGCCAGGCAATGAACAGCGGCGTATGGGTTGGCAGGGTGCCGGCGCTGGCTGGGACTTTCTTCTTGCGCGCCAGCGATCCGGCCAGCGCCAGGGTGGGCACGGCCAGCCAATAACGCGAGATTAGCATGGCGATGCCGCCAGTGAGGTTGTAAAAGGGAGTGTTGGCGCTCAACCCGGCGAAGGCGCTGCCATTGTTGTTGCCCTGCGAGGTAAAGGCATACAGGATTTCGCTGAACCCATGCGGTCCAGGGTTATACACCGTCGCTTTGCCAGGCGTGGTTATCACAGCCAGGGCGGTGAGAAATAGCACGGTGAGCGGCATGATCAGAATCAGCAGCGAGGCCATTTTCATCTCGTAGGCCTCGATCTTTTTGCCCAGGTATTCGGGCGTGCGCCCGACCATCAACCCGGCGACGAATACCGCCACGATGACGAAAATCAGCATCCCGTATAATCCCGATCCAACCCCGCCGAAGATGACTTCGCCGAAGTGCATCATTACCAGGGGGATCAGCCCGCCCAGCGGGGTGAACGAGTCGTGCATCGCATTGACCGAGCCATTGGAGGCGGCAGTAGTGGCCGTGGCCCACAGCGCCGAGTTTGGAACGCCGAAACGCACCTCTTTGCCTTCCATGTTGCCGCCGGGATTCAGGCTGGTTGTTTGTTGATCGGCGCCCAGGGCAGCCAGGCGCGGGTTGCCGGCAGCTTCGGCTATGTAAGTCCCGAAGATGAACACTGCGAGCAGGATCGTCATCGCCGCCAGCAGCGCCCAGCCCTGGCGGGTATCGCCGACCATTTTGCCAAAGGTGTAGCACAGCGCGGCCGGGATGAGCAGGATAGACAGCATCTCCAGCAGATTCGAGAAAGGCGTTGGATTCTCGAAGGGATGCGCGGAGTTGGCGTTGAAGAAGCCGCCGCCGTTGGTGCCCAATTGTTTGATGGCGATCTGCGATGCCGCCGGGCCGAGCGCCAGGAGCTGGCTGGTCACCGGATTACCGCTGCCGTCAACGGTTGGTTGCAGCAGATTGGCGGTTTGATAGGGTGAGAAAGTCTGCACCACTCCCTGGGAGACGAGCGCCAGCGAGAGAATCAGCGCCAGCGGGAGCAGGATGTACAACGTCGTGCGGGTCAGGTCAACCCAGAAGTTGCCCAAGCCCCCGGCTTTCCCCGATGAGGTTTGTGGCGAGCGGATCAGGGCGCGGATGAATGCGACGAGAATCGCCATCCCCGTCGCGGCGGAGACGAAGTTTTGCACCGTCAGCGCCAGCATCTGGGTCAGGTAGCTCATCGTCATCTCGCCGCCGTAGCCCTGCCAGTTGGTGTTCGTGGCGAAACTGACCGCCGTGTTGAAAGACGAATCCGGTGATACGGCGGCCATTCCCTGTGGGTTCAAAGGCAGAACTTGCTGCAACCGCTGGAGCGCGTAAACAACGACCAGCCCCAACAGATTGAAGATCTGCATGGCGACGGCGTAGGTTTTCCAATTCATTTCCTGGGCCGGGTCAACGCCCGCCAGCCGATAGATCAACCGCTCGACCGGGCCGAGCAGCCAATCCAGGAAGGTGCGCTCGCCGTTATAGACGCGGGCCATGAAAGCGCCGAGCGGCCTGGCGAGCAGGATCAGAATTGCCAGGTAGACCGCAATTTGTAAAATACCGTTAAGAGTCATCGTTATCCTAACCGTCCCGGGAACAACAGAGCGATGAACAGGTAAACCAGTAAACCCAACGCGATCAATCCAGTGATGAGGTAGATGAGGTTCACGAGTCACTGCCCAACAATCGCTCACACAGCTTGAGCAAAGCCCAGGTGAGAGCGAAAAAGATCAACGTGATTCCGAGATAGACGAAGTCCATACATATCCTCCTTCGGGTCGAGGAGGATTAAACCACCTCCCGCGTCAAGAAATCGTCAAGGCCGGAAGAGAAAGTGTCAAGAAAGAATAAAATGTGATAAGGGCCTAACCAATGAGTTCTGCGCAAAAGAAGCACAAATTCCAAGATCAGGTTATAACTGGTCCGCTTTATGCGGGTTAGGGTTATGCGGCATTGGTTTTGGCTGTTGGGTTTTTAGGCGCGAATGAAGCTTTCTCCGATTTGTGCTAAAATACAGGCACTATGAACGATGCAAAGCCAGTCCCTCCTATGCCTCGTAATCCTGAAACACATATCCTATACCGCCGTGAAGCGTTCTGGCAGATCACTTTTCCATTGATCTTGGGGATTATTTTGGTGGTTGTCGCCCTGGCCGGTGTAATTTTGGCTGGTCGGAAGCCGGTGACTGAGGGTAATAATTTGCCGGTGGTGAGCCGTTGGGCGGATATTTCGCTGATCTGGTTGATCCTCCTGGGAATGGTGATTTCCTTGTCGGCGCTGGCGCTGTTCGGGGCTTTGGCCTACGGGGTGACGTGGATCTTGCGGGTTTTGCCTCCCTATGCTTTTCAGGCGCAGGTCATTTTTTGGAGAATTCAGGCAACGGTTCAGAAGGGGGCCGATCTGGTGGTCGAGCCGTTCCTCAGGCTGCGAAGTTTTTGGGCCGGGCTGCGTGCTTTGCGACGCAAATAACTGCGGACTCGGCGTAAAGAAATCCGTCAACAAAAGGGAGTGACGTATGGAAGCAGATGATAATGCAATCGTACAAACGGAAAATTGGAAAGCCAAGGTGCTCATGTTGGGCGGCCTGGTCGGAGTTCTTACCGGGCTAGGCGCCGCTTACCTGTTGATCCAGCGCTCCGAGAAAAACGGCGCTCCCCCCAGTCTTTCAGCGGGAGAAGGGGTCAAGCTGGGATTGCTCGTTTTTGGCCTGCTGCGACAGGTGACGCTGCTGGGACGAGGGGATTGAAACATCGTTCTGACGATTTAATTTAACTTGATTGAACGAAAACCCGACGGGCTATGCGACCTCGTCGGGTTTTCATTTGACAGATGAATGTAGAATCTATTCTCTTGTGGGTGATTTCATAAATCGAGAATATCAATCAAGTCAACATACATTTGCCCATCATGAACGCCGATGCTAAATTGCCAATCCAACCCCTCCCACTCATCGTCGAAAATCAGTTCGTAACTGCACAATTGGGACGGGTTATCGCGTTCCCAGATAAATAATTGAAATCTCGAATCGTAATCGAGGACTATCATAACATAATACCATGTGTCTGGCCTCATGGTCGTTAAGCTACCCTGGTAAAACCTGCCACCCATTGCCCTACTCCCCTCGAAAACATTGACGGCAAGATTATCGCCAATATAAGTACCCCACCGGCGGTATCCCGGTGTATTCCAGTCTCCACCGCCTTGGAAGATTAATTCTGCAAGCACATTCGGTTTATCGTATTTGACCAAGGCCAGTAAGGCTTGAGAGCCATTAATTATTCGATTGCTGCGTAAAAGCCAACCCCAATCTAGAGTTTGTTTCAATGTTAAGATTCCATCTCTCTGGCTTATAAACGCCCCATTAATGCTCCAGTCATTCCTTGACAGAGTGAGAAAATCATCCTGGAAAACCAAGACGGCGTTGGGGAAGCGCCCCATAACTTCAGGCGGAAGTGAGATGGTGGGGGTAGGGGATGGAATCAGAGTCGGGGTATTTGTCGGCGTGGTGGTAACCGACGATTGAAGTGTAGGCGTCTTAGTGGGCACAGGCGTGCTCGTAGGTAGATAAATCACCTGAGAAGTGTCCGTCGGTTTTTGGCTTTGAAGCTGGGTCAGTGCATAAATTCCGCCCCCACCGACAGCGCCTAATCCGCACAAGATGATCAGCGCTGCCAGAATCCACACCCAGACAGGAATTTTTCGACGCGGTTCTACAGGGCCAGCATATCCCTGGTCGGGGAGCATTTGAGGATTCACCGGCTGGGTGGCAAGAACCGTTTTCAATGGACGATTGGGGGGCGGATAAGATTGCCCAGCCGGGCCGCCCGGAATCACAGAAGATTGAGATGCCACCTGCGTTGCATAGATATCCGGCGGGGCTTTGACAGTCGGCACTGCCGCGGGCGGGCGCTCTACACGGCGCGGCGCCGGTTGTTGAGCGACTGTTTTCAATGTGGCGACCAGCTCCCCGGCGGTAGAAAAGCGAAAATCCGGATTTTTTGCCAGGGCGCGGGCAATCACCGCCTGGCAGCCAGGCGGCAAGTCGCGGCGGAACGATAGGAGATCGGGGATCGGCTCGGTGACATGTTTCATCAACTGGCTGACGGGTGTGTTGCCATCGAAAGGTACTTTCCCCGATAGCATCTCGAACAGGATGACCCCCAACGAGTAGATGTCGCTGCGCCCATCAATTTGAGCGAGCCCCTGGGCCTGCTCTGGACTCATATAGGCTGGCGTACCCAGGACCGCCGCCCCGGTCAGTGTGGCGGTTTGTTGCGATTGCGTCAACTTGACCAACCCGAAATCAGCCAGGTAAGCTTTCCCGTACTGGTCGAAAAGGATGTTGCTCGGTTTCAGGTCTCGGTGAATGATCCCTTTGGCGTGCGCATTGTCCAGGGCGATTGCAATTTGGGTCTGGATTTCGATCACTTC
>DYIZ01000079.1 GCA_020723385.1 Candidatus Aquidulcis sp.
CTTGCCTCCTTTCTTGCCTGGCTGCTCATCCAGGCGTGTCCTCGCTGTTGGGGATGAAAACAAAAACGGGCGCTGCTCTGGACCACCCAGAACAACGCCCGGAACTTCTACGCTGGCTGCACTGACTTGAAAATAAACTCGCGATTTAGGCAGCTGCCATCACAGGCTGTTGCTGGAGCGAAACCTGATAGCCCAACTTCTCTAGCCGTTTGACCAGCCGTTTTGCAGTGGCCTCCGGGCGGCGTTTGTCGAAGTAATCTCCGCCTAGTTCGCGGTAGGGTTCCTTGCGTTGGATGAGATGATAGCCGATAACCAGGATCGAATGTTCAACCGCTAAGATAGCCTTCTTCTTGCCAATCCGTCCGGCCAGGCGGTGATACTGCGCCGACAGGTAGGTGTTCTTGGTGTGCGAAGCGGCATGGGCGACCTGGTTCAAGATCACGCCCAAAGGTTTGTTGCCTTTGCGTGTCTTGCCGGAGCGCCGTTTCCCGGCGCTTTCGTTGTTGCCAGGCGCAACCCCAGCCCAGGATGCCAAATGGTCAGCGGTCTCGAAACGATCCATGTCCGTGCCAATCTCAGATATGATGATCTCTGCCGCCCGACGGCTCACACCGGGGATGGTGTCCAACAACTGCACAGCTTCTTCAAAAGGGCGGCAGTACGCCTCGATCTGTTCGTCAAACCGGGCGATGGTGTCATCACAGACTGTCAATCTGGCACAGCAACTCGGTCAGCACGAAGCGATGGTGCGCTTTGACCCGTCCTTCCAAGGCTTTGGCCAACGGTTCGCGCTTCTCGCGCAGGCGACCCTTGGCCAGTTCTGCCATTTCTTCTGGACTAGCTGTGCCAACGATGAGAGCTTCCAGCATCGCCCGGCCAGACATGCCCATCACATCCGAAGCCACGCTGGCCAGCTTGATGTTGGCGCTCTCCAACAGCTTCTGAATGCGGTTGACCAGATTGACCCGTTCGCGCACAAACGTGCTGCGATAGCGGGTCAATTCACGCAGTTCGCGTTGCGCCAGCGGCGGAACGAAGCTAGCCTTCAACAGGCCAAACTGCATCAGTTCAGCGATCCACTCGGCATCGCTTTGATCGGTCTTGCGCCCAGGCACTTTGCTGACGTGTTGCGCATTGACCACCAGCACCGTGAAGTTGTTCTCCAGGATGTTGAACACCGGCTTCCAATACTCACCAGTGCTCTCCATGGCCACATGGGTCACCCCATGCGACATCAGCCAGTCGGACAACCCCAACAGATCCACTGTCATCGTCTCGAAGGTGCGCTTCTCCTGGTAGCTTTGCCCATCCGAACCCAATATGGTGATCGCAGCCACAACCACTTTCTTGTGAACGTCCAATCCAGCAGCTTTCGGATAAATGATTCTCATGGTAACCTCGCCAAAACAGGATTGCGGCTGGCGCGGATACCCGAAGTGTCAGAAACTGACTTACGTGCTTCCCACCAAAGGGAGCGACAATCATGGGTGCCTGCGGGTATCCCGGTCCGTCTGTTTAACGGGCTTGTAGCACCAAGTATGAAACGACCTCTGTGCCAGCCGGCTGTGGCTTGTTATAGCACATTTTCATCCTCTAGGGTGCCCAACCGGGCATGAGGTCTGGTGTGCAAATTTCAGCCAGTGTGGGGATGCGATGGCAACGTTCGTAAATCACATGCGTACACTCGTGGATGGCGTAAAACAGGAACTCCATTGGTGCGCTCAGGTAAGCAGCGCAATTGAGGTTCATACAAACCGCGCCGTTCAGGCCAATGCCCATGTCATAACCGAGAATGGGGTAAATCGTGATGTTCAGGTTCTCGTTTGGGAACAAATGCGCCAGTTCAGCTTTCATGATGGCGCGCCATTCGCCCTGGCGCTCATCCAGGAGATTCAGCAGCGCCGTAATACGGGGAAGATTGTCTTTGAGACTTTCTGTGCCATAGAATGGAGATGGCTTGCCCGCCAAAGCGTTTTCCACATCCTGGGCAGTCAGGCCATTGCCAAACATCCGGGCATGCTGGAATACCGCTTTATAAGACGGATGGTCAAGCGCCTGGCCAAGTGGCATTTTCCCGTTCAGGTATGCCAGGAACTGCTGCGCTCCGCCGAAATCAAATTGCATGGCTATGGCTCAATTTCCGCCAACACATTCTGCACCAATGGCGCCAGGCAGCCGCGAATGTCATCCCAATCGTGCTCGATGGTCACAAAAACCGCACCTGGGGCAAGGCTGAGACTCTTCATTCCAAAAGCCACTCCGTTGGGCCACTGCTCACCGGCGCCAACCACTTTCATCTGCACAGAGGCAAAAGCCAGCGCCAGCGGGTCGAGCAAAGCCGTCTTGTAATAAGGTGCGGCGTGCGCTGTCTGGCCGCCGTGCGCTATCAGGCCGATCGGTTTTTGGTGAACGATCGTCTGATAGGCTTGATCCTGACACCAGTTCAGATAACAAATCTCCTCCAGCTTTTCCATGAGCATCATCAGTTTAGAGGGCAGAGGAGCATAGTGTGGGCAAACCACAAAAACCGCATCGGCCTCAGCCAGGTACTGGTATATCTGGTTGAAGGCAGTATCACGCACGCACTGCCCGGCTTCGAGGCATTTGCCGCACATCCGGCAGGGTTTCATCTCATAATCTATCAGGGGCAGGGTGGTGACCTGGGCATCACCTTCAGCTTGTGCCAAATCCCGGATCAGCTCACAGGTTCGGGTGGAAGCGCTGTGCTCCCGCGCCGGTTCTATATTGGAAGCAGAGATACAGGTGATCTTCATCGTCAAATCCTTATGCGGGTTCAAGTGTAGTCTATTTGAAGACAGCCAGCAGCAGTTCGAGGCTGCCGAGGGTGTTCAACAGCCAGTGCGCAGCGATGCCAATGCGCAGGTTGCGTTCCCGGTTGACAATATAAACCAGCGGCAGGACCGCCAGAAAACGGGTGATCAACTGCCAGGGGGACCAGAAATGATAGAAGGCAAATAAAAAAGCAGCTACCACTGGCGCCCAATTTTTCATCCAGGCCAGGCGCGGCAGCAAGAACCCGCGAAAATAGAGCTCCTCCACATACGGTCCCAAAATACCGGTGAGGAGAAAAATCCCCAGCCAGTTGATGAACTGGATGGTTTTGCTGTAAATGCTCAAATCCTCGGTAATGAAAAACCAACCGGGCAGCCAGGTAAACAGGGACAGCAGAGCCTTATCCAGGGGACTGAACACGGCAAAACACAGCACTGCCCCCACCAGCGCGGCAAGTGTCAGCCAGGCAAAGCGAGCCGGGGGTGTTTTTTCGCGATTGAGGATGATCCCATCCAAAGAGAATCTACCATTGCGCTTTTTCCCATGCCAGTACAGGATACCCAACTCCAATGGAACCAGCACCAATAGAACAGCCAGGGAAATGCCCATCGCCGAGGGTAAACCCGCTCTGCGTAAGAAGGGCGTGATCAGAACATAGCCAGCGATGATAACAACCCCTGGCAAGAGATGATAAGCAACCGTCGCACGAAAACTCATAGCGATGTATCCTTGTTCAACGTATCGTAGCCGGCAACCGGCAGCTGTTTCAGCGCAACCAATCCGATGATAATCAATCCGATTGGGATCCAGCCGGCCAGGCCAATCGGGGAACCAGCCAGGGCGGTATCAAAACCGGGCCGCATGAAAAAGAAGATCAGGCCGGCCACCGCGTTGAACGCGCCATGACCGAGCGCCGGCGCCCAGGGGCTGCGAATCTTCAAGGCAAGCCAGGAGAGCAGGGTTCCCAACAGGGTGAACCCCACCAGCCCTACGAGCACCCCCAGATAGGGATGCTGCGGAAAGTTATAGCCATGCAGCAGGGTAGTGGGAGCATGCCAGACACCCCAGATCAGACCACTCAGCAAAATGGCCTTCCATTGGCCGAGCGGCATCAGCCTGGGCAGCAGGAAGCCGCGCCAGCCCAATTCTTCACCCATGGCAAAGAGCAGGTTGATGAACGGGGCCAGCACCAGGGCAAAAGCAGTCTGTGCTAAGACTAAAATCTCAACTGGAGGCAAGGTGGTCTGCGCCGGAAGGTTGGCCATGGATTCACGAACAAAGGTGAAATTGGGGTCAAAGGACCCCGTTCCCAACAAAATGCTTGAGCCGATTGTGGCAAACGTAATCAAGGGAGGAAGGAACCAGGCTATCAGGTAGTAACGCCTAGCCCCAAGTGTGTTCAGACGCAAAGTTTTGATGACGGGCTGTTTTTCGACCACCCGGGTGGCGATGATCGCGCCCAGGCCTGGCGCCCACATGGCAAGCGCAAAGAAGATTTGCATGGTGAGGGTGTAGGTTTCAGGGGTGTTTTTGAAAGCCAGCGGCAGGCAGAACAAAACCCAGGCGCCGCCAAAGGCAATGAACAGGAAGGTGATTAGCGACTTACGATTCATATTGAATCCTTTCGTTAGATCTTTTTGCCCATATACAGGTTGGTCACGGAATACCCCATCTTCTCGTACAGGGCAATCGCCGTGGTATTATGCGCAAAGACATGCAGGCTAACGCTTTCTACGTTCATTTCGCCCAGCTTTTTATCCAGCGCCTGCAAAGCCTGCTTGCCAAAGCCCTGGCCGCGGAACTGTGGCTCGATGGCGAAGTCGCAAATAAAAGCACGCCGGCGCGGTTCGTCAAGCTTGACTTGCACCCACAGCACCCCAAACTTCTGCTGAGTTTGCTCATCCAGAATAGTAAAGACAAACTGGTCTTTGGTTTGCGGTCCATCTGGCAGCAGGCTCATGAATTCGGCGCGTGACTTTTCGAGCGCTTCTTCGGCCAGCCAGTTACCACTCTTAACCTTGTCCTGGGCGTACTCAACGATTTCGTGCTCCAGGAAAGTTTCAAAATCAGCTTGTTCAATCGGTGTCAGTGTAACCATCTTTTTCTCCTTACACCAGGCTCAAAACGAGCAGTCCAAAAATATCACCGAGCAAGTGCGCCAGCCACACAACCCACAAGTTGTTGCGTCGGGCAAAAATCATACCATACAGGATCGAGTCAATCACGATCAAACCAATATCCGCGGCAACAATAAAGGCCGGCCCTGGGGCAAAATGCGCCAGGCCAAACAGGAGCGAGGCTATTCCTATTGCAGCCGGCACGCCAACAAATGGCGCCAGTCGCCCCTGGATCAACGTACGGTAGGTCATCTCTTCGCCCAACAGAGACATGGACAAGAGCGGCAGCAGCATGCCCCAGCTAATGCCGGCATCAAACGGCAGCCTGGCCTGGACGTGCTCCAGGAAGACCGGGAAATAAGCCCGGGCGACCAGCGCTGTTGCTGGCTGAATGACAAACCCCAGCAAGACAAATAAAACCCAATTCGCCCGCGAATCTGCCCAGAAGTTGCTTTGTTTGAAACCCAAATCGCTCCAGGTGCGTTTACGCACTCGCCGCTCGATCAGCAGGTAGGCGACGGGAATCAAGGCAAAGAGAGTCTTGGCCGCAGGCAGGAACCACATTCCCAACAGGGTGATGGCAGTGACGAGGATAGTTTCGAGCAGGATGGATCTGGTCTTCATGGAGTCTCCTTTTTCCAAATGTATTAATTCTGAGAGAGGCAGGTTTTGGCCGTTCCAGACATATTCCAGAGCAGGATCGCCGCACCGAGGAGCAATCCGCTCATGCCGATCAGGCCGGTGGGGTTGGGGCCCAGCAGCGGGCTGACACTGAGAAAGGACACAAAGGCTGCCATTTCACCGATCACGTTCGACGCGCCGTGCAAGAGGACTGCGGGCAGGATGCTATTGGCCTGGATGGTGACGTAGGCCAGCCATGTACCGAGGACTACGCAAACCAGGGTCATCATCAAAATTCCTGTCAGCGGTGCTCCCCAGTAGTCTGACCTATAGTTGAAGCCGAAGTAGATCAGCGGAGCGTGCGCCAGCCCCCACAGCAGACCGTGGAGCAGAACAGCTTTGAGCGGACTGGTGAGTTTGAGCAGGAGGGGTAGCAGGTAGCCGCGCCAGCCGATCTCCTCGCCGAGGGCAAAGAGGTGAACCGGTAGAACCAGCGGCGAAAGCACGATGAACGCCAGCCCGATCAGAATGACCGTCTGAACCGTGAACTGGATGGTTTCAGGCGCCCCATACTGGCCGTACAGGGCCACCAGGTTGCGGGCGGTCAGGTCCAGGTCTTGCAGGAAGAGGCTGAAGTACAGCAGTCCGCCGAGGAAGATGGCGACGCCGGGCAGGAATGCCGCAAACAAGTAGGTCTTCCTGTTCTTACGGAAATTCGGCTTGAGGTACCACGGCGACTTATCTTTGGTGATGGCCCTTGTCAGGATCGTTGCCAAAACGGGCAGCACGCTGAAAAGGCTCCACAGGACAGTGTAGGCGCTGGGCAGGGCAAGGGCAGCCAGCCAGACCAGCAGCAGGAAACCATAGAGGGTTGCCAGGTAAAGGGCGACGCGTTGTTTGAGGATGGCTGTTTCCATGGGGTTGGTCTCCGAAAAACTCAGGCTTCCAGGCCGAACAAATCTTTGAACGACATATTTTTTCTTTCAGATCTTCTTCTGAGCTTGATTTTGAACACAGGATCTGAAATTGTATTGGGCTGTTTTTCCTTGTGTCACCTTCAGTGTAATCGGCATAACACAAAAAAGCCCCGCACATTTGTGTAGGGTTTTTAAATATAGAATGTGGTTTTTGCCAGGATGTTCAGTAGGCCCCAGGTAAAGGCATGCCAGGTGGGCATCCATATACAAAGTTTGTGCCAATCAACCGGCCAGGAATTAGTGCGCCTGATCGAAATGCCCGCCCGGCCGTTGAGCAACTATCTGGAAGAGACGAGCGATAATCCTCCCCTGAAAAAATCTTTATAGGTCCAAACTCTTTACAATGTACTGTCAACGTAGCGCATTGAATAATAAAGATAAGGAACGAAATATTTGCTCCAGAAGTGACTTCCAGCGAGATTTGCGGTTTCATGTTCGACAAATATACGTTCATAACCCTTTTGCTGTGACCAGTGAATGGCGCATTGCAACAAGGCTTTTCCAATCCCTTGACCACGTGCTCCCGGCCGTGTAAAGGCAGACTTGATCTGGGCCGTCTTCGTCTTCTGAAGGAGAAAACCTTCTCCTCCGAGGGTGGATTCCCCAGCGATCAGATAGGCACATGGCTCACCTTGTTCATAAGCAACAAAAAACACATCCCCGCTCAGCGCGTGTGCTTCCAGATCAGCCAGGGCAGATTGACGATCTATCGAGCGTGAGAGGAAAGTCGGGGAATGGGGATAATAGTGAATATGCTCGATGTGCAGGTTGAGCAGTTTGCTGACCTCTTGGTCAATTTTGATGAATGGGTCTTGCCCTGATGCAACGGCAGAACAGTCGCGCAACCGTTCCGCAACGAGCGCCCCAAATCCCATTTGGTAGAGCATTTCTTTAAGAAGTGCATCATGTGCAAAATGTCCAAGCAGGTGGAGATGGCAGCCCTGGTTGACCCATTCCTGTGCCAGGGATTGATACATTTTTTGATACAGCGCCTGTTTTCCGGTTGCGATGGCAGCATGACCATACTCGGGAACAATTGCCGCCCGTTGCCCTTTCCAAGTGAATTGAGCACCCGTGACCATGAAAGCCAGCAACCGGCCTTGTTCGATCACCGCGATACTCGGAGTGTCAAGTTTGGTTTGCAGTGCAGCCTGGATCACGGACGGATCATCCAGTACCCGATCAGGCAGGCAGGGGCTATCCGCTTGCTCCACAAGATAGCTTTGGCTAAACAATTCTACGGCTGGTTCGAGATGTTCTCGGGTGAATGGGACAAGCGTGATGGGCATATGAGTATTCCTAGATCATCTGGTTTTCAAATGAGAAGTAATAAACAAACCAGATTAGTCAACACAACAGCAATCGGCCACCCGGCAGCAGAGTTGTTCCAGACGTTGCTTAGACTGGCAACTAGAAATGCAAGGGCCCATCAATGCCTGAAATGCCAGGAACGCAATGGAGCGAATGATGAGCATCAGCCAGGGTCGGAGATTATTTTGTTTCATTATAATTCTCTGGAGCGTCTGTGGTGGTGACGGCGAGCAATTCCAAATTCAGATTGCGGATTTTGTTCAAGACGCTGTGCAGGGCGGTCTGATCGGTGAAATTGCCGCTTAACAGGGTGCTCCCATCAGGTTCGCGACGTATCGCTAAAGGAGCAAACCATTCATTCCAGGTTTCATCGAGGGTTTGGCGAATTTTGATCTGATATTGCATAATACCGTTTCTCCTTGTATTGCTCTCAGTGTACCTGGTATCAAATCAAAAAGCCCCGCACATTTGTGTGGGGTTTTCAGCGGAAGGATGTGGTTTTAGGCCAGGATGTTCAATTCGCGCGCCCGCGCCACCGCCGCACTGCGATGATCTACCCCCAGTTTGCCAAAGATATTGCCGGTATGGTAACGGATGGTGTTCAGGCTGATATACAGTTTTTCACCAATTTCCTGATTCTTGAGCCCGGCTGCCATTAAGCGTAGCACATCCAGCTCACGCTCGGTCAGCATTTCAGGCAGGTCGGAAGGCTTGAGGTCCGCCGATACAGGCGGGAATTCGGCTAGCAAACGGGCAGCATGAGCGGGTTGGATGCCGCGCCGGATGGCTTCATTCAACAGGGCGCGTGCTGGTTCCCCTGCCGAAAGATACACCCGGACGGCGCCAGAATCCAGCCGCGCGGTTTGTTCTAACAAGCACGCCATGATTTCCAACGCCGAATCGATCTGGTGATCCTGAAAATAAACCATTGCCTGGGTAATCCAGGTCCGGTACATGATCCAGTACAAACGATGCTCTCGCGTCACCTGCGCCATGCGCGCTAACACGCGCAGGCTGAGCGAGGTTTTACCCTGGGCGGCCAGCACCCGCGCATACACCAAAAATTCATTGCTGCGCCAGCCGATCAGTTCGCTGTCACTGACCTTTTCCAGTGCGGAGTCCACATCGTCTGAGAACCCCAGGCGTTCCATACGCCTAACTGCGGATGCGGTCATTCCTTCGAGTAAATCCTGCAGAGCGCTGGTCAGGATGAACAAGCGCAAGATTTTTTCATCGCGCTGGCGAAGGGATGGCGTCAGGTCGTTGAGGATGCGTCGCGCCGCAGGGTAATCCCCCTGGCCAATTTTCACCCACCAGAGCGTCAGCCAGCCATCGATGGCTGCCAGGGAGAGCGAAAGCGGGTCAAGCTGCAGGCCCATCTCAAGGGCGCGTTCTGCTTCGGCTAATTGATTTTCAATGAATAAGATCTTGCCCAGCCCAACATGCAGATAGAGCGTCGCCGAATTGCGGTTCCCACCGGCGGCTTCAAAGTTTTTGATGGCATCTTGGAGCAGATCCCTGGCTTGCTGGGCCTGGTTGCGGGCATTCATGAGCACAGCTGCATATTGCAGAAAATCCACCTCGAGCAGCGCCAGCCCGGCCAGGTTGTGCTGCCCCTGACAAGCAGTACGGACGGAGTGGTAGGTTTGCATGGCCTCATCCAGTTTACCATCGCGCACCAGCGCACTCGCCAGGAACAGACGATTGATGCACTGCAAGAAAGCATCATCCACTGGTGAAATCTCTAAAGCAAGCTCTGCCAGACGTACCGCTTCGCAGGTCAAGCCGTAAACACCTTTGCTATAACTTTGCAATCCCAGGATTTCGGCCTGGGTAGCCGGACTGTCGCACTCCAGGGCCGTGGCGCGTTCCAGGTACGGGGCAGCCGCTTCGGTCTGGGAAGTAAACGTCAGCGTCCAGGCGCGATCCAGGCACAGGCGTGGGCGGGTGAACAGCGCTTCCGCGGGCAGCGCCTCCAACCAGCGCATCGCGGTCGCAATCTGCCCTTGCAAGATGGCAGGCAGGGTGTGTTTCTCAACCAGGTCAAGCACCAGGCCGCTATCCGTGGAGGCCAGGGCCTGCTCTAAGGCATCCTCTACCATCCCGTGCGCCTCCAGCCAGTTGGCGGCGCGGCGGTGCAGTTCTGCTGCCAAGCCGGGGTAGCTGTGCAGCAACTGCTTCTGGAGCACATCGGCGAACAGGTGGTGATAGCGGAACCATTCCCGCCGGTCATCCAGGAGGATAAGAAACAGGTTGGCCCGCTCCAGGTAGCCCAGCATATCCTGGGCAGCGGCGGCTGCCGTATCGGGCATCATGGCGGCGCACAAGGCCGGGTTGAAGCGCTTCAGCAGACAGGTGTGCAACAAAAACTCGCGAGTGCGATCGGTTTCACGGCTGAGCACTTCTTCCAGCAGGTAATCCAAAATAAAACGCTGAGCGCCGCTCAATTCTTGAGCAAAACGATCCATAATTTCGGCCGCGGCATGACCCTGGCGGGCGACTTCGCTGCGTAAAGCCAGGGCGGTCATCTGCAGCCCGGCGGCCCAGCCTTCGGTAGAAGTATTTAACTGCTGGACAGCGCTTTCCAGTTTGGCAAAATCCGCCAGTTCGGCGAAGCTGCCGATGAAGCGCGCCGTCTCTTGCAGCCGAAAGCGCAGATCGGCCGTATGCACTTCCACAACCTGTCCACGCGCCCGCAGGCGCGCCAGCGGTAGGGGCGGCTCCACCCGCCCGGCGATCACCAACCGCAGGTTGGGCGGGAGGTGGTCAATCAGCAGCTTGAGCGCTTGGTGGATTTCCGGATTGGTGATGGCATGGTAGTCGTCCAGCACCAGCAGCAGGTTCTGCTCGGAATCGCTCACCTGTTCAACCAGATAAGCCATCCCCTGCTCGGGCGTTAGATTAGGGTTTGCTTCTGCTAGGGCCGTAAAACTGCCGCCAGATTGTGAGAGAGTGTTTTGGATTGCGGCGGTCAGGTAGAGAAAAAAGCGCTCCAACGGATTATCCCCCGTTTCCAGAGCCAGCCAGGCGACCCGCCAATCCGCCGGGGCTTGCTGGAGCCACTGCGCCAGCAAAGTGGTCTTGCCTGCGCCAGCCGGAGCTGAGACCAGGGCCAGTTGTGTCCCAGGCCGCAGGCATCGCTCCAACGCTTCCAGCAGGTGGGGCCGGGTGATCAGATTGGAGGATGGCGTGGGAACATGAGTTTTCGCAGCAAGGAAGGGTAACATCAAGCAAAATATCCTATGGAGTATGGTTGGATAAGTATAATGCCTTTTTTCTCCCCGGGCACTGAAGATCAATTGATGCAACAAAGGAAAATCCGGTCTGTGGTTATTCAAACCGCGCGCCGGGTACGCCCTGAAGATTTGAAGGCATTTATCGAAGAAAACCTTACCGACTGAAAGGCAGCTCCCTGTTTGCGGCATCAGGATTTCCGCTTACTCTTCCTTGGAGTAAAATCTATCATGCATCACAGCACCTTAACAGTTTTTGGGACAGAGCAAAATCGCCTTTCCTTGAACTCTTTTGGAGAAAGGAGTGATAGGAAATGACGAAGAAAAGAGGCAATAACGAAGGATCCATATCTCGGCGGCCAAGCGGCGCCTGGCGTGCTCAAGTTACCCTGAATGGACGCCGGTTGAGCTTTACGGCAGATAGCCGGCGAGAATGCCAGGATTGGCTGAAGAAAACAATCCATCAAATTGATGATGGTTTGACCTTCGCCAATACCAAAATCACAGTCGAGGAGTTCCTGTCTGAGTGGCTTTCCAGTTCGAAAACCTCGATGCGCCCTCGCACTTGGGCGCATTATCAACAGGTGACTCGCACCTATATTGCCGCCAACCTGGGGAAGATCAAAGTGAGGGATTTGCGCCCCGACCACATCCAAAAATTTTACAATGGGATGCTCGAAAAAGGTGTAGGGGTCTACACTGTTCTGAAGATACACACTGTTTTGCATAGCGCCTTATCTCATGCGGTCAAAACTGGGTTAATGGGTCGCAATCCAGCCAGCCTGACCATTCTGCCTCAGGAACCTCACGAAGAAATGCAAATCCTGGATGAAAGCCAGGTTTGCCAGATGCTGGTAGCAGCACACGGTAGCCGGTTGGAAACCCTGCTCCACCTGGCTGTGGTGACTGGAATGCGGCAGATGGAGCTCCTGGGATTGAAATGGACCGATCTGGATCAGGTCAACCAAACGATCAGGGTTGAACGCCAGCTTGCACGGCCAGACAAAGATGGAGTCAAATTTGCGTCACCAAAAACCAAATTCGGAAAACGCACTCTGGCGCTTGGAACTACAACCACTACAGTCCTTCGAGCGCACTACGAAAACCAGGTGCGCGAAAGGAAAGCCGTGGGTGGCATCTGGAATGAGCATGGCTTGATATTTCCGAACAGCCTGGGTGGGCCAATCCACCCGCATAACCTGCTGCGGGATTTCAAGAAGGTGCTTCGACTTGCCGGCCTACCGATAATCCGTTTCCACGACCTGCGCCACACTGCCGCCTCTCTGATGCTCAATCACGGTGTTCCGGTGACTGTCGTTTCCAGGCGATTGGGTCATTCGAAACCATCGGTCACGCTGGATATCTATGGCCACCTGATTCCCAGTATGCAAGTGGAAGCTGCAGAGAAAATGGATGAACTGGTTCTACCGGTAATGTTAAACCCAGGACGTTGGTGAAAGGCTCAACCTGAGGCGGTACGCAAATAGCGGTTGCACCCGGTTGCACCCAAACTCCGTCTCCGCCTGGACACAGCGCCTCTACACCCCCATATATGGCCGATTAAAAACAAAAGCCCCCATCCCTGGGGGCAAAAGAGTGGGCGGTATAGGACTCGAACCTACGACCTCCTCTGTGTAAGAGAGGCGCTCTAACCAACTGAGCTAACCGCCCGGCGAGACGATTATACCGCAAGTTCGGCTCACCAATGAAAATTTGTGGGGAAATTATTTTTGGTCGTTGGTCACATGACATTTGTCACATACCGAATATGACATACACAATTTGACCCGAATAGTCGAATCCGGTATGATGTAATTGTTTACTACTTTAGTCAACGATTGGGATGGATTCTCAGCCTTGTTGAAAATCAATCGCCGGACAGATTATGCAGTACGGGTCATCCTGGCCCTGGCAAAACGACCTCAGGGCACGCGCCTGGCTACTCAGGAAATCCAGAAAGAAATGCTGGTGCCGCGCGCCTTCCTGCAGCGCATCATCGCCGACCTTTCGAAAACTGACCTGATCCAAACTTTTTCCGGTCCAAACGGCGGATTGCAGCTCACCCACCCGATTGATTCCATCAGCTTGCGGGATGTGTACGAGGCCATCGAGGGGCCGCTGATGATTTCAGACTGTCTGCAAGGCCCGGGGCAGTGCCCGCTGGATTCCGGCTGCCCGGTGCGCCCCCGTTGGAGCCGGCTGCAAGCCACAATCATGGAAGAGCTTGGGAATATCACGCTGGAGCAATTAGCACAGGAGGCAAATCAACCAAAATAATCTCGCCGTCGCAACCCCAAACGCCGCTCAACTGGTTTGTAAGCAGCCTGAGCGTAGTCGAAGACTATCTTTCACCAAAACCTATCTAAGGAGTGACTTATGGATCCACTCATTCTCGCGAGGCTTCAATTCGCGCTGACCACCGTGTACCATTTTTTCTTCGTCCCGCTCACTTTGGGGCTGTCCGTTCTCGTGGCTGTGATGGAGACGATCTACGTCCGCACCGGCAACGAAACCTACAAACGCATGACCAAATTTTGGGGCAAGCTGTTCCTCATCAACTTCGCCATGGGGGTCGTGACCGGTATCGTGCAGGAATTCCAATTCGGGATGAACTGGTCAGAATACTCCCGCTTTGTGGGCGATATCTTTGGCGCGCCGCTGGCGATAGAGGCAACGCTGGCTTTCTTCCTTGAATCGACCTTCCTGGGGGTGTGGATCTTCGGTTGGGATCGGCTCTCCAAGGGGCTGCACGCCACCGTGTTTTGGCTGGTCGCCATCGGTTCGAATATCTCCGCCCTGTGGATTCTGATCGCCAACTCGTTTATGCAGCAACCCGTGGGATTCGAACCCGCAGCGGGCGGGGGCGTCGTCATGACGGATTTCTTCGCCCTGCTGGGAAATCCGAATGTCTGGCTGATGTTCCCGCATACGCTCTTCTCCGGGTTCGCGACGGCGGCTTTCTTTATCATGGGAATCAGCGCCTACCACCTGCTGCGCAAGAACGAGCCGGAGGTCTTCCGCCGCTCGTTCCAGTTGGCGGCGATTGTCGGTGTAATCGCCACGTTCCTGGTGGCGCTCAATGGGCATGCCCAGGCGCAGCACATGGTTCAGATTCAGCCGATGAAAATGGCAACCGCTGAGGCGCTGTGGGAAAGCGAAGACCCGGCTTCGTTTTCGCTCATTACAATCGGCGATATGAAGAACCGCAAGGATGTGTTTGCGATCCGCTTGCCCCGTATGCTCAGCCTGTTATCATACAACCGTCTGGATGGCGAGGTGAAGGGAATCAATAATCTCCAAGCCGAATACGAGGCTACCTATGGACCGGGGAATTACGTCCCGCCGGCCATCATCCCCTATTGGACGTTCCGTTTGATGGTGGGATCGGGATTTGCGATGATCGCCATCAGCCTGTTTGCGCTGTTCTTCATGGTGCGCGGCGGCAAGTACGAGAAGTATGCCCGCGTTCTAAAGTGGCTGCCCTACGGTATGGCGCTGCCGTACCTGGCGAATTCCACCGGTTGGATATTGACCGAGGTTGGTCGTTACCCGTGGGTGGTCTTCGGGCTGGTGAAGCTGGAAGACGGCGTTTCGCCATTCTCGATTGTGACGCCGGCCATGCTGTGGATCTCGCTCATCGGTTATGTGGTTATTTATAGCGTGTTGATCGTCGCCACCATCTATTTGATGCGCAAATTTGCAAAAGCCGGCCCGGCTGCGACAGATGTTGCACCGAAGGCGGGAAAGGCGTAAAGCGTGAAACGTAAAACGTGAAACGTAAGATGCTGCTTGCGGTTTGATTTTTACGAATTACGGATTACGTTTTACGGATGACGTTTTACTTCTCAGGAGGCTACTATGGATCTCAATTCCCTTTGGTTCATTCTGATCGCAGTTCTTTACATCGGTTTCTTCGTGCTGGAAGGCTTCGATTTCGGGGTGGGGATGCTGCTGCCCTTCCTCGGCAAAAACGACAACGAGCGCCGCGCCGTCATCAACACCATTGGCCCGCACTGGGATGGCAACGAGGTCTGGCTGCTCACCGCGGGCGGCGCAACCTTTGCCGCTTTCCCCCACTGGTATGCCACGCTCTTCAGCGGGTTCTACCTGCCGCTGTTTCTATTGCTGATGGGATTGATCCTGCGGGGCGTGGCTTTCGAGTTCCGCAGCAAAGACGATAATCCCACCTGGCGCGCTGCCTGGGATTGGGCGATCTTCATTGGGAGCGCGCTGCCAGCCCTGCTGCTGGGTGTGGCGTTCGCCAATATCGTGCGCGGCCTGCCGATCAACGCTGACATGCAATATACCGGCGGGTTCTTCTACCTGCTGAACTGGTACGGTCTATTGGGCGGCGTAACTGCGGTGGTGACTTTCCTGCTGCACGGTGCGATCTTCCTCTCGATGAAAACGACGGCGAACGTGATGGAACGGGCGCAGCTTGCTGCGAAGCGCATCTTCCCCGTGGCTGCGGTGATTACGCTGGCGATGCTGATCTCCACTTACCTGGCTACCGATCTCATCGAGCGGTTGGGCATCAACCCCGGCATCGTCCCGCTGGCGGCGATGGTTGCCTTCCTGCTCGCCGGGTACTTCACCTTCCGCAAAATGAACGGCTGGGCCTTTACCATGACCGCCGTCAACATTGCCTTCACCATGGTGACCGTCTTCATCATCCTGTTCCCCCGTGTGATGATCTCGACCACCGACCCGGCCTTCAGCCTGACGATTTACAACGCGTCGTCAAGCCAATACACGCTGACCGTGATGACGATTGTGGCGCTGATCTTCGTCCCGATTGTGCTCGTCTACCAGGGCTGGAGCTACTGGGTGTTCCGCAAGCGTGTGGAGGCCAAACCGGAGCAGTTGACGTACTAAATGCCTATCCACTAACTCTGGAGTGCGGCCTTTAGGCCGCCGAAGTTAGCAGGCTGAAGCCTGCAATCCGGTAATTCGGTAGGCGCAATTCGGTAATTCGGATACGCTTCGCCCCGGAAGTCAATTGAAACGAGACTGGTCTGACTGGTCACGCACGAGAACCAGCCAGACCAGTTTGTTTTCCGGTACAATTGATGGGACGGGAGAAAAACGATGCGGTTCGCAAACCTGCTACTATGGAATTTACGACTACGAAATTGCCTGGCTGCCCTGACCTATGAAACTCGACCCTCGCCTCCTGCGCCTGGCGCGTGACAGCCGCACCGCCCTGTTCCTGACCATCGGATTGGGATTCCTCGGAGGGATTCTGACGGTCTGGCAGGCGCGCACGCTGAGTGCGGCAGTCAGCCGGGTGTTTCTGGATGGTGCGGGCTTGACGGATGTTTCCCGGCTGCTGCTGGCGCTGCTCGGGATTATCGTTCTGCGGGCGGCGGCCGGCTGGGGGGCGGAGGTCGCCGCCCACGGCGTGGCAGCCAAAGTCAAGTCCGATCTGCGGCGGCGGGTGTTCGATAAAATTCTGGATTCAGGACCGATCCCCCTATCCCCTATCCCTTTTCCCCAAGGGAAAGGGGATGGGGGAGAAGGGGATACTAGCAAACGCAGCTCCGGCGAGCTGACCAACACCCTCACCGAGGGCATCGAGGCGCTCGACGCCTATTTCAGCCAATACCTGCCGCAGCTCGCCCTGGCCGCGCTCGTCCCGCTGACCGTGCTGGCCTTCGCTCTACCGCTCGACACACTCACCGGGGTCGCGCTGCTGCTCACCGCCCCGCTCATTCCGCTGTTCATGATGCTGATCGGCTCGGCGGCCGAAGCGCTCACCCGCCGCCAGTGGCGGACTCTCAGCCGGATGAGCGCTTTCTTCCTCGATGTGCTGCAAGGCCTGACGACACTCAAAATCCTCGGGCGCAGCCACGAACAGATCGAGGCAATTGCCAAAGTCAGCGAGCGTTTCCGCCAGACAACGATGGGCGTGCTGCGGGTGACGTTTCTCTCGGCGTTGGCTCTGGAATTGGTGGCGACTCTCAGCACCGCAGTGGTCGCGGTCGAGATCGGGCTGCGCCTGCTGTATGGTCATCTGACCTTCGAGCAGGCGTTTTTCGTGCTGATCCTGGCCCCGGAATTCTACCTGCCCCTGCGATTGCTCGGCGCCCGCTTCCACGCCGGGATGGCGGGCGTCGCCGCGGGGGCGAGGATTTTTGAGATACTTGATCAATCTGCTCATGCCGTTGATGCAGCCGTAAAACGCAAAACGCAAAACGTAAACTTTACGTTTGACGTTTTACGTTTTACGTCAGTCATCTTTTCATCCGTTCATTTCGCCTACCCCGATGGCCGCCACGCCCTGCACGGCGTCTCGTTCGAGATCCCCGCCGGGAAGACGACCGCCCTCGTCGGACCCAGCGGGGCGGGAAAATCAACGGTCGCCGCGCTCCTCCTCGGTTTCATCCACCCCTCGAAGGGAGAAATCATTTTCGGTCAACCATCCCCGGTCAACGGTCACCTCTCCCAGATCGCCTGGGTCTCCCAATCTCCCTACCTCTTCCACGACACCGTTGCCGCCAACATCCGGCTGGCGCGGCCCGACGCAACCGACGAGGATGTCATCACCGCCGCGCAAGCCGCCCACGCCGATGAGTTCATCCGAGAGCTGCCGCAGGGCTACGACACGCTGATCGGCGAGCGGGGGGCGCGGTTGTCCGGCGGGCAGGCGCAGCGTCTCGCCCTGGCGCGCGCTTTCCTGAAAGACGCCCCGCTGCTCATCCTCGATGAGCCGACCGCCCACCTCGACCCCCTCACCGAGGAATTGCTGCAAGACTCGATCCAGAGACTGATGGTTGGCCGCACCGTGCTGGTCATCGCCCATCGGCTGAACACCGTGCGCCGCGCCGACCAGATCATCGTTCTCGATGGCGGACGCGTCGTCCAGCAGGGAACACACACCGAACTGGCGGGACAGGAGGGGTTGTATAAAAATCTCGTTGAAGGTGACAAGTTGAAGGTTGAAGGTTCTGCCCAACTTTCAACTTTCAACCCTTCGACAGGCTCAGGGCAGGCTCTTCAACCTACGCCCCCATCCGGCTCCCCTCATTTGGAGAGAACAAATGGTGGGAGAGCCTCGCCCCTCGCCCCTCGCCCCTCGCCCCTCGCTCTTCGCCTCCTCTACCTCCTCGCCCCCTTCACCGGACTCATCGCCCTTTCCGTGCTGCTTGGCTTCGCCACCATCGGCGGCAACATCGGACTGATGACAACCTCGGCCTATATCATCGCCATGGCCGCGCTGCACCCATCGGTGGCGGTGCTGCAGGTGGCCATCGTGGGGGTGCGCTTTTTCGGCATCACGCGTGGGCTGTTCCGCTACCTTGAGCGGCTGGTCTCGCACGAGGTCACTTTCCGGGTGCTGGCGCGCCTGCGGGTGACATTTTACGAAGCCCTCGAGCCGCTAGCGCCTGCACGCCTCATGCAGTATCGCGCCGGCGACCTGCTCAGCCGGGTGATCGGCGACATCGCTTCGCTGGAGAATTTCTACGTGCGCGGCGTAGCCCCCTCACTGGTGGCAGTGCTGGTGGCGGCGGTGATGGGGTTGTTCATGGCCGCCTATGACCGCTCGCTGGCCCTGTCGCTGCTGACCTTCCTCTTGGCGGCGGGCGTGGGCGCGCCGCTGCTGGCGCGGCTGCTCAGTCGTGCGCCAGGCCGCCGGATGGTAGCGGCCCGCTCCCGCTTGAGCGTGGCGCTGATAGACGGTATCCAGGGGCTGCCCGATTTGCTGGCTTATGGGCAGGAACAGCGCCAGGCCGAGCGAGTGGCGGCGTCCGGGCAAGATTTGGCGAAAGCGCAAGCGGCGATGGCGCAGATCACGGGATTGCAGACCGCCCTGGGGATTCTGCTCGCCAACCTGGGGATGTGGACGACGCTGGCGCTGGCGATTCCGCTGGTGAGGGGAGGCCAAATCGAGGGGATTCAGCTCCCCGTGCTGGCGCTGGCCGCGCTGACCAGCTTCGAGGCAGTGCTGCCCCTGCCGCTGGCGGCGCAGTACCTCGAATCCAACCTGGCTGCCGCCCGTCGCCTGTTCGAGGTGGTAGACGCCGCGCCGGAGGTGGTTCCGCCTGTTGAGCCGCGCCCCCTTCCGGCTGATTTCAGCATCGAGGTAAGCAATCTTAATTTTTCCTATCCAGTTCAACCCCCTCCACCCTCCACGCTCCACGCTCCACGCTTCACGCCCCTAGCCCCTCACCCCTCGCTCCACTCTCCACTCTCCACCCTCCACAACATTTCTTTCACCCTACCCCCCGGCAAACGCCTCGCCATCGTCGGCCCCAGCGGGGCGGGGAAAACCACGCTGGTCAGCCTGCTTCTGCGGTTCTGGGAGTATGGCAGGGGGCAGGGGATAGAGGATGGTCGCATTCTTCTGGGTGGGCACGACCTCTTCGGCTACGATCCCGACGCGCTCCGCCGCGCCATTGGCGTCGTCTCGCAGAACACGTACCTATTCAACGCCACGCTGCGTGACAATCTGCTGATCGCCAAACCCGATGCGACCGAGGATGAACTCGAACGCGCCGCACAGGCCGCGCAATTGCATGATTTCATTCAATCCTTGCCCGAGGGGTACGATACGTGGGTAGGCGAGCACGGGCTGCACTTCTCGGGCGGTGAGCGCCAGCGGCTGGCAGTGGCGCGGGCGCTGCTCAAAAACCCGCCGCTGCTCATCCTCGACGAGCCGACTGCCAACCTAGACCCGCTGACTGAGGAGGCGCTCCTTTCGGCTATCCGCAATCTTTCGGCGGGCCGGGCGACGCTGACCATCACCCACCGCCTGGTGGGAATGGAAACGATGGATGAGATTTTGGTGCTCGATGGCGGGCAAATCGTCGAACGCGGCAAACATGCCGAATTGCTGAAACACAATGGTCTTTACTGGCGGATGTGGGATAATTTATATACGCAGATCTAGTCTTGATTCACCACGGTTCACAGATAAAATCTGGTTCTCCCGCCTTCGGCGAGAGAACCTACAATCAATAAAACAGACATGAGTGAATTTCACGATAAAGTTATCCTGATCACCGGCGCGGGGAAAGGCCTCGGACGGGCGATCGCCGAGGCGTTCGCCGCACGTGGCGCCATCATTGCCGCAAACGATATAACCCCAGTCAATCTCGACGAGACCGTGAGGCGCATCACCGCCGCGGGGGGGCGCGCCCGCGATTACGTTTTCGACGCTGCCAAACGCCTGCCAGCGACAGCCCTCGTCGAGCAGGCGCTGGCCGATTGGGGCCGGGTGGATGTGCTGGTGAATCATGCCTCGGTTGCGCCGCCCGCCCCGCTGATTTTCCTCGACGAGTGGGATTGGCAGCGGGCGCTGGATGTGAATCTGAGCGGGCCGTTCTTTCTCATCCAGCGGGTCGCGCCGATCATGCGCGCCCAGGGCGGCGGATCAATTATCAACATCGGCGCGCCCGAAACCGCTGCCAGCCCGGCTTATCTTGCCAGCAAAGCCGGGCTGGCCGGGCTGACCCAGGCCGCGGCGCGTGAGCTGGCCGCCGACAACATCCGCGTGCATCTCATCTTCCCCGAAGCCGGCGCGCCGCCAAAAGCGACCGCCGCGCGTATCGTGGCGCTTTGCACTTAATAGCCACAGAGATTACAGAGAACACTGAGTTGGCTCTCTGTGATCTCTGTGGCAAAATAACCCTTTTCACGGTCAGTATTTCATGGAAGAACTCCGCAACTACCGCCATCGGCTCCTCGACCGTCTCGAAACTGTGGTGGACGATCTACGAGCCGCCTGGGATGCCGTTCCCCCTGGGGCGCAGCACACCCCACACGGCCCAGAAAGCCGCACTCCCTACCAGACCATCGCCCACCTGCGGGATATCGAGTCCCATGCTCTCAGCGTCCGGCTGCGCTGTATCCTCGATGAGAATTGCCCGCAGTTGGCGCTATTCGATGACGGCGGTTGGCAGGAAGATCACGGCAGCTCCGGCGAAGATCCGCAAGCCATCCTCGACGAATACGCCCATCTGCGCGCCGAGGAGCTGCGCTGGCTGCGCACCTGTCCGCCTGAAAGTTGGAATCGCCTCGCCCGCCACCCGTGGTACGGGCTGCGCACACTGCAATGGTGGGTCGAGCGCTGCCTGGAATACGCCGAGACGCACGTGACAGAACTCAAGACCTCGCAGGTTTAAAATTTGCCAGAACACCCAATAAGCGGCTCTCTGGGATTTGCCGTGATGCACCGCCAGCGGTAGGTCGGATTGCCAATCCGACCCACACTGCACCGCCGGATATGCTGGTTTGTCACGGCAACGCTCAATGAACCCAATAAGCGCGAACTAAACCTGCCGCCTCATGTGATATGATTGGGGCATCCAAATGAACTGGCAAGCCCATCGGAAAGGGGAATCGTCATGCTGAAATATCGTGAAATCTACACCTCCCTGGCGAAACTGGAGCTGGATCGCGCCCGCCCGGTGATTGCCCATGCTTCACTATCGTCGTTTGGCGAAGTGCATGGCGGGGCCGAAACGGTGCTCGGCGCGCTGCTATCGCTCGTCAACAGCCTGGTCATGCCCACATTCACGTACAAAACGATGGTCACGCCCGAGGTTGGGCCGGAAAATAACGGTATCACCTACGGCAGTGGGAAAGACACCAACCGCATGGCCGAATTCTGGCATCCCGACATGCCCGCCGACCGGATGATGGGCGTTGTCCCCCAGGCGCTGCGCCGCTATCCGAAGGTGCGCCGCTCCAGCCATCCCATCCTGTCTTTCGTTGGGTATAACGCCGATGCCGCCATCGCAGCGCAGACCCTGGCCGAGCCGCTGGCCCCCATCCGGGTGCTGCATGATGCAGATGGCTGGGTGCTGCTGCTGGGTGTAGACCATACAACCAATACCAGCATCCACTACGCCGAGCGGCTGGCGGGCCGTAAACAGTTTGTACGCTGGGCTTTAACCCCCGAAGGTATTGTCGAATGCCCGGCCTGGCCCGGCTGCTCGACGGGATTCCAGGCCATCGAGCCTCGATTGAAAGAGGCCGGCCGCCAGGTGCAGGTGGGGGAAGCCCGGGTGACGGCTTTCCCGCTGGCGGCGCTGGTCGAGGCGGTGAAATCGGCCTTTGCTGAAGATCCGCTGGCGCTTTTGTGCGACAAGCCTCTCTGTGAGCGCTGCAGCGCGGTGCGGGCGGCGACGGTGCTAAAACCCAAATAACGCATATCCCCTATGGCGGCTTCCCAATCCACAAACGCTCATCGAGTCAAGCCAGCCGCTGCCTTTGATCAGGTTCCATCTACCTCCCAACCAACCGCCGCCGAACCATCCCCCCAATCGAAACACAATTTACCGACACCGCTTACCCGTTTCGTCGGTCGGCAAGACGAATTACACATCCTGCAAGAACTGCTGCGTCACGAACGACTGATAACGCTGGTCGGTCCGGGCGGGGTCGGCAAAACCCGGCTGGCGGTGCAGGCTGGATGGCAGGCGTTGGCAGATTTCCGGGATGGAGTATGGCTTATCCCGCTCATGGCGGTCGCCTCGCCCGATTTGTTCTTATTTGCCATCAGCGAGGCGTTCCAGCTTCCCGCGTACAGCGGCATGGATCCCCAAAAACAAGTTGCAAACTATTTACGCGACAAACGCCTTTTGCTGGTGCTGGATAACTTCGAGCAGCTTATCCCGGCGGCCGGTTTGCTGTCTGCTCTATTGCAGCAAGCTCCCCAGGTTACAGCATTGGTCACTTCGCGTGAAAAGCTCAACCTGTATGGCGAGTGTACGTTCGATCTCAGCGGGCTTGGTTTGCCCGAAGGCAATACCGCGGCGGCGATCGAAGCCTCGAGCGCCGGGCAGCTCTTTGTGCAAAATGCACAACGCGCTCGCCCGGGGTTTACCCTTAAACCCGACAATTACCCCGCTGTTATCCGTATCTGCCAATTAGTGGAGGGAATGCCGCTGGCGCTGGAATTGGCCGGAACCTGGGCGCGGGCGATGAGCTGCGAGCAGATCGCAGCCCAGATCGAAAATGATTTGGATTTCCTGGCCGCGGGCTGGCAGGATCAACCGGAACGCCGCCGCTCGATGGGGGCCATGCTCGAACACTCATGGGGGATGCTGTCTCCTGGTGAACGGCAAACCCTGCGGCGGCTCTCGCTGTTGACTGAACAATTTGACCTGCCAGCAGCCCAGGTCGTGGCGCAAATTACCATTTCTGAACTGGTGGCCTTGTTAGATAAATCACTGTTACACTGGGAAGCCAGCCGCCAGCGTTATGAGAGCCATCCCCTGCTCAAACGCTACGCCGCCGAACGCCTGGCCGAAATCCCTGCCGAGCAAGCCGAAACCAGCGAACGTCACAGCCGCTATTTTATGGAATTCGTCGGCCAACGCCAGCAAGCGCTGCGCAGCCGCCAAATGAGCCAGGCGCTGCACGCCATCGGCGAAGCGATCGGCGATGTGCGCCAGGCCTGGGATTGGGCGGCCCAAAATCGCCGGGCGGATCTCCTCGAGGCCGGGCTGGAAGGCTTGTTCCGCTTCTATTGGACACGCGGCTGGTTCCAGGAGGGCGGGGGCCTCTTCGACCTGGCTGCCGGGCGGTTCAACCAGGAAACAGATACCCCCCACCTGGTTTGGAAATTACGCGCCCGGCAAGCTTTGTTGACGCTGGCTGGCAAGGCAGATGCGGCAGGAAACTGGCTGCCGCAATGTATCGAAGCGTTTCGCAGCCTGGAAGACCCGGCCGAGGAGTCGCTCTGCCTGTATGGGCTGGCGCGGCTGGAACAAAAGAACGGCCGCCTCTCGGACGCAAAAACCCTGGCCGAACAGGCCGCCGCGCTGGCGCAGTCGGCGCCCAACCCGCCTGTCGAAGCCGACAGCCTGTTACTGCTCGCTGAAATCTACTCGAACCAGGCTAACTATCCTGAGACAGAAAAATACTGCGAGCTGGCGCTGCAAGCCTACCGCCGGATCGGCGACCCGCGCGGCGAGGGGACTGCCCTGTGGACTTTCGGCGCCATGTATCTCTACAAAGGCGATCTCGCCCGCCCGGCCGCCTATGGGCAGGATGCGCTGGAAATCTTCCGCGCCATTGGCGACGCCTACTGGGAGGCGCGGGCGCTGGATTTGCTGGGCGGCGCTTACACCTACCAGGGATTGATTGTGGAAGCCCGCCCTTACCAGGAGCAAGCCCTGGCTCTCTGGCGAGGAATTGGCGGGAATAGCGAAGTATCCGCGCTGAACAACCTGGCCTTCAACTACATGGGCGTGGGCGATTTCGAGATTGCGCAGCGCTATTTCGAGCAGGCGCTGCGCATGTCCCGCGAGCTGGGCAAGCGTCTCAGCGAGAGCAATGTACTGGCCAACCTGGGCTACATCGCCCATCAGCGCGGCGATGAGCCAGCGGCCCTGGAATACAGCCGGCAGGCTGCCGCTATGGCGCAGGAGATAGGCAATCAAAGCCGGCTGGCCTACTGTCTGCGCATCCAGGCCGACGCTTTGCTGGCGCTGGGGCAGCCCGACCCGGCCGAGGCGCTCTACCATCAGGCGTACGATTTACAATTTGATCTGAAGCGCAATTACGTCTCCCCTGATGCCCTGGCCGGCCTGGCTGAGATTGCCCTAAGGCGCGGCGATCTCGAGCAGGCGACTGCCCACGTGGCGAAGATTATGCCCGAGGGGGTCAAACAGACTCGGGCGCACGACCCCTTCCAGGTATATCTGACTTGCTATCGGGTTTGGCGCGCTGCCAACGACCCGCGCGCGGTGGAACTCATCCGTTATGCTCATGGCGCGTTACAGGAGACGGCTTCCCAGATCAGCGACGAGGCGATGCGGCGCAGCTTCGTAGAGAGATTTCCGTCGCGGCGCGGGGTGGCGCGGGAATTCACCGCCCTGGAGGGCGCTGCCTCCCGCAGGGATTCGACACCCCCAGCGGCCCCCGCACCCTGCATGGAAGATCCCCTCACCCGCCAGGAGGCCGAAATCCTGCGCCTGCTGGCCGAAGGCCTCACTAACCAACAAATCGCCGAGAAACTGACCATCGCGGTGGGGACAGTCAAGTTCCATGTTCACAACGTATACCACAAGCTGTGCGCTCAAAACCGCACACAGGCGGTGGCGCGCGGGCGAGAGTTGGGGCTGTTGTAACGCTCCTGACCAAAAATCTGCTTTGATTCGGGGGAATACGGGGGATTGGGATCAAAAACCAACCCCAAAACCTATCCTTCGATAGAGGACAGCCTGTCACGCGGCTGGTATCCTTTGCGGCGTTGGCGGCGCAAACCCCATGCCGCTTTTTTGAATCGTAGAAGGATAAACTTATGAAAAAATCTGCTCTATTTCTGCTCAGTCTGATCTTACTCCTGGCTTTGCCTGCCCAGGGGATGCAAGCAGCCCCTCACTCCCTATCCCCCCTCCCAAAGGGTGATGGGAATCTTCCATCCTTCTACGGGGGAGGGGTTGGGGGTGAGGTTCCCGATAGCCTGCCCTATACGCCCAATTGGAGCGGCTACAGCGCTCAGGACGAATCGTCCTTTGGTATGCGCATCGCCCCCGCCGGCGACGTGGACGACAACGGCTACAAAGATTTGTTGGTCAGCGCGCCGTATTACGATCATGAGGTGGCGCCAGGTGATGTGTTGACCGACACCGGGCGCGCTTATCTCTACCTGGGTTCATCCGATGGGCTGGCGCTGGCCTGGTGGGCCGACGGCGACCAGGCCTATGCCCACTTTGGCATCCAGGTTGCCGGCATCGGCGATGTGAACGGCGATGGGCGCGATGATATCGCTATCTCGGCTAATCTGTACGACAATGGGCAAACCGATGAAGGCAAAATTTTTGTCTGGTACGGCGGGCCGGGCGGGCTGTCGTGCGGGGCGGGCTGCCCGGTGAGCGCCGCCAGCGCCGATTGGGGCGCCGAATCCAACCAGGCCGACGCCTGGCTCAACGCTATCGCTGGCGGCGACGTGGACGGCGATGGGTTCAACGACTTGATCGCCGGTGCATCAGGGTATGACTATTCACCGGTGGCCGATACGGGCGCGGTTTTTGTATGGCGTGGCGGCCCGGGCGGGTTGAGCGTTCCGGGCGACCCTAACCATGCCTATTGGACAGCTTATGGCAACTCAGCTAATGATAAACTGGGCTACCGCGTGGCCGCGGTAGATGTCAATATTGACGGCTCGATGGATGTCATCGCCAGCTCGATCTATTTCGCCCACGGCGAAACTGAGGAAGGAGCCGTTTTTGCCTGGTATACCCCGCTCGATGTCTCGAGCGGCTACCCTTCTTCTCCATCCACTGCCAGTTGGAAGGTGGAGAGCAACCAGGCCAACGCCTACCTGGGTGTGGCTATCAGCACGGCTGGCGATGTGAACGGCGATAATTTCCCCGATCTGATCGTCTCTGCATCTTATTACGATAACGGACAGCCTAATGAGGGCCTGGCGTTTGTATTCCACGGCTCGGTCATCGGGCTGCCAGGCAACGGTGCAGGCTGGCAGGCTGCCGCGAGCATCGCCAATTGGACGGTGGAAAGCAATCACGGCGATGGCTTTCTGGGCGCCGCTGTAGGCGCGGCTGGCGATGTGAACGCCGATGGTTACGATGATGTTATCGTCGGCGAGCCGAATTACTCTGTCTCTGGAAATAAGCGCGGCAAGGCGTATGTGTTCTACGGCTCGGCCAGCGGGTTATCCTGCGGCGCGGGCTGCCCGCTGGATGCCGGCAACGCCAACTGGGGCGTGGAAGGCGAACAGAATGGCGCTTTGCTTGGCTCTGCCGTCATCAGCGCGGGGGATGTGAACGGCAACCACGTCAGCGACGTGTTCATCGGCGCGCCAGCCTCCAGTACGGACAATTCCGACATCGGCAAAGCGTTTGGCTATTTTGGCACTTCCGCGGAGAATACCCCTCCGGTAGCGGTGGATGACGTTGCTCCGCCCGGCAGCGAAGATACTGTATTGAACGTAGCGGCTGCCGAGGGCTTGCGTGTCAACGATTACGATCCCGGCGGGAATCACAACCGCCTGGTCGCCATCTACGATGCGGCATATCCCCTTCCTGCCCACGGCGCTGTGAACGTCGAATCTGATGGCAGTTATACCTACACGCCCAACCCCAATTGGTTCGGCACGGATTATTTTCGATACTTTGTCTCCGACGGCTTTGCCGCTTCGCCATCGGCCATCGTGACGGTGACGATTGTCTCGGTCAACGACGCGCCAGTGGCAGTGGATGATGTTTCCAGCACTGCTCAGAACACGCCACGCGCCATCGCCGTGCTGGGCAACGACAGCGACCCTGATGGCGACACGCTGAGTATCTCTGCCGTTACCGATCCGACGCACGGCAATGTGGCGAACAACGGCAGTAGCGTTACCTATACCCCCGATACTGGATACGTGGGAACGGATACTTTCAGCTACACCTGCTCTGACGGCCACGGCGGCGTGGATACCGCCCAGGTGACGGTGGATGTGGGTAACGTCAACGACCCGCCAGTTGCCGTGAACGACACTGCCTCCACCGCCGAAGATACTGCTGTGCTAATCCCGGCGCTGGCGAACGACACTGACTCCGATGGCGACACACTGAGCATCGTCGCCCTGACCCAACCAGCCCACGGTACGGCGGTCATAGAAGGAACATCGGTGCGCTATACCCCCGCGGCCGACTACCATGGCTCAGACAGCTTCACCTACCGCGCCAGCGATGGGCAGTCGCAATCCAACGTCGCCACAGTGAGCCTCACCATCACCCCGGCCAACGACCCGCCGGTGGTGAGCAGTTTCTCCAGGCTTGGTCAAATGAATTCGGCCATCGCCTTCACCGCCGCCGACTTCACCGGTTGCTTCAGCGATGTGGACGGCGATGGGCTGGTCATGGTGAGAATTCTCTCACTGCCAGCCAACGGCGAGCTGCGCCTGAACGGCGTGCCTGTGGCGCTCTACCAGGAGATCGGCCTCTCCGACCTGGGCAAGCTGGCCTTCACACCCAACTCCGGCTGGACGGGTGATACCAGCTTCCAGTGGACCGCCAGCGATGGAACAACCTATGCCACATCCCCAGTAAGTGTGAACATCTCGATTGTCAACGAACTGTACACTATCTACCTGCCGCTGGCTCGGCGGTAGCAAAATAGCCCCGATATCCGAATACATTTTTTCGAAAGGAAATTTCTATGAACCGTAAATTGTCCCGTCTTTTGCATTCTGTGCTGGCGCTGATCCTGGCGCTGTCCTGGATCGCCAGCCCCAGCGCAGCGGCAGTACACGCCGCGCCGGCTCAACCCAATTACACCATCATCTCTGAAGACACTACCTGGTCTGGAAACATCTACCTGTACGCGGATGTGGTTGTCGCGGAAGGCGCTACCTTGACCATCTCACCGGCATCCACTGTTGGAGTGTTATGCAGCGATGCCGCGCCCTACCCGACCGGGCTTGATTCCAACCGCATCGAGATCATCGTTCTCGGCAATTTGTATGCCGATGGTGCAACGTTCTACCAGAGTGCTGCTACACCTGCATGCTGGTATGGGATCGAATTGTGGAAAGGAAACAACACTATCCAAAACAGCAATATTACCGGAGGAGTGGTTGGCATTCATATTATTGGCGGCGTAGCACAAGTGACCAATAATTACATCGAATACTTGCATGGCGTAAATGGCGCCGACGGCGCGGCCCCCGGCGCGAACGG
>DYIZ01000080.1 GCA_020723385.1 Candidatus Aquidulcis sp.
ACTCGCTCGAATTTTTCGGGCAGGGTACCGCACACCGGGCACGCTTCCGTCATTGGGCCTTCGTGCGTGTAACCACACACCGGGCAGACATAGTAATCGGTCTCGGGCAGGCCTTTCTCGATATTTTCCAGCGCCTTGCGATACAGCCCTTCGTGGACTTTCTCGACTTCCCAGGCCCATTGGAACGATTTGATGGCTTTCTTATTTTCTTCGGCTTCGGCGTTGGCGATCATGCCGGGATACATCGAGACGACTTCGTAATTTTCGCCGTTGATGGCTGCTTGCAAATTCTCGGCAGTGGATTTAACCTCGCCCAATGCCCGGAAGTGATTCAGAGCATGGACAGTCTCCGCGTGCGCTGCTGCGCGAAACAACTTCGCAATTTGCGTCTGACCTTCCTGGTCGGCCTTTTTGGCGAATGCCAGGTATTTTCGATTGGCCTGCGACTCTCCGGCGAACGCGGCGAGCAGATCATCGTTAACTTTAGACATATTGCCTCCTCTGAGTGTGATAAAAGATTGTGGCTCTCCTGTTTCCAACGAGAGGGATCTCCAGTTTTAGGGTGTATGGGAGGGCATAGCCCTCCCATACACCCTAAAACTGGGACATTTCCCGCCGAAGGCGGGAGAGCCAAGATTATGGATCCGTCTCTGAATTAAAGCACAATTGGCGAGGTTGTGACCACCTCGCCAATCATATTTTATGGGTGACAAATATCACCCATTTGGATCAGTTTTTTTATCCTTCACCTAATTTCGCGACTTTCTTGCGCACCAGCCAGAGCGGGACGATCGCGCAGGTGAGTGTGGCAGCGCCGCCGATGACCAGGCCGACAATCTGACCGATGATTGCGGGCCATTTTAGCAAAGCAATCACAACCGGTGGGCCAAAGAACAATGCCATGCTGATCAATAGATATCCTATGGTTGCCAGCGATCCCAGACAGCCGGCATTGCCGCTCATCATCTTGCGGGGATCATTCCAATCGAAATTGGCCCCAGAGACCCCAAAAGCCAGGTTGATGCCATCAGCCCCGGCGATGATCAGTGCAACTGCGGCCAATCCAAAAGGCAGCGCCGCCAGCGCGCCGGGTTGGAGCAGTGACATCACTACCAGAAACAGCCATGCCAGGATCAACGAGGGCAGGTAGGCTATCGTGAACTTGGCAACCAATAATCTGGTTGTGGTAACCGGCGAGGTTTTCAGCAGCCAATAATTCTTTCCCTCATGGGAGAAGCCCATCATCGCCAGGCGAGCCAGCAGCGACCAGGAGACGAATAAGGCAATGCCGATATTGGCATAAGACATTATGCCTCCAAGGGCATCCATAAACGCCTGGGGAGCCTCGCCCCGCCCGGGGGGCGGCTCACTCCCGCCGCGCAGGAGTAGAAAGGCATACACAATACCCAGGATGAGCGGCGTCACCAGTTGCGACATACTGCGCAGGTCGCGCCTCAAAACAAGATAATCTTTGACAATGATAGCTCGCACTTGCGGGTGGATCAATTGTTCAACTATAGTCACCAGCGCCGCCCGCCGCGCCCCAGCCGGACGCGCGGCGCGGGCAGGTTTCTTCTTGCGCAGGTTGCCTTGCATACTGGCCCAGCCGCTGTAATACAGCCGCTCGGCGGTGATCAGCGACACGGCGAACGCCCCGCTTGCCAGGATGAGGGTCAGCGCCGTCAGGCCGATCCCCACGAGCCAGTGACCCTCCCCGATGGCGACCAGCCCCCGCCCGGCCCAGGCCAGCGGCGACCAGGGGGTGTCGAAGCGCGTCAGGGTGTTGGCGGCTGTTGCCATCTGTGTTTCGTCAACATCCGACCAGCGCATCAGGTTGCCCGACTGCGAGCATAGGAACGAGAAGATCGCGCCAAAAAAGCCCAACACTTCTGCTATCCGTCGCGCTGGAACGATGCGCACGATGCTCATGACCAGCAAACTGGAAATTCCTGCCGCAGCCAGCGCCATAGCTGCCATAACAATCAAAACCAGCGGATAATATAGGAAATTGTACCCGCCGGAAGCGCCAATCCCGAAGAGCACCGGCAGCCCAAAGAGCATGATGAAGCTAAAATTGGGGAGAATTGCCTGGAGCATCTTAGAAATGAACACAGCCCGGATGGGGATGGGTGCGCTGAGCAGAAAATCCATATCTCCGGCCAGGTAGAGCGCCTGGAGCAGCAAGCCGAAACTGGTGAGTAAAATCCCGATGAATGCCGCCGAGACGACCATCACCGGCACACTGGCGATGAACGGCCCAACGTCAACATACGTCGCCAATTCAGGCGAACGCACGAAACGTAGAATGAACCAGCTTAAGACAAAGGCGCCCACCAATACGATTAGGATGATGATCCACAGGATGATCGTCCCGACTTTGCGGCGGGTTCTGGCGCGGCGAAATCCGCCGATGAACAGCACGAGCTGCAAGCGGAGCAATTTCCAAACAGCGCTCCACAGGCTCGCATCGGACAGCGCCATAGCACTCTCGCTCATTTGAGCACCTCGGCGATTTCGGCGTATTCGGTTCCCCCAGTCAGGCTGAGGAAGATGTCTTCCAGGCTGGTTTCCCCGCTCCCGCCAGCGCGCAGCTCGTCCATCGTGCCCACTGCCACCAGCTTTCCTTTGTTGATGATGCCGATCCGGTCGCACATACGCTCGGCAATTTCGAGAATGTGGGTAGAGAGGAACACGGCCGCCCCGCGATCGGCCATCTGGCGCAGGATATCCTTGATGAGCCGGGCCGACTTGGGATCGAGGCCAACGGTGGGTTCATCGAGTATGAGCACTTTGGGATCGTGCATCAGCGCCGCGGCCAGAGCGGTTTTTTGCTGCATCCCGTGGCTGTACGAGTCAATGGGGTCATCGCCAGCCTCGATTAGCTCGAACAACCGCAGCAGCTCTTCGATGCGATGCTCAGTTTGCTGGCGGTTCATCTGGTACAGATCGCCGACGAAGCGCAGCAGCTCACGCCCGGAGAGTTTGGGGTATAGATTGGGCGTATCGGGAACGTAACCGCTGGAGGCTTTGGCCCGCAGCGGCTGGAGTTGAACATCATATCCGGCGACTTTGACAACCCCCGATGAGGGTTGCAATAACCCAACGATCATCTTGATCGTGGTGGTTTTGCCAGCGCCATTGGGGCCAAGAAACCCAAAGACTTCACCGCCGTGGACCTGGAAGCTGACATCATCTACGGCGACTTTATCACCGTATTTTTTGATGAGATGTTCGGTTACGATGACGGGTGAAAAGGTGGTCATAGTTTATATCCAATCATTCGTAGAAAGCCCTTGCGCCAGGCGATGCCTTCATCGTCCTCGATCCCCAGGGGCGACGCGCCGTCCACTATCCCCAGGATGCCGCGTCCCTGTTCGGTCTCGGCGATGATCACTTCGACCGGGTTGGCTGTGGCGCAGAAGATGCGGCACACCTCGGGAACGTTCTTGATGGCATTGAGCACGTTGATGGGGTAAAAGCCAGCGCCAAGAAACAGAATGAAGCTGTGCCCCGCGCCGATGGCCTGAGCGTTCTGTTTTGCCAGCTCGATCATTTCGGGGTCATTACCAGTCCAGCGGACGAGGCATTTCCCCGATGCTTCGCAGAATGCCAGCCCGAATTTGATGCCCGGCGCTGCCATTACAACCGCTTCGTGGATGTCCTCAACCGTTTTGATGAAATGCGACTGACCCAGGATGAAATTAATCTCCTCCGGTTTATTGACGAAAACGGTGCTCAGATTCATTGGTCTCCTTTTAGGCCGTATTCGAGTGGTTGGGCCATATAAATCTTACGTGGAAGACTGCTAATTTATTCGGAAAGAGTCGGATTCTGTCACAAGGATCGAGTATGCCACAAGAATCCAAAGCATGCAAGCGAAAAAGTGCGCAGGCAGAGTTGCTTGCCTGCGCACGATTCAGAACAGCGGTTTGCCGGGTCTATTTGCCGATGAGCTTGTACACAACCTTCGAGATGACGGTATCCATACTCAAACCAACGTAGGATTTCAACGAAGCTTTGCTCCAGATCGTATAGACCTGGCCGGTCAGTGATTTGTCGCCGTATTTTTGGATGGTCAGGTAGATCGTCTCGATTTGGGCGTAGCGGTCTTTGGTGAATAGGTCGGTCTTGTCGGTCTTGCCTGCGATGTAGCGGTTGAGGGCTGGCGACCCCCATTCGAGAACTGTCCACATTCGGGAGGCGAGCGACGTCTGCTTGAGCAGCAAGGCGGCCATGTTCGGGGAGTAGTGATAGTACCGTGTAATCAGGTCGTTACCCAGGGTGGTTGACTTCATCACTTTATCCCGGAAGTTGTACAGGATCTGAAAGATTTGCGCTGGGGTGAGGGCAGTTGTCGTGTTGCCTTTATCTGCCGCTTCGTCCAGTCCCTCGGATGATTTCGTGTCCTTGCCGAGTAGCATGGCGAGCATATCCGCAACGCACTGAGCGGCATCCAGCTCTGCTCCAACGTGAATGGCCAGGGCATCGTATTGCGGTACGACGGCAACAGACCAACTGTTGTTGAGCAGTTCTTTGATGTCATTTCCGTCAACCCAGACCCACCGATCGTTGGAGCACAACCCATAGCTATCGTCGCTCCATTCGCCTTTGATCACGTTGCAGTAGATGCCCGTATCCATCCCGGTTGACGGCAGCAAGTCAAGCGACATGTTGTTTGCGGTGTTGTTGATGGCTACAAAGCCGAGAGCGGGGTCGGCGCCAACCCTGCGGCTGAAAGCAATCTGGTTGGGATCAGGGGACCACCAGTCGCCGAAGTCCCAGGCAGCCTGGGTGAAGTTCTTGAAGCCGACCATGCCCGAGATCGCCGTCCAGCGGTGTTCGCACACCCAGCCGTCTTCGATGATCGCTCCCGGCGCAGAGCAGTTCGAACTGCCGTCGGGATTCCAGACGCTCAATGTGTTTCCGCTATCATCCGACGGGGGGCCTGAGAACCATTCGTCGAAATTGTAGCTGGACATGACCTTGGGATAGCCATACGGCCAGGCGAGCATGAAAACATTGGCGTTCTGGTATTGATCGCTGTCGTGGAAGGTGATGAAATCGGCTGGGCGATTTGGGTCGTTGTAATGCACCAGGTCGTCGTGGTTGACGACGAAGGCTACAGCATCAAGGCTGGGCAAGAGACCCCACTCGGGGCCGAAGGGCGTTGTTGGATCGCCGAATGAGCGGATGGTACCGTGCTGGAAATGCCAGGTCACGTCACCTTCGTATTTGAACTCTTTGACATCGGCGATCCAGTTGTACTCCTCTTTGTGGATCGCCTCGCCTCCGTTGCGGTCAATGACTTCAAGGAAGAAATAGGGGCGTTTATCAGCGCCGAACCAATCGGCGCGAACATCATTCACCATGCTGGTGATTGCCTGGATATCGGCTGGCTCCATGTGCTTGGCAGCGTCAATGCGGAAGCCAGCCACGCCCATTGCCACGAGCCGGTTGAAGTAGTCGGTAATGCGATTCCGGACTTTCGCCGATTCAGTTTTCAGGTCGGTCAGGTTGACCAGCTCGCAGTTGCGCACCTGCCAGGCATCGTTGTTATAAGCGCTGTCGGGAATGTCGTTGGGCGTTGTGCCAGCGCCACCCGGGTTGGTACCGCAGTAATGAAAATCGTCGTGATTGTAGACGTATTGGCTCCAGTAGTCGCCGCTGGGATTTGCAGGATCAATGAATGGGAAGAACAGTCTTTGCCCATCCTGGGTTGGATTGGCGGGATTATAGTAGGGATAATAAGTTGTGCCGCCGGGAACAGTTCCAGGATAACCGATTTCTCCCCCGTTGTTGACAGCTGCCACACCGGTCATGTGATTGATGACCGCGTCCACGTAGATATCCACCTCTACGGCATGACAGCGGTTAACCATGTCTTGAAATTCAGCCAGGTTACCGCTGCGACTCTGAATTTTATAAGAAACTGGCTGGTAGCGCAGCCACCAGGGGTAAGTCCCGTTTTCCTCGAACCAGGCATGCTCATTGGGCGGGGAAACCTGTACGGCGGCGTAGCCTTTCGGGCCGAGAACTTCCTCGCACTCTTTAGCAATATCGGTCCATTTCCATTCCCACAAATGCACCATTACCGTGCGCTCAGGAAATTCGATTGCCTGCGGCGCGGCTGCCGGGCTTTGATCTTGCCCGCCGAATGAGGCGGCGCGGCTGACGCCTGTCAGGGTCAATAAAAGCCCAATCAAGACGAGAGTTGAAAGAAAGAATAATCGTTTATAAATTTTTGGAGCTGTTTGGTGCGTTATCATTGGAACCTCCTGAAAGAAAGGTGGGGCTTGCATCTCTTGCGAATTCGGGAGCGGCTATCTCGGATAATGGCACTATACCCGAAGCGTATCGTCCATCTCTCGTTTTTGTGACCCTTTCTCGGATTGGCGCAGGGCCAATTTCCTCTGGCTGGATCGAAAATCAAACGGGGCTGCTCAATGTTATGAGCAGCCCCGTTTCGGGATGTAACGGAAGCCAGGATTTACCTTTCGGGCGACCGGCGAAGCGCAGCCAGGTCGCGTTTGATGGTGCGAGGGCTGATTTTTAGTATCTCAGAAAGCTGGTTGATCGTTGGGTGAGCGCCGCTATGACGAGCCTCCCGCAACATGCGCGCCAGCCGAGTCCGCCGGAGCACGATGGCCCCCTGGGCTTGTTTCAACGCCTGGTCGGCAGGGCCGGCGTCTACCGTCCAGGTGACAGCGATTTTGTTGTCGTTGCATCGGGAGTCGGGAACCAGGCTGATGATCTTACCCTTGACCGGTGAGGTCGCCAGCCCATATCGGTAGACCTCTTGCATGAGGCGGCGCGTGACTAAGTCGCGTTGGAAGAAAGCCACGCGAGCCGATTCATCTTTCATCTCGGCGGCGTATTGCACCAAAATCTGGTAGGCTCGCTGGATGTATTCTTTGGCAGCCTCGGATTCTCCTCGGTAGATCAAGAACTGCGCATAGTGATAATAGATCTCCGGGGCGAGATCGCTTTCGGGTTCGCTGCTCGCCATCTCTACCAGGGCTTTTCGGAAGTATGTCTCAGCCTGTTCGCTATCGCCTAAACCGAGCAGGGCCGCGCCGCGGTAGGCCAATTTCTTCGGCAAATAATCCGTATAACCCAATTTCTCGATCAACTCGAAGACGCGCTCGAAAGACTGGCTTGCCTCGTGGTACTGTCCGCTGACCCAATGGGCGAAGCCAATGAAACTCCAGGCGGCCTCTTCCCATTCGAGATCGCGGTTTTCGACGAAGTGATTCAGTGCTTCCTGCGCGAGTGAAATGGCGCGTGATGACAGGTCTTCGTTGTAATTCAGCAGGCTGTCAGCCATGCGGAAGCGTACTTCCGCCGCGCCCGTGGAATCACCCAGTTGCTTGAAAATTTCTGCGGCGATCTCCAGCGCGCTCAGGCTTTCCACTGTTTTTCCCAGTTGAGCATAAATCATAGACAGGTTGGTCAGCGTTTCGGCTTCACGCCGGCGGATGCCCAGGTCGCGCCATAGGCCCAGTTCTGCCTCGATGGTTTCGAGCGCGGCATAATAACGGCCTGCCTCGTACAGGTTGGCGCCGATGCCGCGCAGCGCCAGGAGCAGGATTCGGCGAAAATTGTGCTCTCGAGCCAGCGTTTCAGCCTGGCGAAATGAGGCGATGGCTTCTCGGGTGAGGCCAACCCGGCTGAAGACGCGCCCCTCCACGAGGTAGGTTTTTGCGGTGACGAGAGGCGATGCCAATTGTTCGGCTACCCGGAACGCCTGGGCCAGGCTTTTTTGCGCCTGTTCGCCGTGACTCAGCAGACTCTCTGCGCCGGCCAGTTCGAGCAGCGCTTCGTGGATCAGTAAGGGATCGTTGGCCTGATGGGCGAGCAGCAGCGCCTCGGCTGCCGCGTGGTGAGCGGCTTCCCGGTTGTGACGCAGGATAGACAGGCGGGCCTGCCGGGCCAAAAGCGATGATGTGCGCGGCTGGTTGGCCTGGAGCAGAATTTGGGCTTGATCGAGATCCTCACGGGCCAGGGCGAGATCAATCTCGACTAAATGGACATCGGTATCCGCAACATTCGGATTGTGATGCATCTCTGTCAGATACCTGCTAACCTCATCGTATTCACCTGCATCGAGTGCGATCCGCGCCCGCTGGATCAGATCGTCGGGTGAGACGGGTTGCGCCGATTGCCGCAAGGATTGGGGTATTGGCTGGTAGGCCACTCGAATGGCCTGAGCAATGGCGCGGGTTTCAGATTCGGGCGAGAGCTTCATCTCGACCATGAGCTTGTTGGCAAAGCGTTCGTAAGCAGCCAGGGCTGCGCCGCGCTGGCCGAGTGCGGCATAAGTTTTCATCAGCAGACACACCGCATCCTCATCATAAGGCTCCTCGCGCGCCAGTCGTTGGAGACGAGGTAAAACATCGGTATGTTGTTGACGCGCGGCCAACATTTGACAGGTGTCACGCAGGGTTTCGATGAACTGGGTGTGCAGGTGTTCCCGCTCTGCCAGCAGCCAGTCATCCAGGCATCCGGGCAGCAACTCTCCTGAATAAGCGTCAAGGCTTGCCAGACAGGCCTCAACGGAATGGGAAGTCTTCGCTTGCCCGGTAAGGTCGAGGAAATGCTCAACATCCAGCCAGCGGGTCTCTTTGGGGATGCCGACCTCGAGAGCCGAGGCTGCGATCGGAATGCCGGGAAGAGTATTGCGCACCAGCCACAGCAGGTCACTCAAACGGGACCGGGCAGGATTCTCGGGTAAATCTGGGAAGAGCGCGCTGATCAGGAATTGCCGGCTGACCGCGCCTGGCCGCAACAACAGAATACCGAGCAGTCCGTAAGTCCGGTAAGGCGGTAGTGAAACCGGTTGGCCTTTAAATTCGATTCTAAAATCCCCCAGGAGATAGAATCGCCAGGTTGGCGGATCAGCCGTTGCGGTTATTGAGAAGACCATTTTGCGCTGGAACCTAATTTAAACCTTCGACAAAGCCGTAATCAACCTCGCGCCCGTCAATGCAGAACTTGTAATGATTGATACGTTCGATGGCGGGTTGGGTTTCGAGAAAATTTTGCAGGGCGGCGCGCTCATCGGGATCCAGCCACTCGGGCAGGTCGGAGGTGGCGCGGAAATCGGCGATCAGCGCTAAATCTTGGATGAGCGCTCGTTCGCGGGGCTTCAGCAAATTATAGCGGGTACGGAAATAAACCACGTCGGGGTCAACGTGAACCAGGGGGTGCAGCCACAACCGGTTGAGCGATGTCCGCAGAGCGTTGAGCGCCGACGGGCCGGTCAGGTCGTGGAGATGGATCGAGCGGTCGGGATTATCCCAGATGGGAGCCACATCCGGGCCGACGCGCATCCCATCGGCCAGGCCGAGCGAGGCTAAAACCGGCGAGCCGCACACCAGCAGGTATACATCATCCCCTGCTCCCTGTCGAACCGCCTCCAGGCCAAGCCGGTAGGCCTGTTCGGGCGGAAGTTCCTGGTAGCGTTTGCCGGGCAGCGCCGCGGCGTATAGAAAATCTATCTTTTGATAGTAAAAGCCGCGCCCGCGTAACCGGTGGGCCAGATGACGGAGCCAATCGAGCACGGCGGGGTGCGTGGTGTCGAGCGCGTAAAATGTGCCGCCCCAGTTTTGACCGGCAGGGACGAGCTGACCCTGGTCATCGCGCAACAACCAGTCAGGGTGATCCTGGAAGAGTTGAGACTCGGGTCGAACGATGAAGGGCGCGTACCAAATTCCGGGGGTGAATCCAGCCTCGGAGATATCCAAAGCCAGCGAGGCGGTGCCATCCGGGAAACGAGTGTTGGCATCCCAGTCGCCGATTGCAATTTGCCAGCCGTCATCTACCTGGAACACATCGAACGGCAGGCTGCGAACACCGTGCAGGGTATGTTGGATGATCTCCGCGCTGATGTTGCCATACAACCCATACCACGAACACCAAACGCGCGGGGCAGGTTTTTGGGCGCGCCGTCCCAACCGCTCACCGAGCAGCTCGGCATCACGGGCGAATACGGTCTGCTCCGGGCCATGGGCCAGGAACCAATCTATCGCGCTAGCCGCATTCCCGGTTATTTCGCTGCTATTTGCCTTGACGTGGGCATCCAGGCCGAGCGCACCGAGCAGCAGGATATTTCCATCTGGGCCTTGCAATGCGGCGACGCCGCTGCTCGTAAATGGGTAATCCTCGAGCATGGTCATATCGTCAATGTGCGGCCACATTGCCTTGACAGTGGGAGTGAGCAGCGGTTTCGACAAGTCGAGCCAGGCAGTGAGACTCCACGAGTGGAAGCCGTGCCGGTAGAATTTCGTGCTGCCAAAGGGGTGCTGAACGGTGATCTGCTGGCCTTTGAGCAGGTAGCCGCCCTCGATGGGTCGAGCATCGCTTGCAGTGATGGGAAGGTGCAGATCGTTAATGGTGAGTTCCATAAATTCAAATCTCCAGATGGCTGTATTTGCGATGAATTATATCCTGTGCCAGCAAGCACGGCGAAGTTTGTTTGAAAACAAACTGGCTGAACGGTGGGCATTTGCCTGCCGTTCAGCCAGTCTCTCGACAATCTGCGGGTTTTGGCAGCCGCTATTTCCTGCTTTCCAGTTTTTTCTTCAAGCCCAGGGGGCGAAAAATCAAATCCGCCGGGCACCAGTCGGTGACGACGCTTTGCAATGTCATAACGCCTACAAAGGCGATCAGTGCAAGCCCGACGACGAGATTGCCCCAATAGGCGACGGCTGCAAAAACCAGGATGATGATCCCCCGGAATAAATCTCTGGCGTTTTCGAGATACATACGATCAACTCCTTGTGGATGAGTGCAAATTCCCGAAGCTCGTTTTCCGGGCACGCAGCAGGACGCGGGTAAGCGCCATCGCGCCGATGACAATCAGAAGGATTGCAAAGGCTGGGATATGGAAGGGCAGGTGCAGGAGTGAGTTAGCAAGCTCGATGCTGCCCCACACGAGCGCCAATATCCCAATTGTCGTGTTATCACTTTTGGTGGGGAGGCCTTTCAGTGCCAGGAAGATATTCACACCGAGAAAGATCACACCCGTCCCGGCGATCCCAACCCCGACTGGGATGAAATCGAACAGGATGGTGACGCCCCAAAGGATGAAGATCAGTCCCCAGGCAATCGCCCGGATATTCTTTTTCAACGATTTTGTTTCGTTCATGTCTATCTCCTTCGAGTTTGTCTAACCACATCCACAGCCGCTGACCGCGGCGCTTGTGGATGGGACAGGCAGATTACTCGAATCTGAAATGAATTTGTCCATCTTGGCAGCCGCCCCTTGCCTCACCCTTTTTCCAATTTCGATGGCTTCACAGATTTGTTGTTTGTTGATGCCATGTTTCAGCGCCATGTCCACATTGCGCTCCAAACAGGGTTGGCAGTTGGCGGCCACAGATGCTCCAACAGCAATTAAAACGAGCGTTTGATCATCGAGTGTCATTGTGTGTCGTCTCCTTTCTAAACATATAGACGGATGTCTATCAGAAAAGGATACAGTCCACTCCCTTTTCATCCCCCCATTTTCCCCTGACACTTTAGAAATTCTGGCTCTCCTCAGATTAGTGGGAGACGGCAGTTGAAACTGCACCAACAAATCGCAAAGTCGGCCTTCGCCGACTGGTTTCCAGCCTGCGGAGGCAGGCTTCGCAATTGTTGCAGCGATTTCAATCGCCGGAGACCACAGAATTTGTCAAAAACCTCGTGGGCGAAAATGGGGGGACAGAGGGGGTTAGAGCCAATCTTCGGCTTTACAATGCGTTTTGAGTTCCTGAATCAGCTTCGTTCTCCCCCGATGCAGCCTGATCTTGACCGTATCCAGGCTCGTTCCAAGAATTTCAGCGATCTCGTTGTTTGGCAAACCTTCGATTTCACTGAGAATGACAACGGTGCGATAATTATCAGGCAACATATCTACATAGTCGCTAAAACACTCGTACATTTCTTGACGCATGAGCTGCTGTTCGAGCGAGGGCGGTTCTTCGCCGGTCCAAATATCTAGCCCCTCGATCTCGTCCAAATCGTCCAAGGAGCTTTGTTCGGCATCCTGGCGAGAAGATGATGACCGCTTCCGGTCAATGGCCGCGTTGGTGGCGATGCGATAAATCCATGTCGAGAGCTGCGAGTCTCCCCGGAAGGTGTGCAGCGACCGGCTGACTTTGACGAATACCTCCTGGGTCAGATCCTCAGCTTCGGGCTCACCGGCCAACCGCCCCAGGTAACGCAGGATTCTGGGGTGGTAATCTGTGAAAATCTTCTGGAAGTCCGCTACACTCTCATTCATACGGTTATATTCCTGCTGGCTAGATTTCACCGGTTGTGGCCGGGCTGCCATCAGTTTTGGCTTGCAGGCGAGCTTTCATTTGCCGCAGGCGCTCACCGTAAAGCGGGTAGAAATACAAGGCCACAACTGCCAGAAAACACCCGGCGAGCGAGGGAATGGTCATATACACCCGGAAACCGGTGGCGACGCTGGCAGGCTGAGCCGCCAGGGATGGGTCGTACCCGTAAGCAGGAGCCACCCATCCGAAGATCACCGCCGAGATGGCGCTGCTCAAGGTGATGATCAACCCGCTCATCCCGAAGTACATTCCCGCTCTGCGCTGGCCGGTCTTGACCTCGTCCTCATCAACTACATCCGACAGGATCACGTCGCCCATGATGAGCATTCCCGCCAGCCCCACGCCGACGAAGGCGCAGGTGATCGCCGCGCCTACCAGCGAGCGGACAAGCCCCAGCGGGAGTACGCTCACCCCGAAGACTGCATACGCCAGCATCAGTGTGCTGCGCGCCCCGGCGCGCGGGGCGATCCAACGCCACAGGAAGAGAGCTGGCATGGCGGCCACGAAAACCACCAGGAATACGATCGAGGTCTGAACCTGGTCAAGCCCCAGGCTGTATTTGGTATAAAACGCCATCCCGGCGGTGAGGGTGCTGGTTGCCACAAAGCGCATGGTCTGCGCCAGTACCAGAGTCACGAAGCTGCGGTTGACCAGCGTGGCTTTGGTGGCCGCCCACAGGTTGAGGGTTTCATTGCCGGAGACATCTTTGGGCTCGAACATTCCCCTCGCCCCGATCAGCAGCGCCGCCGCGGCGATGACGCCGAAGCAAATTGCCATCGCTGGCCATCCGAAGGCGTCATACAAGATGGGCGGCAGGGCGATGCCAACGATCAGCCCAATCGTTTGCACCAGGTTCATGCGAGCGGCCGCATCGGTGCGCTCGGCGTACGACGGGAACATCTCTGGCAGCAACGAGTAGTAGCCGGTGGAGACGGCGGTGTACAGCAGTTCCCACACAAAAATGATCGCCGCAAAGTAGATTAGCAGCGCGACGGGTTGTGTGCGCCCGTCGAAGGGGGCCAGCCAGACGAGAATGAAAACCACCACCAACGGGATAGCCCCGAACAGAATATATGGGATGCGCCGCCCCCAGCGGGTGCGGGTGCGATCCGAAATGTAGCCCAGCACCGGGTTGTTGAACGCGTTATAGAAAGCGTAAATCGTCATCACGGTAGCGGCCCAGGTTGGCGGTAGACCGCGCACATCGGTATAAAAGAAAAGCGCATAAGCGCTGAACGCCTGGACGGTGACGACCAGGCCCAGGTTTGCCAGTCCGTACAGCCAGCGTTGTGCATTGGTGGTGGTCATGAGCGCTCCTTGAGCTTTTTCCCAAAACTGGATGAAAGGGCAGGCAACTAAGTTTTCATCGGTTCGAGATCGGCATCCACACGAAAAAACCGCCTGCCGGCCAGAGAACCGCGCCCGATTCAGGGTCAACCATCAAGCTGGAGACATCCACCGCCTCGAAATCTGAGCCATGCACCGTGCGAAACGCCTCGACAAGCATTTCGTCATTCCAGCGGTCGTCGTGGACTCCGCTGACATACCAGTTGCTGCCGTTGTCAGCCAGGATGATGCCGTAGGTTTTCATGGCATTGAAGATAACCTGGATTTCAGGCGGGTAGCCGCTCACATCGAAGCTGGCCTTCAGCCGGAAGCGCTGCCCCATCGGCGGGACGTCGGGATCGGTAATATCCGATGCATCGTGGCGGGCGGGCCAGATGTGGGCCTCGCGGGTCTCGTCTGCGGTGAAGCGGATGGCGTGCTGGATCGCTCCTGCCATCACCTCGTCATAGCGCACCAGCCCCGGCAGGATGGGCAGCCCGGCGGCGTCGGCAGAAGTCCAGCCATCGGGGCGCAGATCGTTCGAGTACAGGTTGAAGACAGCTCCCGATCCGGCATACCAGCTTCCGTCTTGCTGCGGCCAGGAGTCCCACATCTCGTACAGGGTGCAAGAATCACGTTCGAGCACCAGCACGTGCCGGTCGCCGTCGCTGTCCGGCCCGCCCTCGATCGTCGCATTGGGCGGGATGGGGTAGGGGCCGGGGTCGGATTGGTCATCGTAACCGAAGCTCATTTCGACGAGGGGTTGACTGCCTGGAACCACGTCGAAGGGAATGCCGATCGGCGCGCCCTCGTATTCCGTGCCGAAATCGGGATGCAGCCGGGTGTCTGTTCCAATAGATTGGATGTAGGCGGCTGAATTGGAGTCGGGCGGCAGGCTGTCCACGCGGGCATTCCAGATGTTGTTTGCCATGAACATCGGGCAGCCGGCCAGCGCCGCGGCGAAATCTGCCGATTGGGTGGCGGTGGGCGTCGCCGGGGCGGGCGTCGCGGCTGCGGGAACAGCGCAAGCCAGCGCCAGGCAAAGCAGTACGAGCGTGGCGAGTCTGAGATTTTTCATGGCATTCTTTATTGCCAGGTCAATATGATTTTCCCTGTCGCGGTGTCAATCGCAATGATTTTAGTCTCGAGCTGCAGCCAGACCGTCTGGCCTTGCCAGCCGATGATAGTGGGAATGGAGTAAAAATCGCTGCTGGTGAATTTAATCGGGATAGTCACCTGCGTCAGGCTGGTTCCATTAGCAGGGTTGAGCATCTCCAGCACAACCTGGCTGGGTTCGGCCTGGAATTTGATGAGTTGAAAGCCTTGCGCATTAAGCTGGTAGCCCCAGCCATATTCGTCGTTGTCAACCAGTCCCGACATTTCGTTGGGCGGGTCTATTGGTTTGCCATTCTCGAAACCATACTGCCATTGGCGCTCACCGGTGGCTGCCTCCAGCCCCCATAACTCGAATTGCTCTGTGCCACGCGTCTTTCGGGCGCGGACGATCAACCGGTCGCCAGGCGCCACCAGCGGTACGAAGTCGTAATCATCCTCGTCGAGCAGAGTCTTCAACTGATCCAGCGTCATATCCAAAACCATCAGTTTTTGGCCGGACCCAAAATACAATTTGTCTCCCGCCAGGAGGGGATGGAAACCATAGAACGAGATGTCAAATCCATCTTTCTCCTGGATTTCCCAGGTTTTCTCGCCGGAAGCCAGATCGTAATGCTGGACGCAGCCCAGGCTGTCGCCATAGATCAGGTAGATGGATTGGCCGGCTTCGTCGAAAATGATACCGTCATCGGGATCGGGTGTCTCATCGAAATATCCATCGGGTTCTTCGCTGCACGTGGGTGAGATGACTTTCTGCTCCGAGCCGTCCGCGGGGTTGATGAAGATCAGGCTGTAATCGTAGGCATCGCCGATGTAATCTATGATGACAATCTGGCTGCCGACCAGGCGAACCTGCCGATCGTAGCCCCTGAGGGCGCGGCTCCAGGCGGGTTGGCCGGTTTGGGCGTCGTAGGCCTGCATAGACTGGTCAGCGGTCAGGGCGATAACCCGCCCGCCAGCGACCGCCAGGGCTTTGTCGTTGTAATTGAGCTGGTCGGTCATGCGGGTTTGCCAGGCCAGGCTGCCGTCACTGCTGTTATAAGCCAGCAGGTCGAATTCATTGGTGGTATAGAACATGCTGCCGCTGGCAACCAGCCCGTCGGCATAACCATCGCCGGTGAGGGGCTGTGATGTCCACAGCAGCTTGCCAGTGGCGCTGCTGACTCGGACAAAAGACCGGTTCTCGCCGGTAACGTTATGGACCAACGTGATCACGTCCGGCGGCCCATCCTGACCGGAAGGAATCAGGATCGCCGGTTGCATGGCAATCAGCATGGGTTTGATTGGCCCGCCCGGTTGAAGCAAGGCAAAACCGACGGGGATGGCAATGGCGAGCAGGATGACGACAGTCAGCCCGATGCCAAAGCAACTGCTGAAACCGACCGCCGAAGCAGCCGCTTTGACAGCCCGTTGTTGAGTAACTGTCACCTGGGGGCTAGATGTCACCGAAATGTGAGCTACAGGCGTGGGCCGCATGGGAGTGGCAGACCCGGCGGGGACGCCTCGCCCAAGGAGATTGGCCTCGATCTGGTCTATCACATCCTTAGCCTGCTTCAAGCCGACATCGTACGCTTCGCGGTAGCGTTTGATCGCCATGATCTTGTTGCCGGTGAGAATGTGGGATTTTATCTCCGCCATTACATCCGCGTTATCGGCCTGGCGGGGTGTTGATGATTTTGCAGGCGGCAGCTCGACCACACCACCGGCTGCCAGGGTTTCTACAGTGTCTTTGGCTTCCTTCAGCCCGACCTCGAATATCTGCCGGTAGCGCCGGATGGCGTCAATCATCCGCCCGCTGCGGGCAAGCTGGCGGATCTCTTCGATTTCGGCGCGGTGAGAATCCAGCGGCGGCGCATTTTCATCGCGCAAGTTATCGGGCACAGCCATGACATTCTTGCAAAACGGGCATTTGATGGTCGGGCTAACCCCATCGAATTGCAGCGGCGCGCCGCAGGTGGGGCAGGTAAGGGTGTGAAGAGAAGAGTCTGTCATAATGCCTCCGTTAATCGCTCGTAGTGGGCGCTTCAGCGCCGCTGTTCGTAGTGGGCGCTTCAGCGCCGCTGTTCGTAGTGGGCGCTTCAGCGCCGCTGGTATCTGATATGCTCGAATAATCATCCCACCCCTTTCCGTAATCCCGAACAGGGTAGGTCGTCCACAACTGACGCAGCCGATCGCGCCCAAATTCCTCTAAATACCAGTGAATGCTGCTTTCTTGCCAATCATAAGGTGACTTGGCCCATTGGTGTTTGACAGGATTGTAGTGAATGTAATTCAGAGTTGTATTGTAGTGTCTTTCAGAGCGCATTGCGCGGTCGGAAAAGCGATACCAGACTTTTCGTCCTCTTTTATGATCTTCGATATTCCAATCATGGGACGATGTGCCATGAACCAGCCGAAAGATTTCGCTCAACGCCTTGAAATCTGTAACGTGAATCAAAAAGTGGTAATGATTGGGGAGAACTACCCAGGCGTGAACTGCCATGCCATATTCGATGAATAACTCGAAGAAACGATCCAATACCCATTGCCGGCGTTGGCTTGCCACGAGATGATGCACATGATTGTAGCAGGCTCCGGTCAACAGATAAATCGCGTCATTCTGGTTTAGGTGCGGCGGTGAGTGTGGAGGAAAGCCACGCACCAGTCGCTGCCGGACAAGCTCGGTTTTTTGTTCAGGAGTGAGTTTACGATATTCGTACATAGTTCTGTTTTGCGCTAAAGCGCCTACTACGAACCGTTTGTAGTGGGCGCTTCAGCGCCCCACGCGAAAGTCTTGCTTGCTTGCATCCATACCTCATCCGGCACAAATTCGCAATCCGCGAAACCCGACTCCGAGGATAGCCGGAATGCGTAATCCAAAAAATCAATCAGCGATTTCGTCCCATGCTCGATATCGTATAAATACGAGCGGATGAACCCATCCCCATTGTCCAGCAGCCCGCTCTGGCGGAACGCAATCCGCACCGGTTCGAGATCGTAGTCGAGGGTGCGATGCTCGACTTGCCAGGCTTTGCCATCCCAGGTGAGCAGCGCATACTGCGCTCCCACGATCCCGTTCAATGGGCTGCAAACCGCTCCCGGGTTGAGCGCCAATCGTCCATTCTGCCTCACCTTCCAGGGGACGTGCGTATGCCCGAAGATCACCACCGGCTCTGGAACCAGGGCCAGACACTCGGTAAGTTGTTTCGCATTAACATCGGGGTAAACCAGCTCGTTGGAGCGGCGCGGCGAGCCATGCACCACGCGGATCGCTGGCGCGCCGGGAAGCTCGATCACGCGTTGTTCAGGCAAGGCCAGGACGAATGCGAGATGGTCCGGGTCGAGATTCTGGTAGTTCCAGCGGGTGAGCGACCATTGCAGGGCGGTGTGCCACCAATCGGGCGCCGCGCCGCTGGCGAAGCGCGCCAGGTAATTCTCGTTATTGCCGCGGATCATCCAGCAGTTCGGCAGCGCCCGCAAACGAGACATCACTTCGTTGATCTGCATCCCGCCGGTCATGTCCCCGGCGACGATGATGCCGCTCAAATCGAGCGGCGCGTTATCCGCCAGAACAGCTTCCAGCGCGGGCAGATTGCCGTGAATGTCGGAGAGAATGGCAAAGCGTAGCGGTATTCGTTGCATGAGAAGATTATCCGTCCAGGTCAACCGGTTTACCATCGTACTCGCCAGTGACGTTGACCGAACCGTCGTCCTGGCGGGTGTAAGTGAGCGTGCCTTCTGCCAACCCGCTGACAGTGACTTGCAGGCTGAACTCACCGGTATCGTAATTATACGTCCCATCGCCGGACATCACAAACCCCTCCGAGAAGGCGCATCCCTCGATGGTAAATGCTTCTCCGGTGTCGGTCGGCTCGAAGGTCAGCACGCCGCCAAAGGGACAGCCAACGGATGTCGGCGTATCCAAATCCCAATAGAAGTATTCCGGCAGGTAGTAGATCGCGTCATCCACAGAGACCATAGCCTCCAGCGGATCGGCAAAATCCTCGGCGCTTAACGGGGGGATCGAATAATACTCGTCGGCTACCACGCCGTCGCAGGTGGATTCGCGTTCATCGGGAGGCGTCTCATCAACCAGGAATGCGGTCACGAGATCATCCGGGCAGGCATTGCCCCACCCATAAGTGACGTGCGGCCCGCCTTCCATCGTGATCAAATAGCCATCCGCGAGATGGCTGAACACCCTTTGCCCGTTCGAGACCGGCGTAGCGGGGTCGGCAGTCGCGCCCAAGACCAGGGTGGGGATGCCGTCCGCGGTGAGCGGCGCCGGGCGTTCGAGATCGGTCGGCGCATCCGGCCAGAAGGCGCAGGCGATGTCGCCGTAGAACACCGATGCGAACCGTTTCAGGCTGGCATCAATGGCATCGCCGGCGCGCAGGTAGGCTTCGGCTTTCTCAGTGGGCGTCCCGCTGAAATAAGCGTAATCCTGGCATTCCACCGCGTAGTACACCGCATCCGAAAAAGATGGGTCGGGAATGGCCTCCAGGGTCTCGGGGTCGAGAACGAGAGAATCATAAAGAACGCGCGCCAGTGGAATCATATCGTCATCGCGGGTTGCGGATGCCAGGGCGCGCAGCAGGATTTGGCGGGCGCTTTCGGAGTAGAGATAGCTCGATGCCGCGGTTTCCAGGTCGGAAAAGGTAAACTCGCGCTCGGCTGCGCCGCCCGAAGGCAGCGGGAACGTAAATGCGATTGGTGCTTCAGCCAGCCGTGCGGCCAGGTCATCGTAGGCTTCGAGTGCATCCACGCCGAAATCGTCCGCGCAGAACTCGTCTTCGTTGCAGGCTTGCAGCGTCATTTCGAGAACATCGTTGAAAGCCTGTGCCTGCCCGGTGAGAAAATCCGTTCCGCTGAGGGTCAAGTCCACCGTGCCATCCAGGATGAGGCCCGCCAGATGCTCGGGGTAAGCGGCGGCGTAAGCCTGGGCGTACTGCGTGCCGTAGCTCTCGCCGTACAGCCAGAATTCAGAGTCGCCGATCAACTCCCGGAACGCTTCCAGGTCTTCGATGGCCTGGCGCGTGCCCATGTAGGGCAGAAGCTTGGCCGCCTCGCTGCCCATTTCGCTCACGCAGTCTTCGGCGAAGGTTTGCGAGCTTTCGATGATGACGGACTCACCCTCGGGGGTGGTGGCATCCCATGCGGCCTGGTAATAAGTTGCCGCCGCCTGCGGGCACTGCATCCCCCCGGAGAGGCCGACTCCCCGCTGGTCGAAGAATACGATATCGAAATGATCGGTGATGCTGGAATCCATCGCTGCGGTATACGGGTCGGCGTCCATCAGCCCAGAAGTACCCGGCCCGCCGGTAGCCGTGACGAACATACCTTTGCTCCGACCCGCAGCGGGCAGCACGCCGAATACCACTTCGATCGTGGCCTCGTTGGCCGCGTCGAAGTGGTCGAGGGGCACGGTCAGGTTGATGCAGGTGAAATCGCTGTCCGGGCAGGGGTAGCCGCCCAGTTGTTCCAGGATTTCGGCAGTCGTCGCGGTAGGCGTGGTTGGGTCTGGAATGGCGGCCGTGGGCGACGTGGCGGGACGGGTGGGAGAGGCCTCTGTTGGATGGGTGGATGTCGCCGCCGGGGTGGGGGCTACAGGCTGGGTGGGCCTGGGGGTTGCCGTGAGCAGCGCGGGTTGGCTGGTGATGCAGCCGAGGCTGACGATGATGATGGCTAGAAAAGCAAGGTGTTTCCTGAGTAACATAATGCCTCCTATTGTCCAACCGAGTAGGTATTTACCCCTCACCCCTCACCACCTAACCCCTTTCCCGATTCTGGAAGTAGGGAGTTGGCGTTCCCCCGAATTGGGAGAGGAAGTGGGTGTGGGCAGGATGGGCGTCACCGCATAGCCAAGCGCCCAGGCTTGCAAATACGGGAAGGGGTCCACCTCGCCGCGCCGGGTGCGCCAGTCTTCGGGGTAAGTGGGATGCGAGATGCCGAAGTGAACATGCGGGTCGGTGGTGCGGGCGTTGCCGGTGTTACCGACCAGCCCCAATAGCTGCCCGGCTTCCACCCGGACCCCTGGTGTGATCCCCTCGGCAATCTCTGAGAGGTGCGAGCCGTAGTAACGCACCCCATCGTCGCCGATGATGGCGACCATCAGCCCGCCGCGCGTCGCCGGATCGTCGGTTTCCGGGTCCCATAGATCTTCGGCGCAGACGAAATCCACGATCCCGCTGGTGACGGCGACATACTGCGTGCCCTTCCAGGCGAAGATGTCTGTCGCCCCGTAGCCGTGGCCGCCTTGTTTGAAAACCGCGCGCGCCGCCGGCTGAACCGGGAAAACGTACACCAGTGGGATGGGCGTTGCCGTGGGGCTGGGAGTCCCGGTCGGGGTTGGCGATGGGGATGCCGTGGGGGTGAAGGTGCTCATCGGGGTGGGGGTTGATGTCGGAACTGGCGTGCTCGTTTCCGTCGGTGCGGGTACAACTGGAACCGAAGGAGGCAGGCAAGCCCCGAGGGCTATCGTCAATCCGATGACGACAACCACCCACGCTTGCCTGCCCCGGAGTCCACTCATCGGTTACGGCTTCCGAATCAGCGGCATGTACAGCTTGTAAGGCATATTAACCAGGCTGACGGTGGCCGTATCGCTATCGGTCTGCATCGTCGCCGTGATAGTTGCCGTGCCAGTGATCGTCCCAACGGTGAAGACTGTTGTGGCGAGACCGCTGATGTCGGTGGTGGCCGTGATGGGCTGGATGATGCCCAGGGTCGCGGTGAAGGTCACCGTCACCCCGCTCACCGGGTTGCCGAAATTATCGGTAACGAGCGCTGCTACGTGGCTCAGGCTGACCCCATTGGCTGGCAGAATATCTGGCGTCGCGTTGACGAGCACGCTAGCTGGCGGCCCGGCGATGAAAGCCACCGTGGTGGCGTCGGCGACAAGGTCGGTGGAGGCGGTGATGGTCGCGATTCCCAAGGTAGTGGTGGATGTCAGCGTTGTGGTCACAACCCCGGAGGCATTGGTCACACCGACCAGCGGGTTCAGGCTGCCCAACGAGGTGGTGAACGTCACCGTCTCGCCAGCTTGCGGGGTGACGCCGGTGGTGACGGTTGCGGTAATCGTGCTGGCGCTGACACCATCTGCGACGAGTGTGGCAGGCGCGGCGGCCAGGTCTACGTGCTGGTCAACCGTGACATTGACATCCCAGGCGTAATAATCTTCCAGCGCGTTGCCGCCCATGATCGGGTTGACCAGCGAAGTCGTATCATTCACCCGCAGTGCGACCTGTATCGTCCCGGGAGCGCTGGTGGTGTAAGTGAAAGTGTCGCCGGAGGCGGCGGGTACCGGGAAGCCGTCAACCAGCCAGGTGATCTGTACTGGCGGCCCGCCCACCGGGCTGAGAATATCAGCGTGGAAGACCTGAGTTGCCGGGTGGGAAAGATCAACCGTGGATGTGTTCGGTGACAGTGTGCCTGGCTCGATCAGGCTGAGGCCGCCGAATGGCGTCCCCCAGCCGCCGTTGTACAGCTTGAGCACGTAAGACTGGCTCGGCACCTGGCAGTACGGAGCGCCCAGCGAGCGCATGATGCAGCTATACCCGGGGCGGTACATTCCAGAAGACAGATAACGCGCGCCCTCGAAAAGCCCAACCAAACCATTGTAGGTACCGTTATTGGGCGTCGGGATGGGCGTGGTTGGCAGGATCCAGGGGAACCACTTGATATCCGGGCGGTTGGTAATGTTGGTGACGTTGGATTCGCACGGGCTGCCCGACCCGGATGCGTCGCTGCACGCCGGGAAACCGGGGTAGGGCGATTCGTACTCGTCAGCCAGGTCGGCGAACGAATGCCCGTACTCGTGCTGGGCGATTTCCGCCGCAGATGAGTGCATCGAGACGGTGGCGAAAGCGCCGCCGGACCCGCCGTAAACGGTATCGTTGACCAGCACCAGAATTTGATCCCAACCGGGCACGGCCGCCGCCGCCGCTATTACCTTGCTATAGCTGGATACCAGCAAGCGGTGAATGTTGTAATAGCAGAATGTGCTGTCGAAAGCGGTGTTCGCGTAAGTACCCTGTAAAGGGTCTGATGCGGCGGCTGAATCGCCGCAGCAGGTGGGCGAGCCGGACGTGCAGCCTGCCACGTATGGGGGATGGTCGGAGCCAGATTGTACGGAGGCAGTAAACAGGGTGTGAACATTGACATAATTGAGATATTCAGCGTAAGGCGAGATCGAGAAGAATTCAGTCGCCACAGCCGCCGCATCAGTGGCAAAATCGCCAGCCTGGCCGCTCGTATAGCCGTCTCCCATGATGAGAAAATCCACCCGGTTGGCCGGCGATCCGCTCAACGCCGATTTGTCGGTTATTTCCTGCGAGCGAGACAGATCAATCTCCGGCGTCTCGCGCACCAGTTGCGCCAGGTCGAAGCTGCCCATCGGCTGGCGGCTGGCGTTTTCGAGGGACAAAGTTGCCCCTTTGATCACCGGGACGCGCACCACGAAGGCTGGGCTATCCTGCGGGAAGATGTGCCCGTCAATCGGCGCGTCGGGCGTCTCGCCGTGGAATTCGCCGCGCAGCCAGGGGGAGATGCCGACCACATCCCGGTAGACGACCATCCCCTCGGGAGAGCGCAGCGTCACGAGGATGGGATTCGTATTCCGCGAAGGCTGCGCCAGCGCCGTATCGAGCTGCGCCGCCGACAGGGATTGCAGCGGCGCAGCCAGGGTGACTTGCTTATAAAACACTGGTTCCGCTGTTCCTCCGGAGTGCGTCTCGAAAACGATGTAGTGGGCTGAGGATGCCGGTGCGCCGTCTACCGAAGCAGCCGCTTTCTGCGGGAGGAAGGGATAACCGATCAGGCTGATAACGACGAGAATGGCAAGGATGGTTTGGGGAAATTTGTGAGGTTTCACGGCAAAATTCCTTTCAGTACAATGGTTGGATTGGTTATTATGTTTTTGACTCTCCCGTTTCCAACTGGAGGAATCCCCAGATTTGGGGTGTGTGGGAGTGTGTAGCACTCCCACACCCCAAATCTGGGATATTTCCCGCCGAAGGCGGAAGCGCTCTGTTTTCTCATCATAAACTATTTGTAGGTTCAACAATTTCAACGTTTGGATTGTAAGCCCGTGTTAGCCTGAGTTTATGATTTGACCAAATATCCCACATAAAGGGAACCGTGACGATAAACCCGATAAGAAGGGAAAATACCAGTAACCCTCTATCCGCCCCCATCGTTTGCCAGGCCAATTGGAAAGTTTCCAGGGTAAAGGCACGGGTGTGTTTAATAGTGTTTAGAATGATTGTTAGATATACGCCCCAGACAATACCAGCCATGGTAATAAGGCCGTCCAGAAGCAAACTCAACTTCGTGAGTTTCGCTCCCGCTATCGTCATGGCCTTCATCACTGCAAGGAAAATCAACACTGAAAAGAAAGCGGTAACCCTGTCGAGATAAAAAGCGACCAAGGCCCACGGGAATCCACATAATATGGCGGTTATGATTCCAGCGGATACACCTTTGAGCAAATCTGGCGATGCTTTCAGATGTTCTTCTTCGCGCCGCTTCGCTTCCAAAGGAATTTCTTTGATGCAGTCGCCACATAGGTAGACCAGATAATTGTTTATTAGCGTGAGGTGAAGGTCTTGCCCCACTCGCTGTTTACAGGTTGGTCCCTCGCAGACGTTTCTCGGCAGGGGGGAGGCATATTTTGATACGATATGAACGATGGTGTTTATTTTTTTGAATATCGCTTCTGCATCATCTTTTTGGGGTGAGTAAGGCAGCGTGATCACAGAAAAGCTGGTTTCCACACCCGTATGCTTTTTTAGATATTGTTTTTGGGTAGTCACCTGCTTAGCGAGCAGATCAGCTTTGAGTTTTGCTCGAGCAGGATCGTTATTGTCAATAGGCGCGTGCCGTATGAGAATACTGATGATGCGCGTGGCGGCTTGCTGCGCCTTCCCGCCAGTGATGATTACAAGATAATCTCGAATATAACCGATCAATCGGTGTCGTCCAAATCCATTTAGTCCGGATTTCCAATTATCATCCAGGCCAGTGAGAATGGTCAGTTTTTGCCAAAACAAAGATTCCGAATATGCATTCTGTATGGCGCTGGTGAGCAACCTGCGATGAGAATCCTCTTTGGCGCTGATTGGGGTTTTGCCGACGAGCAGATAATAATCAAAGGTGATTCCATTTGTGATGATCCCCAATTCACATGATTCTCCTTCGATAGAAAATCGGTGTTGAGAGCCGTAATCGTAGAGTTTCTTTTCCTTCACGATCAATTGATCATCCAACCAGATTTCACATTTACCAGAAGAGTAACCGTGATCGAGCCTGACAATATGGCTCTGGCCTTTGATATTGATTTCCCAAGTACGTTTTGGCATAATTTTTATGGTTCTCCCGCCTTTGGCAGGGAAAAACTAAAAGGATTCCAGGAATTTTAACAGAGCGCCTTCTCGGGGCTAATGATTGACAAGAACCGTTTGCAGCGTTTCATTCTGTATCGCCAGCAACTGCCCGACGCCTTTATACGCCAATTCCAGCAGTTCATCCAGCGCCGGGCGGGCGAACGGCTCGCCCTCAGCGGTTCCCTGAACCTCGATGAATTTACCCTCGGCGTTCATCGCCACATTGACATCCACCTCCGCCCGGTGATCCTCTTCGTAGCACAGGTCGAGCAGCGGCAGGCCGTCCACGATACCCACGCTCACCGCGGCTACTGCCGGTCGCAGCGTCTCCGGCGGGATGCAGCCTTCGGCGATCAGTTTGTTTAGCGCAATCGCCAGCGCCACGTATCCCCCGGTAACCGCCGCGGTGCGTGTGCCGCCGTCGGCTTGGAGCACATCGCAGTCGAGCGTGATGGTGCGCGCCCCCAGCTTTTCCAGGTCAACCGCGGCGCGCAGGCTGCGCCCGATGAGACGCCGAATCTCATGGGTGCGCCCGCTCAACCCGTTGGTCTCGCGCGGCGTGCGGGTGTGCGTGGAGCGGGGGAGCAGTGAATACTCGCCGGTGATCCAGCCGCCGGAGACTCCCTGCGCCTGCATCCAGCGCGGCACCGTGCCCTCGATGGTGACGTTGCACAGCACGCGGGTATTGCCCACCGCGATGAGCGCCGAGCCTTCCGGGTAAACGATGAAGCCGGGGGTGATCGTCACCGGCCTGAGCTGATCGGGTTTTCGTCCATCAATGCGCATAGCCATTATCCTTTATTGCACTACTGGTTTCTTCGAGACGGTCAACCTTTGTGCGCTTCGATCAGATATTTCCTGGCTACGAAGGATAAACCGTCGCCGCTTTCGAGCCGGCTTTGGAGGGCGAGCAGATGCTTTGAGTGTGTTGCCACTGAGAATCCGGGTACGAACCACGGAACAGCCTTTAAATAATAGACGATTGCGCCAACGTCTGTGAAGGATAACTGGCCGGACCATTCTTGGGTATTGACAATAGCCAGCCCAGCCCCTGTTAGCTGCGGAACATACTTTCCCAGCGTCGCTTCAGGCCATTGGGGTTTAGCGTCGAACGCTGCTATTAAGTCATACGCCCACAGCCCATGAATTTGCTGGGTCAGAAACGCGCCGCCCGGTGCGAGAATCCGGGCCACATCCCTGGCGTTGAAACCAGAATGGCGGTTCAAAACGAGGTCGAACTCGCCATCGGCAAAAGGCATGGGATCGTAATCGGTGAGAGGAACCTCGACAACTCGAACCCCAAAGGGAGATAGCCGCTCCGTTGCCAGTTTGAAATTGGGTGGATAATCTTCCGTGGCCACGACTTTCTTAGGCCAGTGGGCCTGAAGTTTCAACAATCGCTCGCCGCCGCCTGTGCCCAGGTCAATCACCGAGGATGCCTGGCGCATCAACTCGGCAGCTCTTGTAGAGTAGGACCACGGTGCTTGTTCTTCGATCATCCGGCCATCCAGATAGGAAAAATCCCATCCGGTGAAAGGCTGTTGCTCTTCACGTTTCCATATTACGATCAGTTCATTCGAATTCATGCAAGATTTGCCTACAATGAGCGCCAGTCTATGATTTCTCAGGCTTGAATAAGCCCTTCGTATCAGCCCCGGCCAGCCCTGCCTGATAAATTTTCTCATCCACCGGTTCCAGCCTTGCAATCTGTTCAGGGGTGATAACCGTGTAACGGCGGATTCGGTCGAGACGGTTGGCGACCTCTTCCAGGCAATCGTCGCTCGTCATCCAGTCAAACCGATCGAAGGCGCTCAAATCGAGTGGAACCGTATAGCCGCGCAGCGTCTTTTCGTAGACTGTGTTGAAGAAAACGTCGAAATACGACATAATCAGCTCGCGCAGGCTGCGATAAACCGGCTCGCGCGAGCGCAGCACAGTGAAATTGGATTTAGCCACACAGCCCCAGAAACCATCTATTTGATACACCGCCAGAATGTGATCATCGTCATTGTAGGGCAGCATGTCAATCACCCGCGGCGCATGGCCCAGCCGGCGCAGCATCGCCGCAGCGAACAACGCCCCATCGAAGCAGTGCGCCTTTCGTTCCCGGATCACCCTCAGCGGGCAGCGGTAAATCGGGTCGGTGCTGTAAGGGGTTGCGTCCAGAAAGGCCTGGATTTTGGCTGGCGTTGTCAAACTTGAGATGACGGTCAATTCATCGGGGGTGAGCAGTTTCTCGAAGGATTCGATGGATGTCATGGCTTGTCGGTGTCAGGTGTCATTGGCTCGATGACCGGCCCCAGGCGGCGGAGAATCGCCTGGGAGGCCTCATCGTCTGCTGGGACGACGCGCCCTTGCAGCGCCTCGATCCACGTGGGAACAGCTTGCACCGATTTTACCCCCGATGAGTCGAAAGTGACCAGCAGGATTGCCGCGCGGCGCGCATCTGGCGGAACAACCTGGTCGAACAGGGCGTTGCCCAGGCTGTAGGCTACCAGCGCCGGGCGGGGCTGCCCATCTCTATGAATCCAGTCAACCCGTTGGAGAACGTGCGGGTGATGGCCCCAAACCAGCGCTGCCCCGGCGCCGGCGAAAGCTTGCGCCAGCATCGTTTGACGGTCGGTGGGGGCCGTGTCGAACTCCCATCCCCAATGGATCGAAACGATGACGAGCGCACCGCTGCGCTTGGCCTGTGCGATGGCTTTCGTTGCAGAGGAGACATCCAGCGGGGCCGACACATCGTCGAAAGCGAAAAAAGCCAGCCGCAGGCTGTTGATTCGCCGGTAGACCGGGATGAATCCGGGGCCGATTGGGGTCAGTTCATTCGAGCGGAGGGCAGCCAGCGTCCCGGCGGGATCGCCGCAATCGTTGGCGTGATTGTTGGCAACCGAAAACAGGTCGAAGCCCGCCGCGGCGAGAAAGGGAAAGGGGATAGGCGATGTGCAAAGGTTATACCCCTGTCTGGCATTCCCCTCCCCCCTATCCCCGTTCACTTCAGGGAAGGCGCTGGATAGGGGAGAAGCCAACACCGGCGATTCCAGATTCGCCAGGGTCAGATCGGCGCGGGTGAGGGCGGGCGCAACGGCAGTGAAAGCAGTTTCCCAATCGCCGGAGGTGTGCGCCTGGGCAACGCCGCGCCCCACCATCACGTCTCCCATCAGCGCCAGGGTGACAGGTGGGGTGGGGCGAACCGCCAAGATGAGAAATATCCCCGCCAGCAGCAGCAAATGCCAATCGGATATCAATGGGATTTTCCGGATTGCGGCCTTTAGGCCGTTAATAGATCGCAGGCTAAAGCCATGCACTCCCATGATCGAATTATTCGCAATACCGCAAAAGTCACTTTAGAGTACTGTGTTTCATTGGCTGTGGGTAGATTTGGGTGCCATTTTGATCTCGTCAGGGTTATATCCAGGCTCAAAATGGTGCAAAACTTGTCCGAAAAGTGGCTCCAAGTGGTGCAGCCAGAGCGATAACAAATGTGGACTAAAATTGACCAATATTCTGGTTACAAGCTAAAAGTGACTTTTGCGGTATTGC
>DYIZ01000081.1 GCA_020723385.1 Candidatus Aquidulcis sp.
GGTAGGAAAAGCCGTTCGAGCCTGAGGTGGTGGTTTCGATGGGCATGGCGTAGACGGGCTGTGTCTTATCTGTTGACTTGGCCCATTCTTCCAGGGATGAATATCCGATGAAGTGGGCGGGATGATTGCGAGATTTGTTTTGCAGGTTGTTGTTCATGGCTTTTGCTTCCCATTCGAGCGGTACGTCTTCACGAATTTGTCCAGTTCAGTGCGCATCGCCTGCTCATGGGCTACCGCCTGTTCCCACAGATCGGGATCACGGAGATCCTCGACCGCCTGGGTGACGATCTGCGCCAACATGCGCGGCTCGATGGCATCCAACTCCCAGGACGATTCGCCGAATTGCAGGAGGTACGCCCGGTAGCGGGAATCGCTCTCTTTGGCCGGGTTCTCCGGGGGGTGAAGCGTCTCGACCTGATCGTAGTTGAGCGCCAGGCGCTTCACGGCGATGTCAAGCTCTGCGAACAGGCTCAGGCGGTCGCGTACATCGCGGGTCATATCTATCCCCGATGGATCATGGTCGCCCAGGTACATCACGAACACGTCTTTCCCGTCTTCGAGATAGTCGGCGATGCGTCTCCCGGCCTCGTACATATTGGAGAGGGAGTTGTATCCTTTGTTGGCCGTGAAACGCACATCCAGCGCACGGCAAACCGGGGCGAGCACTCCCGCCAGGGCGTCTTTCTCGACCATGACCTCTACATAGTTGGGCTGGCTGGCCCACTTGTCAATTGCGAACGCCCTGGCAGCCGCCTCGACGATCTCGGCAGGGCTATCCCAATGCGGCGGCGTGACGGTCTCGCGGTTGCGGTCGGTAATCATGGCCCAATCCACCAACCCGGCCATGCGCGCCTCACCGACTAAATTGACGGTGCGTTTGTATGATTGCAGGGTATTCTCGATGTGGCCGCGCGCCACCATCTGGTAGTACAGTTGGCGCAGGGTCAGAACATACCCATCCGCCCGGTACTCGTCCAGAATGGCATTGATGAGCTTGATCTTTGTCAGGCTCTTGTCGGTGAAGGTTTTCTTAATGAAGGCTTCTCTCATGGGGTTTCCTCCCGCTTCGCAGCACAAATCGGGCACAACTTTCGCCCGTTCTTTTGGCGTTTCAACTCGCGCTCTTTCTCTCTACCGCCCTCCCAGAGCCTGTCCTGAGTAAAGCGAAGGATACGGGCAAGGATGAAATCAATGCCGTGTTCGGCGCATACTTGCACCAGCCGCGCTCCGTTTCCGGCTCGATGGCGGGCCAAGCGCTCGGCAAGGTCTTCGGCGTAGCCGAGGTAGTGACGAGCGTGGCGATATGGACTGGTGAAGTGCAGTAAATAGACGGTCATGGCTCGAAACGACAACTCCCAGCAGTTTTGGCCTGCCGGGAGTTGCGCTGACTTTGGTTTCTTGATACAATCAATGCGCAAGCAGGCCCTCTGCTTGTAGCCGCCCTGGGTGCCCCCCCCATCCAGGGCGACGCTTTTTTATGGTCAAGGTACTGGTGTGGTGAGGGTTGGAGATGAGACAAGATACGATTCCCGCCTTGCCAACATTATCACTGGTGTTGCTGTTGTCTTTCCCAGGCGCGCAGTTCGTGCGAGAAATCACAGTGAACGCAGTGGTGACGGCGGTCTTTCATCACGAGAGCAAGCTCATCCGATGTCAACTCGACAAGGTTGGTGCGGTTCGCCCGGTTACAAGCAGTGCGATAAATGCCCTGGTCGTTCTTCTCAAATACGAAATGGGCAATGAAACGTCTATGGTCGGGTTTGCGCATCCAGCGGTGGATGGGTTCGGATATTGATGTGTTCATCAAGTCAACTCACACCCTTTCTTCCTCGTTCGAATCCCAACTTACCATTCAGTTGGGTATTTGGCAGGCAGGAAGATGGCTAATGAGAGAATTGTAATTCAACTTATCTATGTTTGTCAAGAACCTAGATAAGTTCCGATAAAATAAAGGCAGCCAGTTATGGCTGCCGATTTGTAACTCACCTATCTAAACGCACCAATGTGCTTCACGGGAGAAATTATATGGGCGAAAAAGGTTATACGTCGTTAGAAATCTTTCCTAATGAGCTAGTACCGTGCTTGTAAGGTGTTCCATCTTGATTGAAGAGCCACTTACCTTGTCCCCCACGTTGGTAATAAATTTCAGCGCAGTATGCTACATCACATTCATCGAGTAGGACTTTTTGCCCCTCACGCCCAAGAATGTGGATAATTCCACGTTGCACCCATTGGTACATAGTTGTATAAGGAATCCTGTACCTTTTGGCAGCCTCATTGATACCTATTTGTGTGCCTCTCAAATGGATATGCTTCTGGTATTCAGGTAGTGATTCTTTGTCGCTAGGGGTCATCACGATTACTGCTTGCTCGCTCACACCGATTTCTCCACCAGGAAGTATAGCTGCCCTGATTTTACCCTTATCAATCCAGGCGCGCAACTTAACTTCGCTCATGCGTAAACGTGCAGCAGCATCGGGAATAGGGAGAAAGCGGTCAAGGTGAAGAGCCATTGTAATACCTGCCTTAAAGCGCACAACCCTACGGGCCTACCCGTAAGGTTGTGTCTTAAGCCCGTAAGAGCGTTTGATATTACTATGGCTCCTCGACCAGGACTCGAACCTGGAACCTAGCGGTTAACAGCCGCCCGCTCTGCCGAATTGAGCTATCGAGGAATTCAGCGGGGGGATTATAAGCGTAAGCCAAAACAGTGTCAAGGAATAACCCTGACCATTTTTAACGAACCCGGCGTTTCCACTCTTCTTTGAGCTGCAACTGGCGCGGGCTTTCACCAGAAGCCAGGGCCAGGAAGTCTGCCAGTAAACGATTGTACTTCGTCGGCTCGTCCAACATAGGGAAATGCCCAGATTGTTCGAAGGGCACAACGTGCATGTGATCCGGCAGGGCCGATAAATTCTCGGGCTGGATGGATACCGCCGGGTCGTTCTCACCATAGACATACAGGCATGGCGTCGGCAGCTGCATGGCGAGTTCCATCAGGTTAATAGATTGCATCGAATCGAGAGAAGACAGAATAGCCCGCTGGTCAGCTTTTGGCGCTTCGATACGTGCTGCATCCGATACAGGCGACCGCACCAGCATCCAATCCACCAATTCGGAAATCGAGGCGGAACGCAAGCGCGGGTTGATCGCGTTCCCACCTAACGGGAAACTGGTCACCATCATCCGATCTACCGAGGTTGGATAACGGGAGGCATACCACATGCCGATAACCGCCCCCAGGCCGTGTCCCACCAAGGCGATTTTACCGATCCCCATCTGTTCGAGGAAACCCACCAACAGGTTTACCTGGTTATCCAGGGAATATAGATCATAGTTCTTGGCTGTATCGCCAAATCCCCATTGATCGAGAGCGTACGTGCGGAAAGAAATCGAAGCTGCCTGCATGGTCGGAATCCAGTATCGCCATGACCCCACCCATCCGTGCAGGAAGATCAGTGGGCGACCACGTCCCAACACTTCGTAGTGCACAAACCCGCCATCTAACGTCACGATGCTCATAGCTTATCGGTTCCGCCTGATTATTTCTTACCAAACTTTGCCAGAATCACCTTGACGCGATCGGTCAGTTGATCTGGAGAAAAGGGTTTGAGAATATATTCGATTGCGCCGACTTCGAGGCCAGTCTGCACCTCTGACTCCTGACCTTTGGCCGACAAAAACGCCACCGGAATGTGTTGGATGGTTGGCTCGGTTTTCATCCGCTTGCAGGCTTCGTAACCTGTCATACGCGGCATACGAACATCCATCATTATCAAATCCGGGATTTCCTGTAATGCTTTTTCCAATGCCTCTTCACCGTTGGTAGCCGCGATGACTTCATGGCCCGCAAAGCGCAGCGTAAAGGTAATCAAGTCGCGAATATCCCGTTCATCTTCTGCAATCAAAATTCTTGCCATAAGGTTTCCTCATTCACCTCAGCAGAAGGTGGTCATTCCTTCACAGTCCATCATCTCGATCCTTCTCAATCGTATGCCGGCAAGGTAAAGGAAAATACACTGCCAGCGCCGGGAACGCCGTCGCTCTCCAGCCAAATGCGGCCTTTGTGCATGTTCACCAAATACTGAACAATCGAAAGCCCGAGACCGGTTCCAGAAGTTGCCAGGACGAGGGGATCCTCACCCCGGTAGAAGCGCTCGAAAACGCGCGGCTGCTCCTCGGGTAGGATGCCAATCCCATTGTCTTTGACATCCACCTGCACTTCATCCCCAATCCGGTGCATCTTGAGCGAGATGCGACCACCCTCAGGGGTGTATTGATATGCATTCTCCAATAAGTTATCAATGATCTGGCGCGCCCTCTCCGGGTCGCCCACCGCTCGCGGCAAATCGGATGGAATATCAGTCTCGATCTGCATGGGGCGGTTCTCTTCCTGCATCCGGCGCGTCAGGTTGGCTATTGCATCCTCGGCAATCTCGCGCAAATCAAGCGGCTGGAACGAGAGTGTGACGCGCCCGGCTTCGATGCGGGAAATATCCAGTAAATCGTTTACCAAAACTGCCAAACGCTCGGTATTCGTCTTGACGATGTCGAGGAAATGTACCTGCTGCTCGCTCAATTTACCGGCAGCACCCATCAACAAGATTTCGACGTAGCCCTTGATCGAAGTCATTGGAGTGCGCAATTCGTGGCTGACAGTGGCGACGAATTCTGATTTCAGGCGATCCACTTCGACCTGGTGGGTGATATCCCGGAAGATGGACACCGTCCCCAGGAAATCATTGCGCAGCCTTACGGGAGATAGGTGGACAGCAACAACCCGGCGGTTATCCAGCTCGATCTGTTCAGCATACGTATCGCCCGGTTGGTAAGCTGCCGGATCAGACGACCAGGCGCGGATGGTTTGCACCCAGGATTGGGCCGCTTTTCCGAACAATCCCAGGAAACTTTCCAATGGCTCTCCCAAAACTTGATCGCGCTTCAGATCCAGAATTTGCTCGGCAGAGGCGTTGAACAACGTAATCCTGCTATCCGCATCTGTGACCAACACCCCATCCGCTACAGCTTCCAGGATGGCCTGTGAGCGGCTGGTTTCGACATGCTGGGTACGCAGCATATCACCCAGGCGTTCAGCCTGATCGCGGATCAGTGAGAAGAGTTGGGCATTGTTCAACGCCACTGCAATCTGCTTTGCGGTAGCCTGACACAATTCCAACTGGTCGGGATTGAAATGATTGGACTGGCGGTGGAAGAGCATCAACACGCCAAGCACATCTTCGCCGATCAGTAAAGGTACCACGATAGCGCTGCGGTGCAGGCTGGTCATATCTTCGCGGCGCACCCAGCGCGGATCATCCCACAGATCAGGCACCAGGGATGGCCTGCGATTCATGATCGCCCACCCTGCCAGGCCCTCGTTGGGTTTGAGGGATGAAACCTGCCCGCCCTTAGGAATCGGGACGGTATAACCCAGCGATGCTCGCAGGAACAAGGTCGCGCCATCAGGGTTGACCAGCATAATGAGACTTTGTTCTGCATCCAGGGTATCGTTGATCACGTGCAACGTGCGGTTCAGCACCAAATCCATATCCAGGCTGGTGGACAATTCGGTGATGATACCCAACAACGTCTGCGTGCGCTTGTGTTCTTTCGCCAGTTGTTCGGCGCGTTCGACGACGCGCTTTTCCAAATCTGCCGTATAACTCTGGGCCTGGGCAAACAGGCGGGCATTGTCTAGGGCAATCGCCAATTGGCTGGCAATCTGACTGAGCAATTGCAATTGGGGCTCCCCAAAAACGTCAGCCAGATCGCTCTGCACCGATAACGCCCCAATCGTCGCGCCGCGTACCACCAACGGCACACCCAGCCAGGCATGCGTCGGGTCGCCAACCGTGTATCCGGGCGCCGGTAAATTTTCCTGATCGCTCTGAACATCCTTCATCACAAGAGGGCGCTCAGTATTGATCACGTATTCGCTGAAGCTCCGGCCCGAACGCTGTAAAATCAGCGGACCCATCCGCTCACCGCGATCTATCAGATCAGCCTCTAGCTCACCTGACGATTCGACCAGCACCAACGCGGCCGAATTCGCAGGCAACAAGCTCAAAGCGTTTTGCAAAGCCAGATCAATCAACTTGCGCCGTTCGAGAACTTGCGAAATGCCAACGCCCATATCATACAAAGTAACCAGCTCGGCGCTGCGTTGCTGAGTCTCGGCATACAGGCGCTGTGTCTCGGCAAACAGCCGGGCGTTTTGTACCGCCACGCCGACCTGGTTGCCGATAGTGCGCGCCAGCTCGACTTCGTCCGCAGTAAAGCGATAAGCCGTCTCGGCATGTGCAAATAACAGACCCAATAGATTAGCGCCAGTCGCCAATGGCAGAACCAGAAGCGCCTGGGTAGGGCGAGAATCCAGATAACCCAGGAGCGGCGCGAGAATGGTTTCTCGATGAACATCTTCTGTGCTAAAAATGCCCTGTGTCTCTCGCAGATGCTGGAAAAGCGGGGCGTCAGGCAAGATTCGCGGAATATCGGCTGTGGTGCGAGGCATTTCAACCTGGACGACTGGCTTTTCGCCCTCGAAAAGCAGCGCCGACACTGCCGTACAATTGACGGCGCCCGAAAGCTCACGACTGGCGATATTGAGAATAAACACCGGGTCGAGCGAGCCGCTCAATTCCGTCGAGAGCCGGTTCAGGAGAGAGAGTCTTTGGGATCGGCTATCCAACTCCTCGGCGCGGCGGGCGCTCTCCTCGAAAAGATTGGCATTTTCAAGGGCGACGGCTGCCTGCCCGGCAAACGTGCGCGCCGATTGAATGTGTTCGGGGGTGTAGAACTTCGTCTCGACTTTTTCGAGAGCGATCACCCCCACCACTTCGCCCTTCGAGAGCAGCGGCACGCCCAGCCAGGACATAAACCGCGGCTCGACCAAAGATGGGAATCGTACATCCTGGCGCACATCCGGCACCGAGATCGGTCGGCCGGCTTCCAGCATCTCCTTCAACAACAGGCTGTCTTCCACGACCACGGTCAGGCCCACCCGCTCCTCGGCATCCTCGAAGCCGCGCGCCGCCCGGATCGTCAAACGGTTCCCCTGCCGCAGCCAGAGCGTGCCTGTTTCGTAAGGGATAATCACCTTGAGCTGGTCGAGCAAGGTTGCAATGAGATCGTCTGTTTGCAGACGCGAGGTAATCGTAGCCGCCAGATCGGTCAGCGTCTGGAGCTGAACGGCGCGCTGCTCAGAGGCCTGGTAGAGACGGGCGTTTTCCAAAGCCAGGGCGGTTTGCTGCGCCAGAGAGGTGATCAGCGCTTCATCATCAGCCGAAAATGCTCCCGGCGACTTGAAATTATCCAAAACCATAACCCCAAGCTTGTTTTCCAAGGTTTGAATGGGCACCACCATCGTCGAAACAGGCAGCCGTCCCTCGGTTGCATCACGATAGCGCAGCAAATTCTCCGGCGGCAGGTTGTAATGCCGGGCGAAATCTACTTCCGCCAGCCGGACAGCTTTCCCCTGCTCGTACACGTTCCCTGGCAGCGCCTCGCCGGAGCGGTAGTTGATCTCCAGGATGCGGCGGTTATCCATATACCCTAACGCCACCTGAGGCGCTAGCCACCCCGGCTCGGATTTCCACAATGCCACCATCCCGGCATGGGCGGCGGGCAAAACCTGCATGGCGCTCTCGACCAGCGTGTTCAAAATGCTCGCTGTGTCCAGGCTGCCCAATTGGCGGCTGAATTCCAGCAGCAAATTGACTTCTTGCAGCCGGCGGCTGGTCTCGGTCAGCAAATTCAGATTCTCCAGGGTAATCGCCACCTGGCGGGCAAGCAAGGTGAGAACCTGCTCGTCTTCAATGCTGGCCTGGGGCAGCGGCGCCCGGCTGATTGCCAGGACGGCCGCATCTACGACAATTGCAGAGCTGCCGCTGCGTTCCGCCGCTTCGGTAACGATGGGCAAGCAAATGAAAGCTTTGGCTTCCAAAGTCTGCAAAAGCGGTGCTGTGCGCCAGTCGGCATTGTCTTCCAGGTTGGACACCTGGATCATCTCGCCGTTTTGAAGGCACAGCCGCAGCGGGTTGCGCTGCCCGAGCAAAGCTTCGGGATTGGCTTGAGAGGGGATCGGCCCTAATATGTGGAGCAAGCGTGGCCCGCCCGCGCTGGGTTCGGCCACCAGGGCGATATCCATTTCCAGCCGGGACAGCATCTCCTGCCCCAAGGCAAGCAGCGCATTGAGCCGATTGGGCTGTCGGTTGACAATTTCGGCGATGTTCAATCCGGCGCGCATTCGGCGGGCGCGCTGGCTTAGACTTTGAATGGCAATAGTTTGTTCGAGGTCCTTGTGCAGCAAGAGCGGCAGGTTGCTGCGCGCTTCCTGGATAGCTTTTTGGGCGCGCTCGATCTCTTGCTGGTAGTCACTCACTTGCCCGGTCAGCTCCTTCAACCGAAGATGACTTTCCAATGCCAGAATAGCCTGGCTGGCGAAGATTTCCAGCGAATCGATGGTGGGCCGGTCAGGGCGCAGGCCGTTGCGCGGCGCATCTACGCTGATCAGGCCAACCGGCTCACCCGAGGCGGTCAGTAGTGGAACGAGGAGCAAATCCTGCGGATCCCAGGCAAACCCATCTCGGGGAGCACTGTTGGTGAGCGGGAGAAGCGTCACCATATGCAGATCGGGCGGGATGACCGGAAGCTGGTTGATAGGAACATAATACGAATTGCTGAATCGAAATTCTGGCCGGGCAATCTGTTGAATACTGCTCCATGGCTGAGGATGGCTGCGCAGTTCTTCCATTGCTTCGAGCGGCAACCCCGCGCCTGCCTTCCGAATCAGATTGCCTGTCTCGGGATCATAAGCGCTGATGAGCACCACATTGAAGGGCGTAGATTCCTGAATGCCATAGGCAATCGCTTCCAGGGTTTGTTCCAAGGGCAGATCCACGTGCAGCGATTGAGATGACTCCAACAGCTTGGACATCGTCTCGACGCGGCGGTTGAGCAGCTCGGTCCGCTGGATCTGCTCCTGATAACGGTGGGTGTTCCCCAACGCCACCGCCGCCTGGATTGCCAGGGTCTGGGCAATTTCGACGGAAGTTTTGTCGAAGCAAGCGGGCTGGCGGGCGTGCAAATGGATCAGTCCGGCGATGTGCTCCTGATATGCGATGGGGATGATCATGGCTGAGCGGATGCCCGCATGGGGCGGCTGGCCCACGGGGTTGGTCTGCCCCTCGTCGGTTCGAGCAAAATCATCCACGATGAGGGGATCATCGGTTTTCAAGACGAATTTTTCCAGCTCGGAGAGACTCGCTCCCGCCGCATCGCCAATGGACAGGATCACCTTGGGTTCAGCAACATCATCACGGTGGGTAAAATCAAAGAGCATGATCGCGCCGCAGCTTGCCTGAGTAGTGCGCAGCAGCTCATCGTACATCAATTGTAAAATCTGGCTCAAATCCAAGGTGGTGTTCAGCTCTCGGCTGACCCGCGTGAGGGCAATCAGTTGCTCGACCCGGCGGCGCAAACTTTCATCCGTCTGCGTGTACAGCGACGATTTTTCGATTGCCCCTGCCAGTTGGCTGGCAGTGGTTGACACCAGACTCATATCGCTGCGGTCGAAATGATCCACCGCCCGGTTGCCTAATATCACCTCGCCAATGCCCTGGCCGCGCACCAGCATCGGCACGCTGAGAACCGACTGAATGGAGAAGGCCTGAATGATGGTGCGATAGGCAGGTAAAATTTCGGTATCTTCGGCGGCGTTTCCATTGAAATAAGGCCGTTTACTGCCAGTGACGGTTTGACGATACTGCGGGTCGCTGACCGGGATGCGGCCTAATTTCCCGATGCCATCGCCCCGGATTCCGTAGAGCGATTCCATGTGCAGGCGAAGCTCGCCGCGGTTCTCGTCGAGCATCAAAATCGCCGCCACATCTGCCCGCAGCAGACGCGCCAGCTCGCGCAGCGAGAATTCCAGGATTTCGTCCAGCGTGGCGGATGAACCGGTCAGGCTGGCGATGCGGCGCAATGCTTCCGAGCGTTGGGCGCGTTCCTGGGTTTGCTTGACCAGGAAGGAATTTTCGATAATATTCGCGACCTGCCCGGCAACGATTTCAAGGAGGCGTAAATCGTCTTGGCTGAAGGCAGAGCCATCCTGTTTATCCCCGGCGTGGAGGTAGCCCAGCGAACGCCCGCCTGAACGGAGCGGCACCAGCGCCGCGTTGGTGATGCCGGTTGCGATCGCCAGATGGTTGAGCCCCAGAGTTTTCAGGCGCTCATCGTCAACCGCATTCGTCGTGACGATATTCTCCTGCGCCAGCCAGATGGCTTCAGCCGGGCTGTCTGCAGGGATATGGAAATTGGTCAGCTCGATGAACTGATCTTCGATGGTTTGTTGTGGTAAGCCGATGAAGGGCGCCCTGGCTTGCAAATTGCGTTTACCTTCATCGTAAACCAGGAAACCCAAAACGGCCACGTCGAGCAGCGGGGCGATGCCTTCGACCAACCGCATGAACAAATCCTGTGGGTCACGCAGCGCACCGGCGGCGTGCGCCAGTTTTGCCAGGCCTGACAACTCCCGGATACGGCTTTGCTCGCCCTGGTAAAGCAGCGCATTATGAACTGCGACCGCTGCCTGCCCCGAAAGGATACGCAGAATTTCCAGATCATTTTCGGTAAAAGCATTTTTTGTCAGCGAAGCCAGTTCCAACGTGCCGATCAGCTCACCAACCAGCAGCAGCGGCATTCCCAGGTAGGCGCTGAAGGGATACTGCTTCCGATCAATCACCGGGCGGACCACCCGGTAAGTGTCCACATTGCTGATCAGCAGCGGCTCGCGCTGGACGATCATATAGCCCGAATAACCCTCGCCCGGCTTATACCGCTCGGGAGCCATTTCCAGGCGGCGGTCCACCCCCGCCAGCCCGACAAACCGGTAGGGGATCAACTGCTGGTTATCGGCATCCCAAACGGTGATTTCCGGGAAATCCGAGGGGATCAACCGCTCCACGCTTTCCAGGATGGCCTGGAGGGTCGTATTCAAATCCAGGCTGGAGGCCATCGCCCGGCTCAATTCGGCGAAGATGCTCAAAGCCTGCTCAGAAATCTGTGATTCGCCGGAGGCTATCGAGGTCACCTGTGGGCGGCGCAGGGTGACCATGATGGCATTTCCGGATTCGTAGGGAACGGTATAAGAAGCGCCGTCAATGAGGCGCCCATCCAGGGAGAAACGCGCCTGCCCGTCGGCGGCGCACAACCCGAGGAAAGTCTCACTGGGCCGTGTGCGGCGCGCCAAACGCTCGAGGTTGGGTTCTTCCTCGAGGTAACCGAACCATTCTTTGGCTAACTGGTTGGTATAAACCACGCGTCCGCCCGGCTGAACGAGCAAAACCGCATCTGTATTCGAAGGGATATCCAGGGAGAGTTTCGAGGTGACGGCAGGCTGGCTGACGGGTTGAATCTTTGGCACGGCGCGCAGAATCAAAAAAGCGAATGCAAGAAGCACGCCCGCCAAGACGATGATGACTAAACCCGTGCTGAACTGATCCAAGCCGACCTCTCAGTGATTGATCAATCCGCTTCCGCGTTGTGACCGACGGGGAGCAGATTAAACGTCGCGACGCCGGGCTTCGGCAGCCAGCTCGGTAATCTCGCGAATATCGGCAAACTGGTATTTAGAGGGAGAAACGATCCCAACCGACAGCGACATGAGCGGGGTTTGCTCAGGCTGGCCGCTCTTGTTGGCCGACATGATGTACCCTTGCTCGCGATCCATGAAACTGTAGTGCGAGAGGACTTCCTCGGCGAAACGAGCTTTGAGGCGCTGCCGGATGGCTTCCCCGGCCTCCTCGGTGGTGACCAGGATGAAGTTGTCGCCGCCCGCATGACCAATGAAATCATTGGGAGTGCCAAGTTCATCCAAGACATCGCCCATCAGCATGGTCGTGAAGCGCAGCACATCATCGCCCGCTACGAACCCATAGACATCCTTGAAAGGCTCGTAATGGTTGATGCGCACATCCATCAGCGACCAATTCTGCTGGCGGATGATGCGCCGGAGCTGTTCCTCTATCAATCTACCGGAGGGCAGGCCCGAGCGCGGGTCGGTGAGATTTTGGATCTCGGCCCTTTGGATGGCGCGCTGCACCCGTAGTTTCAACTCCTCGATGTCGAAGGGCTTGGTGATGTAATCATCCGCGCCCAGCTCCAGCCCTTGCAGCTTGTCGCTGCGCTCATCCTTTTGGGTCAGGAAGATAATGGGCACGTGGCTGGTGCGGGTGTTGGTTCGCAAAATCCGGCACACTTCGAAGCCATCAATATCGGGCAGCATGATATCCAGCACGATGAGGTGTGGCAGATTTTGGCGGGTCTTTTCCAGCGCCGCAGAGCCGCGTGGGGCCACATCCACATCGTAGCTCTGCCCGCTGAAGTAGATCCGCAGCATGTTGGAGATATCGAAATCATCTTCCACGATCAGTAGTCGGGCTTTACTCATAGCACAATCTCCCCAGAATCCTGGATCTAACGTTGATGTTTTCTGGCGTTTTGTAGGATGCGTTCAATGTGTTCTTCCGTTACTGGTCTTTCGAACGACCGAAATCCGCTCAAGCGAAAACCATGCCGGTCGGCGATGGCTTCGATCTCCTGAACCCGATTGAGAGTCAGGTGTTTACCTAAAGTGTAATCTTCGAAGCGTCCTTCCAGGGCCAGCGCCATCGTCTCTGCCATGCAGGCGTAGGCTTTCCCTGGCGGAAAGCCGAAGTTGAAGTGGAAATCCACCGGGCCGGGGATGTCCACCATACCGCCATCAATCACCAATACATCGTCGCGCAGCGCCGCAACCTGAACAGCCACATCCCGCGGGCGGGCGACATCACAAACCACGCAGCCCGGTTGGAGGTGCTGCGGCTCGACGACACTGTGGATCGCGCTGGTAACGGTTAAAATCACCTGCGCTTCCCGCAGAGCGGTCATCTCGGTGCTGATTTTCAGCCGGCTGACCGGGCGCATGTCAGACAGGCTGTCCTGCAACTCCTGGAGCGTTTCACGCCTGCGGCCGATCAACCACAGCTCACCGACGCATCCTGCGAGCATTTGGGCGCAGACTCGCCCGATAGCGCCCGTAGCGCCTACGACAGCCGCTGTCGCCTGATCGAGGCGAATGCCCATCACACGGGCAGCATCACGCACTGCCTGGATGGCCAGCGCCACCGTGTATGAGTCGCCTGTCGTCACAGGCACTTCGAGAGCTCCCGCGATCGTGATTCCGGCATCGCCGACGACCGACGTATAAGCTCCCAACCCTAATATTTTAGCACCAAGTTTCTCAGCCAAACGACCAGTCTGTATAATCTTACGATAAACTTGCTTTTCCGGCAACTCCAAAAAGTGTTTTGGCGTCAGCGGGCAGGCAATGAGCCAACCTTCGATCTCTTTGCCCGTACTAACGGAGGTGATGCCAGTGACTTCAGATAAATAAACCGGTGGAAAATAAGGCGCGAAATGTTTGATGTGCCAATCGTTGACGATTCGGCCTAATAAGGGGAACTTGCGGCTGATATCTCGTTTGGGGTCAATGGGGTGAATGATAAAGGCGAATGTGTCCACAAATTTACCAGCTCTGATCGCTGACCTCTCCTGGACGGGGATAGAGGCGAGGATGCAGATTCGAGAATTTGAGTTTATGGTGGTCGCTGTCCTCGTAGCGAATATCTTTTTCGATTACGCGGCGTTCCGGCGAGGCGAAGAGAACGACGTCAGACTCGATGGTGCGGGCCGGGAAGACGATCATCCCCGCCCCCAGGCGGCAGTTATGCCCCACGCATCCGCCCAAAACCGGGCGGTTGGCGATGCTCAGTTTACCATTGCCATCTACGGCTTTCAACGGCGCAGGAAGCAGGTTGTAATCGGTGAAAGTGGAGCCAGCCCCGACGAAGGTATTGCGGCCTATCACACACATTTGCAGGCAGGTGTTCTGCGCCACCATACTGTTGTCCATGAATGTTGTCATGAACATCGCCGCTCGGAATGGCAGGAAGGTGCCATCCCCTACCACCGAGAGCATCAACTGGCAGCCCTGGCCGACATTGGTATTATCGCCGATCACGCAGTTTTCGATCACCGCGCCAGCATCAATATTCACATTGTCGCCGATGGTGGTTGGCCCAAAAATCATCGCGCCGGGATGGATGGTGCAATTCCGTCCGACTTTTACCAGCTTGGAGCTGGTCAGCAGTTGTTTGCCCTCGTAAACCGAAGCTCCCAACACTTTGAGCTTGAAGAAAAGATCGTTATCCAGTTGATATTGATAACGCACTGCCCGGCTGAACAGCCCAAATACGATGTCAGCGATGAAAATATGCGTCCAGCAGTCAATCGCCAGCAGGCTGCGCTTTGGGCACTGGAAGGTCAAATCGCCCTGCTCGTAAGCCATATAGGTGGGAACGTGGTAATATCCGGCTTCGACAGACAGCAAGTCTATCACCAACGGTTCGTACTCTTCCTGCGGACCGTGCGGGTAGTACCATAAATCGGCCAGGAAAATATCGCCGGCAGGTGTGTAGGAGGACGAAAGCGGCAGGGCATGTTCCCGGAAAGCAGGATCATTGGCCGAAAACGCCGCTCGGCTGGCAAACTTTTGTTTTCTTGCCTCGCTCAGGAAGGCTTCGATGTAAGTTGCGTCGAAGTACAGGTTATCGCGGTAAACCAGGCATTCTTCGGTCGTCTTGGGCAGCGGCGCGCCAAGGGGTAACTCCAACTCTCGTTGGATATAGGGAGCCAGCACATCCCGCTGTGAGAGCCACAAGGGTTTGTTCATCACGCGCAAATCCCTGGCGCGCTCATTGAACGGGATGAGATAGTGTGGGTCTTGAAGGATAATCTTGAGCATAACCGGATATCAGTCCAATGGCTGTTTATCAATCACAATGGTACAGACCAAGTCGCCTTTTCCAATACAGGCCGTCTCTTCCACCGTGAAGAATTTTCCGCTGCTCACCCAATACAGCGCCTCTTGCAAAACGCCGACTGCCAACTGACACACCGGTTGGCGAGAGCTGCGCTTCCAGCACATCGGGCATCGCTCGATGTGCCAATAGAATTTGTCGGGAGTCTCTTCCACCCGCACCCGTTGATCGGAATACTGGTTGAAAACACCCATGAAGATGTCAGCCCCCTGCCGGAGTTTCAATTCCAGCGGCAGCAGGCGATAGGATAATTCGGCAACGCTCACCAGCGGCCCAAATTCGCGCAAGCCGTACTTGAAGCACGCCCGTCCGGTTCGAAGCGCCAGCCCCTGTCCCCCGCGCGGGCCATACAGGCGCTCCAAAGCTGCCAACATCTGGCTCAGCGCATCGAAACCGAACCCTAAATCCAGGTTATTGGATGGATAGTTGTTAATATATTGCTGCTGCCCTGCCAGATTGAGAACCGCGATCAGACCATTCCGCCCGACCACTTCCTCGAGGGATTGCAGAATGATTCGCCCCATTTTATTCGGATAGAAGAAACCAGGCTCATAAGGGTCAGTCATAACGGGGGAGACTCGTTATCCAGAAAATCTTTGAGGGTTTGCATAAACTTTGGAGGTTCATCCAACATGATGAAATGGCCCGCTTTATGATATCGCTCGATGCGGGCGTGGTGAACACCATCAATCAACGGTTTCCATTGGTTGGGATGAACCACAATATCTTTGTCCCCGTACATGCCCATCACAGGGACTTTGATCTTATCGAGATTGGGCCGTAGATCGGTCAGCCGCAGAGAGCCAATGCTGAGAAAAAAAGCCTCCAGTGTCGTTCGTGAGACATCGCGGTCCATCATCTTCGACCAGGTAGGGTCTTTCGAGTAAAAGGGCGCCAACAATTTGTAGGAGAGCTTGAATGCCCACAGGTTGTGGTAAACCACCCACCCGATGGGGCGCATCCCAAACAATTTGAGGAGAATGGACAACGATGACCCAACGATGGGTGAGCCAATCACCACAGCTTTCTTCACCCGATGCGGGAACTGGATTGCCACTGCCAGGCTGACCGTCCCCCCCATACTGTGACCCACCAACGGGGCTTGCATGATCCCCAACTGCTCCATGAATTGATCCACCAGGCTGACAAAATCCTGAACAACATAAGTATCCCGCTTGGTATCCGACTCGCCAAAGCCCCAGAAATCCAACGCATACGTGCGGTAATACCGCCCCAGCCACGACATCGTCTCCTGCCACAGTCCCCACGATCCCAGGTAACCATGCAGCAAAATGACCGGCCGGCCGCGACCGTACACTTCGTAATGAACTATTCCTTGGTCTGTCGTGATAGAAGACACAGTTTTTAGATCACCCGCGGGCGGCTATTCGCCCTCGCCTTCCATTTCAGCAAGGATGCTGTAGAGCAGTTCCAATAGAACGGTCTTAACCGACTCTTTATCCGTAGCTACGGTCGGCAGCAGCTTTACTTTTTTATCCAGGCGCAATGCAATGCGAATATCATCCAATTCCCAGGCTTCGGCGATATCTTGTTTATTGGCTGCCACCACGTAAGGCGTCGGAGCATACGCCCGGAAGGTTTCCAGGATGCTGCGCGCCTCTTTGAAAGTTTCAGGACGGGTGCTGTCTACCATCACAATGAAACCCAGCATCCCCTCGGATAGAATTTCCCACATGAAATCGAATCGTCGCTGCCCGGGTGTGCCGAAAAGATAGAGCACGAGGTCGTTATCCACCGTGATCCGGCCAAAATCCATGGCGACTGTGGTTGTATCTTTAACTCGCTCAGCCTGGGACGAAATGCGCCGCTCTGTGGACACGACATCAATTTCGCTGACCGAACGGATGAATTCCGTTTTACCAGCGTTGAATGGCCCGGTGACCACCATCTTTACTGTTTGCATAGTGCTCTACCCTCGAAACACTAGATTGAACGAATGCGACTGATAATCCGATTGATAAGCGATTTTTGTTCTTCTTTACTGCTTTGCGGCAAACCAGCCACCTGGCCCGGTGCAAGCGGCGCTGTCCCAACCGGCCTCACCATCTCGACCAGCCCGGCCTGGAGCAGGCCGTAAACGACCCGGCGAATCTCCAGATCATTCATCTTCGTCGCCGTGGCTACCTGCCGAATCGTGTTCTTGGGATTGATGAACGATACCACCCGCCATTCTTCTACACTCAAATTCACGTTGCGGATGTTCGTGCCGGGGCGGTCAGTAAACTTCAAAGCCATTTCCAGGCTCGGGATCTCATCCTGCAACTGCTCCCATTCGCGCAGCTTGCGAGCGCCCTCGATGATGACGTTTTCCAGATTAACCCGCACGGTGATCTTGTCATCCGGCGGCATAATGTCGTTTTCGAATCGGAAGAAACCCTCTACCCAGGTAAACAAACGGTTGACAACCCCCAGGAAATGCGTCTGCAAACTGGCTAGAATATCTTGTTGGCTGACGTAGCGGGCGTTGATGAGCAATAAACCCAGCTCTTTATCGCTGATACGCCCGGCGCGCTCGGCAATTGCCCGGTACTGGGCAGCGCTCAATTTGTTGCTGCGATGCAATACCGTTGCCAGGGATTGGCTGTCGTTACCGACCTGCGCGTAAGCCAGCTTGCCTTCTCGGAAGCAAACAATCACTCTCTCGTTTGGTCCCTCCACAACCAGCGTCCCCGTCTTTCCGGCCACGCTGATCAAGTTCAAAAGCTGTGTCACTGTGAAGTCGCGAAGGTTACCCTTTAATGCCATAGAGGCCCCGAAGATTTTCCGGATGTCGTCGTGAATAAATGGGAGATTAGAAAATTATACTTGCAAGCGGGGGATGCGTCAAATAAAAGCACTTGACAGTTTCCGCCCGCCTCGCGTATACTCCTCTCACAGTATCATTACAAAAAAGAGGGGTTGGGGTGTTTTGGACGGACTTCGTCCGTCCAAAACACCCCAACACTTCCCTTTTAGAAACGATACCTTTCACAATACAAACCAGCACGGGGAGCCTGTATCGTCAGGCTGAGAGGAGCGCTTTGAGCGCTCGACCCGCGAACCTGATCCGGGTAATGCCGGCGGAGGAATCGCAGTTACCACATCTAATCATCCCTCCCCGGCGGAGGGATTTTGTTTTGCGCAGCGTCATTTTTGCGAACGGGAATTTGACCGACCTCCCGGCGGCGCGCGCCGCTGTCCAGGATGGCGATCTATTGATCGCCGCGGATGGCGGCGCACGTCACTGCCGGGAATTGGGATTGACCCCGGCGGTCATCGTCGGCGACTTCGATTCTCTCGATGACACGGAACTCCTGGAATTGCAGAGGGCCGGCGTCGAGTTGGAGCGACACCCGGCCCGCAAGGATTTCACCGATCTCGAGCTGGCCTTGCGGCGCGCCGTCGCTCACGGGGCAGACGAAATTTTGGTGTTGGGAGCGTTGGGGGCGCGTTGGGATCAAACCCTGGCGAACCTGCTGCTCCCCGCTGCCGCAGACTTGCGCGGCGTGCGCATCCGCCTGCTCGACGGGCCGCAAGAGATCACGCTGCTGCAAGGCGGCGAAACGCTGGCAATTTCCGGGCAGCCTGGGGACACAGTTTCTCTCGTCCCGCTAGGAGGCGACGCACAGGGGGTGGTCACTTCGGGCCTGGAATATCCCCTGGATCACGAGACCCTTTTCTTCGGCGCGACCCGCGGCGTCAGCAACACCCTGCTCGGCGAGTCCGCCTCCGCGCGGATCAAAGAAGGTCTGCTGTTGTGTGTCGTCATTCACAATGGTTCGTAGTCGCGACTTCAGCCGCACGGATGGCTGAAGTCATCACTACCAACGATAATACGGAGATTCACCATGAACCAAAAACACATTCTCACCCTCTTCCTCCTGGCGTTGGCGCTCACCGCCTGCGCTCAACCCACAACGGCGGTCGTCCAGCCGTCGCCCACCAGCCTGCCGCCCACTGTAACCCCCGCGCCGACCCCCACGCCGCGTCCCCTCACCGTGATGACCCACGACTCTTTCGCCGTTTCCGAGAGTGTGGTAGCCGCCTTCGAGGCGCAGTACAACGCCAAAGTGCAATTCCTCAAAGCGGGCGACACGGGCACAGCCCTCAACAAGGCAATCCTGTCCAAAGATGCGCCGTTAGCCGATGTGTTCTACGGGGTTGACAACACCTTCCTCAGCCGGGCGCTGGACGAGGGCATCTTCGAGCCGTATGCCTCGCCGCTCGTCGCCGACATTCCGGCTTACCTGCTGCTCGATTCACAGTTTCGTGCCCTGCCGGTAGATTACGCCGACGTATGCCTGAATTACGATAAAGCCTACTTTACCGGAACCGTCACCAGCACCGTGACGGCCCCGCCGCAAACGCTGGAAGACTTGCTCCTGCCCGAGTACAAGGGGTTGCTGGTGGTCGAGAATCCGGCGACCTCCTCGCCAGGGCTGGCTTTCCTGCTGGCCACCATCGGTCACTTTGGCGAGGAAGGTTATCTCGACTACTGGCAGGGGCTGGTTGACAACGAGGTGACGGTGGTGAACGATTGGAACACCGCCTACTACACAGAGTTCACCCGCTCGGGAGGCACGCGGCCCATCGTCGTGTCGTACAACTCCAGCCCCGTTTTCGAGCTGATCTACGCCGACCCGCCGGTGGACGAGCCGCCCACGGCGGCAATCGTCAGCGACGAGACTTGCTTCCGGCAGATCGAACTCGTCGGCATCCTGAAAGGCACCCCTCGCCGTGACCTGGCGGAAAAGTGGGTGGATTTCATGCTGTCCATCGCCTTCCAGGAAGATATGCCGTTGCAAATGGCCGTCTTCCCGGTCAACAAAAAAGCCCAGATCGGCGATCAATTCATCCAATTCCTGGCTGTGCCTCAAATGCCGGCCTTCATCCGCCCCGCTGATATCGCCGAGAAACGCCAGGCGTGGATTGAAGACTGGACCGATGTGGTGCTGCGGTGACAGATGGCGACCGCCGACCGATGACCGAAGACCAGCAACACACAACCGGCGATAAACGTACAACAACCAGCCCTCGGCCTCACCGCTTACGTTTTACGGGTTACGTTTTACGCCCCACACAATACGCTGCACTCTCCCTCTGGCTCGCCCCGCTCAGTTTCCTCGCCCTTTTCTATTTCTACCCGCTGGCGAGCATCCTGGGAGTGAGTTTTGCCCGCGGGGAGCAGGGTATCGCTGCACCGTTCATCGAGGCGCTGACTTCGTCTTCGATGCGGGGTGTGATCGGGTTCACCATCGGGCAGGCGGCGCTCTCGACGATGCTCACGCTGTTGGTGGGACTGCCGGGAGCATACCTGCTGGCGCGTTTCGACTTCCGGGGGAAATCCCTGCTCCAGGCGCTGACCGCCATCCCCTTCGTGATGCCTACGCTGGTGGTGGCAGTAGGATTCAACGCCTTGCTGGGACCGCGCGGCTGGCTCAACCTGGGACTGATGGATTTGTTCAACCTGACCGCGCCGCCGATCCGTTTTGCCAACACGCTGACCGCCATACTCGTGGCGCACGTTTTCTACAACACCACCATCGTGCTGCGCACCGTGGGAGACTTCTGGTCGCATCTCGACCCACGCCTGGGGCAGGCCGCCCAAGTGCTGGGGGCTAACCGCTGGCAAACCCTGTGGCGCATCACGCTGCCGCTGCTGGCCCCGGCCATCGCTGCCGCGGCGCTGTTGGTTTTCATCTTCGATTTCACATCCTTTGGGGTGATTCTGGTGCTTGGCGGGCCGCGTTTTGCCTCGCTGGAAGTGGAAATATATAACCAGGCGGTAGGTTTGTTCAACCTGCCGCTGGCCGCGGCGCTATCCGTTATCCAGCTCGGCTGCACACTGCTGCTGACGGTGGTTTATACCCGCCTGGCGAGGAAGCTGTCGCGCCCGCTGTCACAGAGGCCAAGCGCCCAAACCCGGCGCAGACTGATCGGCTGGCGCAGACGCTTCGCCGCAGCGGGGATTGTGGCGTTACTCCTGGTTCTGCTGGTCTCCCCGCTGGCAGCATTGGCGGTACGATCGGTCACATCGCTCGATGTGGACAGTAACCGGCAGGGGTCTGTCCCTAGCGGGTTGACGCTGGCTTTCTACCGGGAGTTGGTCGTCAATCCCCGGCAGGCGGTCTCCTACGCGCCGCCTTCGACGGCCATCGCTATCTCATTGAGCTACGCCGCCGGAACGGTGGCGCTGGCGCTGGCGCTGGGCCTGCCTGCCGCCTGGGCGCTGGCGCGTGACAGCCAATCGCGCCTCAACCGTCTGCTCGACCCGCTGTTGATGCTCCCGCTGGGCACCTCAGCAGTCACCCTCGGCCTGGGGTTCATCGTCGGTTTTGGCAAACCGCTGATGCTGTTCGGCGAGCGCGTGGATTTGCGCACGTCGCCGGTGCTGGTACCGTTGGCGCATACTCTTGTGGCGTTCCCGTTCGTGGTGCGCAGCCTGACTCCCGCACTGCGCAGCATCCGCCCGCGCCTGCGGCAGGCCGCCGCCGTGATGGGCGCATCGCCGTGGCAAGTGGCGCGGCGCATTGACCTGCCGCTCGTCGGGCGGGCGGTTATTGTGGCGGCCACGTTTGCGTTTACCATTTCGTTGGGCGAGTTCGGCGCAACGGCGTTGATCACCCGCCCGGAGTACCCCACCCTATCGGTGATGATCTACCGCCTGCTTTCGCAGCCCGGCGCGCTCAATTACGGCCAGTCACTGGCGCTCAGTACGATCCTCATGCTCGTCTGCGCGGCGGGGATGCTGGCCATCGAGCGAATGAGAATTGCAGAAATTGGCGAATTCTAACCTTCACCATCCACGCAAACACGTCTCATCGTAAAATGTGAGCCGGAAAACGTAATCAAATGACACTTAACTTGCTTGATATTCACAAATCCTTCGGCAGTACCCGCGCCCTCGATGGTGTGTCGTTTGGCGTGGCGGCGGGAGAAATCGTGGCAGTGCTTGGCCCCAGCGGGTGCGGCAAATCCACCTTGTTGTCGCTCGTCGCCGGGTTGGAGACGCCCGAGCAGGGCGATATTCTCTGGGATGGGCAATCCATTCTTAGCACGCCCCCTCACCGGCGGGGCTTCGGCCTGATGTTTCAGGATTACGCCCTCTTCCCGCATTTAAACATCGGCGACAATATCGCTTTCGGCCTGCGCATGTCCCGCCTGCCCGCACCCGAAACCCGGCAACGGGTGACGGAGACTCTGGCATTGGTGGGGCTGCCGGGGCTGGAGCGGCGGGATGTCGGCACGCTATCGGGCGGCGAGCAGCAGCGGGTGGCGCTGGCGCGCTCGCTGGCCCCGCGCCCGCGGCTGCTCATGCTCGACGAGCCGCTCGGTGCGCTCGACCGCACCCTGCGGGAACGGCTAATTCAGGAATTGAATGATATTCTGCGCCGATTGGAACAAACCGCCATCTACGTCACGCACGACCAGGAGGAGGCCTTTACGCTGGCCGACCGGGTGGTGGTGATGAACGCCGGCCGCGTGGAACAGATTGGAACGCCGCTGGAAATCTACCGCCGCCCTGCGACGCCGTTCGTCGCCCGATTCCTGGGGATGTCGAATTGGTTGACCGGAACCGCCGAAGGGGGAAGGGTAACGACACCGCTGGGGATTTTTCCAATCCAGGAGAGCGTCAGCGGCCCGGTGAGCGTGCTCATCAAACCGGATGGGGCGCGGCTCGGCGAGCAGAGTGGATACCCTCTCCGGGGAAAGTTAACGGCGCAGTCATTCCGTGGAGGAACCAACCGGGTAACGGTGGAAGTAAGCGGCAATATGCTGTCATTCACCTTTCCATCAACAGTGCAATTGCCCGAGGCAGGTCAACCGCTCACCATAAGCCTAGCCCCTGACGAAGCCCTGCTGGTATTTCCCGTGATCCCCGGCTGACCGGGAACTTATTAGTCAGCCACGACATCTGATGAGGGTATCTGTTAGCATCCTGTTTGCTCACGCCGCCTCGCTATGACCCTTGTCACTGTCATCAAACGAAACCCAGAAGGAAAAGAAACATGGCGTTACAGCGGGAGAGTTTTATCCCGCTCGAAAAACACCCTCACCATCGAGGCCGCCTTCAACCGGCCGGATGTCTATTTTCACGACATTTTCTTGAAACAGGGGGATAATTTCGTCGAAAACTACTACACCGACCGCTGGTACAACATCTTCGAAATCCACGACCGAGACGATGGCAATGTGAAAGGCTGGTACTGCAATGTTACCTGCCCGATGGTGATCGAAGAAGAAAAGCCCGGCCAGATCGTAATCAGTTATATTGACCTGGCGCTGGATTTATTGGTTTACCCTGACGGGCAGCAATTGATATTGGACGAGGATGAGTATGCCGCTTTGACTCTCGACAGCGAATTGGACAGTAAAGTTAGACAAGCCCTGGTTGAATTGCAAGGATCATTTGCAAAAAAACTTGGGACAGGTTAACAAACTGCCCAAGAAAATACAGACAGAGAGTGCGCGTTACCGCGTCACTCTCTGTGGTGTGAAGTAGCTGCCTGGAAACACCAACAGCTTTTAAGAAAATTACATGTTTGTCCAAGCCAGATAGCCGCCAACGCCGCCAACGACGACGCAGCAACACAGCAGGACAACCGCGACAACGACAATGATGATGATAGTGGTTTTGTTACTTTTCTTTGGTTCTTCGCCTGGGGTAATGGGTTGATAATCGGTCATTTTATATCTCCTTTGGGTTTATGGTGTCATAAGGTTTTCGGAAATACCCGAAAACACATTACCGATGTTCGGGCCAAGCAGCGCTAACAATGCTGGGAGGCCAAAGATAACGAACAGCACGCAGCAGCACAATAATACCAAAACCACTGCGATGATAATCACGATTGTAACCCAGGGTTTGGTTTTCTTGGGTTCTGCTGGCTCGACAGCCGCACCGAAATCACTTGCCATATTCCATAACCTCCTTTTGAGTATTTAGCCCTGCCGGGCGTTGTACCTTGACAATAGAAAGATTGATTTGACCAGGTTTAGTAATAGCCGTTGTAGCCTGTGTTGAACAAAGCAATGCCAAAAACCGACGAGAGGATGAAAAGCACCAGAGCGATGATGCCGCCACAACAGCCAATGATCAGTTGGGCATATCCCAGAACCAAGCCCCAGGTTGCCATACCGTCACCGGTGATGCGGCCCATACTATCCCGAATTTGTCCTTTCGCGATATGGCCGGTGATGACGGCAATGAGTGGCCCAATTCCTACGAGACCGAACCAGCCCAGGATACCGCAGATCAGGCTGATGACCGCCATCGAGCTGGTTTGCGAAGGCGGCGCGTAGGGGGGGGGCGCATAGGGAGGTTGATAATACGGGTAATTGGTCATAATCTCCTTCCTTGAAATGGTCAACTAGGTTTGGTTACGCAATTTCTCGCGGTTTGCCCGCCGCCAGAGAAGCCAGATGATCCATGATGTCAGCAAAATCAAGACAACAGTGATCAATACCGGCATGACTGCCGAGACGATCGAAAGGATTGTCGAGACGACATCTTCTGCGATGCTCACAGGGATGTTCCCCGCGCCGCCGGTGGTTGCGGTCACCGCTGGACGCACCGCGGCTGCTTTGACAACATGTACAGCGCCCGCCACCAACAACCCAAGCGCCATCGCCAGCACGGGATGAATGTCAGTAATAATTTGGGCGCTGGCTGCAAAGGCTATCGCACCGGCAACCGGGCGGATGATGGTTTGAATGATGTCGTTGACGTGGTTAACTGCCGGGACTTTATCGGCGAAGAACTCGATCAAGCCGAGGACGATCAACAAAGCGATGATCCACCAGCTTTCGAGGGTGTTCCATGGAGATTGCAGCTCAATGAGATCGGTAAACTTTGCCAGCAACGCAACCACCAGCAGCGGGATGTAAGCATTCAACCCGGCGCTGGCCGAGAGTCCAAAGGCAGAAAAGATACCCAATACTTCCATCTCGATCCGATCTCTCAGGACGCGCACAAAGCCCTAGATTACAAACCTAACAGAACGTGGAACCCTTCCCAGGTTCCGGTCAACCAATAACGGGCCGCATCGAAAGCCGCCACCTGGGCCAGACCCATTCCAAACCCAAGCGCCATCGGGAAGACCAGTTCCTTCAGCGAGCCGATCTTGTTTTCCAGGCGAAGCACCATGACCCAAACCATCGTATAGATGGTGGTCAACAGGATGAGCACACCCGCCGCGCTGATGATTCCGAGTGGAAAGAGCAGCAATGGGATTTCAGTCATCACCAGACCATCCATCACCAGCCCGCACAGGATCAGCCCACCAAGCGAGCGGAAACCGCCGATCGCCGGGCGGGCATCCCAAGCAGTCCACACGGTTTGGTTGAAAACGGGCAGCAAGGCCGCTGAAATGACCAAGCCCATGCCTGTACCCGTCAACAGCCGCAAAACATTATTCGGTTCGTAAAGTAGAGGTAATCCGACTAAAGGAATCAGGTGCAAAAATGAATTCATGCCATCCACGGCAAACGCCAGGAAGAAAAAACCTAACGGAATCCAGAGCTTCCAAGGAGGCATCCCCATTCTTCGACGCCCTACCAGATTCTGAAACAGCAAGCCGAGCACCGCCCCAAGGAACATCCCTGTACAGCGTGCGCATAATGGTAAAGATCTCTCACCCAGGTGAAAAGAACGTCCATCTATGCGGTGACAAACTGCATAACCAACTGCATCACTCTTACCTAGCAAGCCAGCCGGAGTATTAAAGACCCAGCCAATAATAAGCAACCCAACCGCCAGATATATTCCCCATTTCCAGGGTATGGATCGTGCCTTTAAAGTTGGTGTCGCCTGTTCCATATCTACGAATTATAGGGGTTTTTGACAAAAACGCAAGCAAATATTCAAACTGGTCTGACAAGACAGTCTGTGCAGCGATAGGCAATCTTAGCCAATCGCGGTATGATTGATGCTTGATTTTTCCTAACCACGGAGGTTTTTCAATGTTTAAACGTATTTTGTTAGTCATGGTGATGATCGTCCTGCTGGCTTCTTGCGGTCAACCGACGATCCAGCCCACTCCCACCCAAGCGGCTATTCCCTCTCGAACTGTCGCCCCAAGTAACACAAACACCCCGGTTCCACCCACAGCCACCACCTTGGTCTCGACTGCAACTCCCGTAAACACACCGACAGTTGTCCCATCACCGACAGCGACTCTGCTACCGATTGATATCGGCCCGCAAGGATTTGCTTCCGGCGTCAATCCTCTCACCGGTTTAACAGTGGCCAACCCGGCGCTGCTAGACCGCCGGCCAATCGGCATCAAGGTCAACATCGTACCACGCAGCTCGACGCGCCCTGCCTGGGGACTCTCGTTTGCAGATATTGTTTATGATTACTATCACAATGACGGTTACTCCCGTCTGCACGCCATTTTCTACGGCACAGACGCTGAGCTGGTTGGCCCTATTCGCTCCGGCAGACTACTGGACAGCGACCTGATTCGCATGTATCAAAGCATTTTCGCCTACGGCAGCGCTGACCAACTCATCAACAACCGCCTCTTCAACGCCGAATATAGCAACCGGTTGATCCTCGAAGGAAATCCCACCGCTTGCCCGCCATCAACCACCACCCCTCTCTGCCGGTTCGACCCCGCCGGTAACGATCACCTGCTCGGCAGCACTGCCGCTCTGAGCCAGTACATCACAGCGAAGGGTGTTGATAACAGCCGCCCCAATCTCGATGGGATGATCTTCAATGTGCTTGCACCCAAGGGCGGTACACTCGCAAATCAGGTTTTTGCACGCTACTCGGGTGATAATTACACCCGCTGGGATTATGATCCCACTACCGGGCTGTACCTGCGCTTCCAGGATAATGTCTACGACCAGGGGCAAGGCGAGCAATATGCCCCGCTGCTCGACCGCATCAACAACCTACAGATCACAGCGGCCAATGTCGTAGTCATTTACGTGCCCCACGTTTATTACGTCCCACCGCCCAACGAGATCGTTGAAATCCTGCTCAGCGGCAGCGGGAAGGCGTATGCCTTCCGCGATGGACAGGCTTATGAAGTCACCTGGAACCGCCCCACCACCAATTCCGTACTGTTCCTGACTTTCCCGGATGGCACACGCTACCCGTTCAAACCAGGCAATACCTGGATACAGGTGTTAAGCGACCCATCCACCATGACACAGCCCGGCGATGGGATTTGGCGGTTCCTCTTCGCCATCCCGTAAACGCTCCGATCGAAAGCCTTGCATCGTAATATCATGCACACTTTGCCCCTGAGAGAGCCGAAAATTTGATATTTGTACGTGCTTCGCACTCACAAATATCAAATTTCGGATTTTCCCTCCGGGCTGCATGACCGGCGTATATGCATAAGATGGGTTCAGCGACAGGCTTACGCCCGTCGCTGAACCCATTTTTGCCGGTCGAACATTCACACCACCTTCAGGCAGTCTTCACAACTTCTACACAAGGCTGCGGTATCATTTAGCCAAGATAACGGGAAACAATACAAACCCTCAACAATAACTAAATGGAGAATATCATGAAAAAGTTTTTGATTATCGGTTCGATCGTTGGATTAGTCATCCTCGTACTAGGTTTCGCTGGATACACCTACGCCCAGGCTCAGGCCCCGGCTGCCGTATTCGGCCCTCGCATGATGAGCCAGTACCAAACGGACGAATTTGGCCCAGGGATGATGGGCGGTCGTGGTAACGGCATGATGGGCGGAAACGGCCACGGGATGATGGGCGGACGCGGTGGACAGAATGGGCTGCTGCACGATTATATGATCGCCGCCCTGGCCGATGGACTTGGTTTGACCCCCGATGCGTTGCAGGCTCAAATTGATGCTGGCGTAACCCCCTACGAGGTCGCACAGGATCAAGGCTTGACTGACGAACAAATTCAAACCCTGTTCGAGCAAGCCCACGATGAAGCCCTGGCGGCTGCCGTCGAGGCGGGCGACACCACCCAGGAACAGGCCGATTGGATGGAACAAATGCACGATCAGAATTGGGAAAACGGCTTTGGCCCTGGTTCCGGCGGATGCCATGGCGGTAACTGAGACGAGCAAACAGCCCCGTAGCCGTGAGCAAACCAGTAAACAGGGATCAGTAATCAGTAAACAGTGGGTAGTGAGCATACACTACCCACTGTCGGTTATAATCCCCACTGACTGGTCACTGATAATTGATCCCTGGTAACTGCCCCATGTCCACAATCTTAATCGTCGAAGACGAACCCGAACTTGTCAAAGTGCTGCGCTCCTATCTCGAGCAGGCAGGCTTCACCGTGCTGGCAGCTTCGCGCGGCGATACTGGTCTCTCCACCTGGGAACACAAACACCCCGACCTGGTCATCCTTGACCTCAATTTACCGGGGATGGACGGCCTGGACGTAGCCCGTGCGATTCGCCGCAAAGCCACAACACCCATCATCATGCTCACCGCCCGCGTTGAAGAATCTGATCAGCTCGTCGGGTTGGAATTGGGGGCCGATGACTACGTGACCAAACCCTTCTCGCCGCGCGTCGTTGTCGCCCGTGTGCGGTCGCTGCTCCGGCGGGCCGAGACGGCACCCGCCGCCCCCCAGGTTTTGCGCGCTGCTGATTTAGAAATTGATCTCGACGCACATACCGTCACCCGCGCCGGCCAGCCCGTGGACCTTACCCCCACAGAATTC
>DYIZ01000082.1:0-22040 GCA_020723385.1 Candidatus Aquidulcis sp.
CTATGGGGGCAATGGCGGTTCAGGCGGCAACGGCGGCTATGGCGGCGACGGCGGCATCGGCGGATCGGGCGGCAATGGCGGCAAAGGCGGGCGGGGCGGCGGCATTTTCAACGCCGGGACGCTCATCGTGCAATTCAGCCTGGTATCGTTCAACATGTCTGGAAACGGCGGCGCTGGCGGCGTTGGCGGCCTGGGCGGCGCTGGCGGCGCTGGCGGCGGCGGTGGAGCTGGTAACGCTGGCGGTATCGGCGGCGACGGCGGCAACTATGGCGAAGGCGGCGATGGCGGCATGGGCGGCGATGGCGGCATCGGCGGCAACGGCGGTAACGGCGCGGATGAATGGGGCAATGGCGGCGACGGCGGCAACGGCGGCGATGGCGGGTGGGGCGGCGGCGGCGGAACCACCGGCGACAGCGGCAACGGCGGCGACGGCGGCAACGGCGGCGATGGCGGTTTGGGCGGCAACGGTGGGGCGGCCGGCGCGGGCGGCAGCGGCGGGCAGGCCGGCGACAGCGGCCTTGGAGGCGGCATCTATAACGAAGCACAGCTCACCATCGTAAACAGCACCATCAGCGGCAACAGCAACGGCGCGGCCGGTTTGGGCGGCGCGGGCGGGGCAGGCGGGCTGTACGGCGGCCTGGGCGCAGGCGGCTCGGAGGGTACCGGCAGCAGCGGCGGCAATGCCATCTACAACGATTACAGAAGTAACGGCGGATGGGAAGGCGAGGGCGGCTTCTCTGGATCCGGCGGATATGGTGGATCACTGGGGAATCCTGGCGCAGATGGATCGGACGGGTGGATGGGAAGCGTCGGCGCCGATGGTGGCTGGGGCTTGAGTGGAAATTATGGCGCTTCAGGATCGAACGGCAATCCTGGTTGGAATGGCACTGACGGTGTGATGGCCTCGGATGGCAGCGCCGGGTTGTCTGGCGCATCCAGCAGCGGCGGCGGGTTGTTCAACGCTGCCTCCGGCACAGCCTTCGTTAACAACGCCACCTTTTCGGGAAACTCAGCCGTCGCCGGAGGCGGCATCTACAATGACAACTCGCTCGATCTTCGTAATACCATCATCGCCAACAGCGACAGCGAAGATTGTGTCAACAACAACACCATTGACTTAAACATCAATACCCTGGTCGAAGATGGAAGCTGCGGCGCGGTCTTTTCCGGCGATCCGGGATTGGCCGCCCTGGCGTCGAATGGCGGAGCCACGCCTACTCACGCCCTGGCCAACGACAGCCTTGCGATTGATAATGGCGATCTCGGCGCCTGCGAAACGAAAGACCAGCGCGGCGAAGATCGGAACGATCTGAATTGCGACATCGGTGCGTTCGAGCTGAAGCTGTCTGACAGCAGCGTGGTCGAAAAAGATGTCTCAACTGCAGGCATCTACACCTTTGGGCCAACGATGGTGACGGTGGAGGTCACCGACCCCGGCGATCTCACAACCCTCACTGTGGAGCGCTTCGATACAAATCACCCCAATGCCACCGAAGGGCTACAAACCGGGCATTATTGGACTCTCACACCCGACGGGACGCCCAGCGGATTTTTGGTCAATTTGACTCTGCCGACCGACTTCACCCCTGATGACGATGACAAAGTATGCCGTTACGAAGGGCCGACAGCCCCTTACGATCACTGGAACTGCGCGATGACATCGTATGTGGGCAACACCATCACCCGCAATGATGTGGATGCCTTCTCCGATTGGGCTGCCGGCGATCAGGTTGGTCCAACCCTCATCAACCTGACTGATTTCAACGCCCGATCCTCGCACACACTTCCCGTTTGGCCCCTGGCGCTGGTTGGGCTGCTGGCCGCAGGCGGGCTGATCTACCGGAGGCAGCGCTAAAACCGGGGATAGCTTTCCAAAGACAGGTAACAAAATGAGTGAGTCATTGGGATAGGATTGTATTCCCTGATGACTCACTCTTTTTGTATTTTGTGCTATCTTTAATCCACGCCCGATCAATCGTCGGGCGAGGCTCTCCAGGAGGAAATATGCTGAGAACAACGAAGCTATTTATGGTTTGTAGCCTTTTCCTTTCGGTTTCGATGATTGCCGGATGCACATCGCTGCTCATACCCGCGACCTCGTCCCCGACCCCAACTGTCTCGCCCACCCGAACAGCCTCCCGTACGCCTAAGTGGTTTTATATCCCGCAGACCCCGATCACACCCACCCCAGAGCCGGAATGGTTGACTGTCACATACCCACGGCCAGGAAAAATTATCCTATTAGAGGATTTCGAGGTAAAAAAGGGTATGTATGACCTCTCTTGCCGTATATGTGTCGAGATAGATGCGAGTATCCTCTTGGAAGTTGGCAATTTTTGGGAAGGGCAAGATGTCATCAATCGAACAACCTTTTTGGTTGATGGGGTACGACATTTTCTGACACCCCAAGAAGCAGGGTCTTATTACGATTTGCTTATGCCCCATTCGATAAGGAAAGGCAATCAAAAGGTTGCTGAGGTTGGTGGACCTTATGGCTTTTGCATCTCGAAGCGTCTAAGAGCTGGCATTCACAAAGTTGATGTAAGCTTCAACAAAGATTCAGGAACCACACCTATCTATTCCTGGACATTCGAAATCGTCGAGTCCCTTCCGACAGCAACGCCGCTGCCATGACACAAATTGGCGTCAGCCTCCTGGCCTTGCTGTCTCCAGCACCGTCTCGATCAGGCTGGAGTCTCTGCCATTCCAAGTGCTAATAACCGGGCAACCTCACCCACCATAACACCGAATCGCCGTAACACCAGACCACTTCCTTCCGAATAAATCCCCATCCCCCTGCGTATATAGGATAGAAAGGCGCACTAAAACGTGACAGGCCCCATGCCCAGCACGATTGCAACCGATCATGAATTGATCGCCCAGGCCAGGCAAGGTGACCGTCAGGCTTACGGCGACCTGGTGTGCCGTTACCGGGATGGCGTCGTCAATCTCGTCTACCGGATGTGCGGCGACCCCCAACTGGCCGAAGAAGCCGCCCAGGAAGCCTTCATCCGGGTCTGGCAGCACCTTGACAGCTACAAACCCCAATATCCCTTCCGCAATTGGGTCAGCCGCATCGCCGTAAACGCTGCGCTCGATGCCTTACGCCGCACCCCGGCGACCGTCAACGTCGAAGACATCCCCCTGGAGGCTCCCGACGAAGACCCCGAGGCGCAAACCGAGACCCGCCAGCGGGCGGCCCTGGTACAGAAAGCCGTCCTGGCGCTGCCCACTGCCAGCCGAGCGGTGTTGGTCTTGCGGGAGTACGAAGGATTGTCGTATCACGAAATTGCGGAGGCATTGAGCATCCCCCTGGGAACTGTCATGTCCCGCCTGAATTACGCCCGCGGCCAGCTCCGGCAGACGCTGGCAGCTCAACTGGAGGCCCTATGACCGAACACATTACCCAATGGATTCCGGCTTATTACGATGGTGAGCTTCACGGCGCTCGCAAGCAGCAGATCGAAGCCCACCTGTCGCAATGCGCCGGATGCCGGGAAGAACTGGAACAACTTGGCGGTTTATCGGCGCTGCTTCAAGAGAATCCGGTTATGCCCGTGCGGACGCCGGTGGCCCGGTTTGCGGCGCAAGTCCGCCTGCGCTTGCCGCAGCCCAAAGAGCCGACCTGGCGAAAGATGCTGAAAACCGGCTGGCAGGCCGCCCCCTTAGGGATAGTGGGAGCCTGGGCCTTCATCCAGGCGGTGCTGTTGGTAGCAGTCGTGATCACAATCATCGTCCAGGTTGACGGCGCATCTCTCACAGCCATCTCGCCGGATCTGACAGGACTGCTGATATTCCGATGGCCTGAGACCGCACTGCAAACCCAGGTTTGGCCGACGATTGCGCTGGATTTGGGATTGCTCGCTATCATCAATCTGATATTGACTGTCATTTTTGCCGGCCTTATCGTGAGCTGGCTGGCAGGCTGGTGGGCATATCGCCAGCATCAAGGATTTATGTCTATCCCAAAAACTGTAGTTTAGCCCCTTGTGGGCGGACATCACGGGCACAAGGCCCCAAACTACGGGTAAACCAGAAGTATTTAGTAGCCCAACGAATGGGCAAGACAAGAAAGGAAGAATGTCATGGACCACATCAAGATCATCAAACGAGCTTTTCATCTCACGCTGAATTTCCGCGCCTTGTGGGTATTCGGCATCATCCTGGCGTTGGTAACTTCAGGGTCGAGCGGCAGCAGCGGGAGCGGCAATAACGGCGTTCGATTCAGCGACGGAAACGGCAGCGGCGACTTCCCGTGGCCGGGGCAAGGCATGCCTGAAATGCCGCAGGAAGTGGTCAACACGATCATTGCCGTCATTGTCGGCCTGTGCTGCTTCCTTCTCGTGCTGTCTATCGTGACGGCTATCGCCTACTATGTATCAGAAGTGTCGCTCATTCGCATGGTTGACCAGAATGAGTCAACGGGTGAGAAGGCCACCGTCAAGCAAGGTTTCCGCATGGGCTGGTCGCGTGCGGCCTGGCGGCTGTTCCTGATTGATTTGGTGATTGCCCTGGCAAGCTGGATCGCCATTGTTTTGCTGATGATTGTCGCGGCCCTGCCTTTGCTGGTCTGGTTCACCGACAGCGTCCCGCTGCAAATCCTTGGGACGGTGACGACCATTGGTTTGGCGGTATTGTTCATCACCGTGCTGATCGTCATTGGTATCGCGCTCTCCCTGCTGAGTCAGTTCTTCCACCGGGCGAGCGCCCTCGAAAACCTGGGCGTGATCGCTTCGATCCGGCGAGGATTCGAAGTCGTCCGCCAGCGGCTTGGCGATGTCATCATCATGGCGCTGATCCTGTTCGGTTTGGGATTGGTATGGTTCTTCGTGATGATCCCGGTTTTTCTGCTCCTGCTGGTAGTGGGCACGATTTTGGCTGGCCTGCCAGCCCTGCTGGTTGGGATGCTCGTCAATCTGTTCATAGCCCAGGGCGCTGTACCCTGGATCGTCGCCGCAGTCATCGGCCTCCCGATCTTCATCTTGATCTTCGGCGCTCCGAGCCTCTTCCTGGGCGGGTTAGCCGAGGTGTTCAAGTCCAGCACCTGGACGCTGACCTACCGCGAAGCGGTTGCACTGGAAGCCATAAAAGCCGAAGTCTCGCCCGAACCATCGGATGAGGCCAGCCAGCCGGAAGACGAAACTCCTGCCGAAGCCTAACGATAGTAAAAAGCAGCCGCGTAAAATCGTTGGGATGACACATCCCACAACTTACCTCCTCTCCGATTCTCGGAGAGGAGGTTTTGCTATCGGACACTCTGAGATGGCGGCTGCATTTTTATCACGAATGCTTTTTTCAGGCTTCAGCCGTGGGGAGCGCCAGCGTTGTGATCGGCCGGCACTGCAACAAGTACAAGCGATCTTTCAGAAAAGCGCATTCCAGATCAACCGGCCAGCCCTGCTGGCTTTCCAGGGTTTGCGCCAACCGCGCCAGCGCCATGATCTGCGAGATATTCAAAGTCGGCTCCCGGCGCATGGCACGCGGCACGGGCACTTCGCGGGTTCCCGAAGGGTCTGGCACAGTCATCCATTCTTTCGAGCCGATCTGCGAGAGGATATCGGTAAAATCGGCTTTGTTCACCGAGTACAGGTCCGGTGTGACGAGGCCTCCCACCAGGCTTTCTCCCAACCCCCAGGTGGCATTGATCAGGATGTGGTCGCGCTCACCCGTACGGGGGTCGGCGCTAAACACAACGGCAGATATATCGGCCTGGATGAATTGCTGCACCAGCACGGCCACCGGCGACTCGTTTTCCAGCCCGTGAGAGCGGCGGTAGTGCAGCGCCCGGTCGGTGTGCGCCGAGGCGATACACCGCTCAACGGCTTCCATCACCGGCGTCGCGCCAACCACGTTGAGATAGCTTTCGTGCTGCCCGGCAAAAGATGCCTGTTGGCCATCTTCATCCACCGCCGACGAGCGCACAGCGACCGAGGCAGGGTCGCTCCCGCAGCGCTTCCCCAGGCGGCGGTAGGCATGCGCCAGCTCGAAGGCCAGGGAGGAAGGGAGTTGACCGGAATAAGCCCAGGAAGCGGGCAGGCAAAACCCGGGAGGAACCGGATGCCGGGCAGCCAGGCGGCCCAAGTTGGCAGCCTTTCCGCCCACCCGGAGCGGATCTTTTGAAGCCAGAGTTCCCAACCAGCAGATGTTCATGGCAGCCTCCATTATTCTAAAAGCAGACGAACGGTTCCGCGGTCGCCATCCACTTCGATGAGGCGGCCGTCCGCGATGACGGACGTTGCCCGGTTGGTCCCAACCACCGCCGGGAGGTGGTACTCGCGGGCGACGACGGCGCCATGGGAGAGCAATCCGCCAGCGTCGGTCACCAGCCCGGATGCGGTGAGGAACAGCGGCGTCCAGGGGGGCGCGGTGGTGGTTGTCACCAGGATGTCGCCCGGCTGCAGGCGGTTGGCGTCATTCAACGAGAGGATGAGACGCGCCCGGCCCATCACTTTTCCCGAAGCGCCGGCTTGCCCGCGCAGCAGCGTGGGGTCGCTCGATTCGGGCGGCGTCTAGGAGACGTAGGCGCCCATATAGCGCGCCATGCGGCGAGCATCGGGGGAATAGGCGTACAGCGGCTCAGCGGGCCGGGTGCCCAGCTCTTTTGGCGCAGGGTAAGCCGACCATTTTTCTATTTCGGAGCGCCTCGAGGCGGCCCGCTCACCCAGGCAGAGCGAGGCGTCGGCAATCATCTGCTCCAGCTCGCTCAATTTGAGGTAGAAAACATCGTCGGGGCGGGTGAGGCGACCCTGAACGGTAAAACATTTACCAAACTCGCGTATCACCCGCCGCACCCAACCAAAGCCGTTGAAGTCAATATAGTAGGTGTGATTTTCGGTCAGCGCCAGGGCGATTTGGGCCGATTGCAGTAATGTTTTGAAGCGCTCGACGATAGGCTCAGGATAATAAGCCAACTGCCGGCAGGCCTCAGCCACGGCGGCTTCCCTCTCGGCGGCGGCGGCTGCCAGCTCGGCAGCCATATCCCGGTCGGGCTGGGCGAGGTAATTCTTGAGATTGTTGATCACCGGGGCGGGATTCTCTTCCCAGCTCGGATAGCCCCAGTCCCACAGGTCGGTGCGCCGCCCGTAGGATTCCAGAAACCCGTTCAGCTCAGCCAAAAACTGCTGGCCTTCTGGGAATCCTGCCAGAACGGGCAAAACCTCACCCGTTGGCCGCTCGGCCAGCGCCTGCCGAACCGGCTCACTGGCGCGCGCCAGGCGGCTCAGCCGCCACAGGGCGCGCCCGATCTCGAGGGTTTTGTTATCGAAACCCTGGAGCAGCCGGTATGCGTCGAGCGGCGTCGCGCCGGGGAAGAGGTCGCAATAGAATGTCTCGAACTCGTCAATGGCGAACCACATCGGCGGGCCCATCAGATAATGGATTTCGTATACCCGCGTAGCCCGCGTCAATGTTTCCTGGAGATGCGCCGCCAGCGCTGGGAAGTCGGCCCCTCCCAGATCGAAATCAGCCCAAAATTTCCAGTGCGCTTCAAGCTCCGGTTTCCATTGTCGTTCCCAAGTTTCTTTCAACCGGGCGCTGACTGCGCCGACTTTCTCGCGATTTCGCCGCGCCCGCGCAGCCAATTCATCGGGAGCGCCGGTGAACGGCGCCAAGCGGGTGTAATTGTAAGTATTGATTTGGCGATCATAACGCGCCAGGATGGCCTCCTCGTACACAGGCACCGTGCGGGCGCGGCCTTCGCCAGCTGTCCGGGCGGCAAAGGTGGAAAACATTGGTGTGATTGGCTGCGGGACATGCTCGCAGTCGCGTGTCCAGTGGAATTGGACATCGTCGGGATCGTCCCAGGCGACAGGGAAATCTTTCGGCTCGGGAAGGCGTGCGCCCCCGGTTTGTGAGGTTGTGTTCATAAGGTTGCCTCCGTGTGCTAGAGTTTGGCTACAGCAATCTCATCGTACAACATCGCCGCCAACGCCGCTACGAAATAGTTCTCAGCCAGGCTGGGAAATATCAGCCACCCGAAATTAACATGATGAATAACACCCCAAAAATCTGAGACCTGTCCGTTATGCCGCTTGGGCTTTGCCAGTATAATGATCGAGTGTATCATCTCAACAAAGTGGGGTGTGGGGTGTTTTGGGCGGGCGATGCCCGCCCAAAACACCCCACCTTCCCTTGCTTTTTCGAACCGATACGATTTAGCAGGTAAACCCCATACGGGGATTTTTTTATGACTCTCGAATGGAATGGTGACTCATGATCGAAGCCACAACTGTGGAACAACCCAATATTGCCAATAGCCCCACGGCGCAGCCTGCCCGCAAAGGACCACGCGGGCAGGTGATAATTTATGCCAAGTGGTGTAAAGGCTGCCAAATTTGTGTGGAATTCTGCCCGATGGGCGTGCTGGCCTTTGCCCAGGATCTGGACCGCGCGGTCGTCGTGGCGGCAGAAAAATGCACCGCCTGTCATTTCTGCGATACGCATTGCCCCGACCTGGCGATCGTTGTCAAGCGGTTTGATTAAGGAGAAACTATGACTATCAAATTGATGCAAGGCAACGAAGCTATCGGCATGGGCGCGATTGCCGCCGGGTGCCGGTTCTACGCCGGATACCCGATCACCCCTTCGACCGAGGTTGCCGAGATTCTCTCGCGTGAGCTTCCCAAGCTAGGGGGCAAATTCATCCAAATGGAAGACGAAATCGCCAGCATGGCCGCCATCATCGGGGCGCGCGTCGGCGGGCTGAAATCCATGACCGCCACCAGCGGCCCCGGCTTTTCCCTCATGCAGGAAAACCTCGGCTACGCCGCTATGGCGGAGATCCCGTGTGTGATCGTGAACGTGCAGCGTTTGGGGCCTTCCACCGGCCAGCCGACGGCTGCCTCCCAGGGCGATGTGATGCAGGCCCGCTGGGGCACGCACGGCGACCACCCGATGATTGCGCTAACTCCGGTCACGGTGAGACAATCCTTCGACCTGACGGTGAAAGCCTTCAACCTCTCTGAAAAATTCCGCACCCCGGTGATTCTGCTCACCGACGAGATCATCGGCCACATGCGCGAGCCGGTCAAGCTTCCCGCTTTCGAGACGATTCACCCCTACGAGCAGGTTGTCGCCGACACGCCGGAATCCTACAAAGCCTTCCGCAACGAGCCGGGAGACGTGCCGCCCATGGCTCCCTTCGGGCGCGGCTACCGCTATCACATAACCGGCCTTTTCCACGATGAAGTCGGCTTCCCCACGCAGCGCCTCGACGAGATTGACCCCTGGCTCGAGCGCGTCAACCATAAATTCGACAGGCACCTGGATGAGATCATCATGGTCGAGTCAGATTTCCAGGAGGGCGCGAAAACGGCGATCGTCACCTACGGCGCAACGGCGCGCAGCGCCCGTCATGCGCTAAAAATCGCCCGCCAGCGCGGACTCAAGGTAAGTATGCTCACCCTGCTGACCATCTGGCCCTTCCCGGAAACGCAAGTGGAGAGCCTGGGCGACCAGGTTGACCGCATCATCGTTCCGGAGATGAACCTGGGGCAACTGGCGCTGGAAGTCGAACGCATGGTTGGCCGCCGCAAGGTCAAGCGCGTCAACCGCGCCAACGGCGAGATGGTGACTCCGCAGATGATTTTGGATGCAATCGAGGGTTAATCCGATGAGTGAACATATCTTAACTGCACATGATCTGGATGTCAGCGAAGGCCAGATTCCGCGCGAAAACTGGTTCGAGTCGAGCGAGACGCTGAGCAAGCTGCGCAAGAGCAAGAAATTCCCGACGATTTGGTGTTCCGGCTGCGGGATTGGCATTGTAATGGGTGCGCTGATCCGGGCGATTGACCACCTGGGAATAAAAAACGACGAGGTGGCGCTGGTGGCGGGTATCGGCTGCACGGCGCGTATGCCCGTTTATATGGACTTCAACACCCTGCACACCACGCATGGCCGCGCCCTGGCTTTCGCCACCGGGCTGAAGATCGCCCGCCCCGATATGCACGTCATCGCCATCATGGGCGACGGCGACGCACTGGCCATCGGCGGCAACCATTTCATCCACACCGCCCGGCGCAACCTGGACATCACCGCCATTGTGGTCAACAACGCCATCTACGGCATGACCGGCGGCCAGTACAGCCCAACGACCCCGCTGGATAAGCGCGCCACCACTGCCCCGTACGGCAACATCGAGCCGCCCTTCCCGGTGTGCGAGCTGGCAATTGCCGCCGGCGCGACCTATGTGGCGCGCAGCACTGTTTACCACGCGCTGGAATTGGATAAATTCCTGGCCGAGGCCATCGCCAAAGATGGATTCAGCCTGGTCGAAGCGATGAGCTACTGCCACACAACTTATGGCCGCCTGAACAAGTTCGGCAAGGCCACCGACATGATGCGGTCGCTCAAAGACAACACCATTACCAAAACCGCATACGACAAGCTGCCGCCCGAAGAGCGAGCAAGCAACACCAAGTTCGTGCGCGGCATGTTCTGCAACATAGATCGCTTGCCATACACCTCGCAATACGACAAAGTGATTGCGCGTGCCCAGGGAGGCGCCCAATGACCGCCAAAACTGATACCGACCGTACCGAAATCCGTCTCGCCGGAGAAGGCGGGCAGGGCATGATCCTGGCTGGCATCGTTCTGGCCGAAGCGGCTGCCATTTACGATAACAAAAACGCGGTGCAAACCCAAAGCTACGGCCCCGAAGCACGCGGCGGCGCATCCAAAGCCGAAGTGATCATTGCCAACGGCGAAATTGACCACCCCGAAGTGATCGCTGCTGACGTTTTGATCGCCCTGAGCCAGGAAGCCTGTGATAAATACGCTGCGAACGTCAAACCCGATGGATTGCTCATCGTGGATGAAGATCAAGTCGAACGCCTGCCCAACCGCCCGGTAATTCGGGTGCCCGTCTCGAAACTGGCCCTCGACACCACCGGCAAGGCGATTACCGCAAACACGGTTGCCTTGGGTGTGCTGGTGGGCTTGACCGGCATCGTCTCCCGCCAGGCCATCGAAAAAGCCATCATGGCCCGCGCCCCCAAAGGCACCGAAGAGATGAACCGCAAGGCGCTGGAGGCCGGGTTTACGGCCATTGAGCGTTTAGCCCACTGAATCATTGCCCGCAAGCAATCCCGGGGGAAACCAGCCCCTAAAAACAGACACCTCCCGACATTCAAGCCGGGAGGTGTCAGGTTTTATCAATCTTTTGGATGGGTTGTGCAAAAGGCGACTAACATTACAGCTCAATGTCAGGCAAAATCAACATTTTCGGGCGCGTCGAGGGTAGTCGAGACGTACTTTCCAGGCCACAGGCGGCACTCTTCGACTTCGCTCAGAGCGCCTGTGGGCAATATGGCGCTGTAATGCTCATTTGACAATATCAACTTTCGGCACTCCGGCAGTTGAAACTGCACTAACCTCTGCGAAGTCCGCCCTGCGGCGGACTGAACCCCACGAAGATGGGGGGTTGCAGATGTTGCCGCGATTTAAATCGCCGGGTTTGAGCAAACTTGCCATTGTCAAACTAATCAGGACGGATATAGAAAGGCCGCATCATTTCGTTATCCTCATGCTCCAGGATATGGCAATGCCATACATATAGGCCAGAGATATCGAAAGTGGCGATAATGCGGGTGATCATGTCGGGGTAGGCAATTACCGTTTCCTTCCAGCCAGCCTCCCAAGGGTTTTGCGCAACAGGATCCCCTGTAACATAATCCATTGCATTGGGCGGATCGCCCTGCTTGCCTCCAGCGATGAAAGCTGCCTGGGCTGCCATAAAGGCATCTTTGTCAAAGGGGATGCGCTCCACGATCTGGAAATGCACCAGGTGCAGATGAATTGGATGGGCATCTACTGTCAGATTGACGATCTGCCATATTTCAGTATCTCCAACCTGGGGGTTCTCAGTAATGTCATCATCCCAGTCTTGCGGCATGATACCGTCGCCAAGTTGAGCTTCAACAGGGATATCATCCGGCATCATGGCCTTCTCGTTCAGGGTTACGGTACGCGCTGGCAGATCTGTGGTGAGAGGGGCAATCGCTGGCAGGGTCTCCGGGATACTGCCAGGATTGCCTTGCTCGGTCAGTTCCACCACCCGGAATTGCATCACCTTGCCGGTAGTTTCTGGATTCGCCTGGGCTTCAGGATCAACCGGCAGGCCGCCGAAAGGCTCATCTGGCCCCAGATTCAACAACGTGATCGTATCTCCCGGTTTGAAGGCCGAAAAATCCACAATGACATCGGCACGTTCGGCAGGCGCCATGAGCAGTTGATCAAGAACCAAAGGCTTATCTGGAAGCAAACCGCCTTCGTTGCCGATTTGATTGAAAAACAGCGCACGATCAAACTTCAAGATCATGAAGCGTGAATTGGCGCCATTCAGGAAGCGAAACCGGTAAAGGCGCGGCTCGACTTCCAAGTAAGGCCAGGTGCGCCCATTCACCACCATGGTATCGCCAAAAAACTCCGGATTCCAGATGGGCGCGACCTCCGTCTCGGGGACATAAGGGCCAGTGTAGCCGTCGAAGTATGACCGGCTGCTCGGGTAGAAGAAAGAACCATCCGACTTAAAGGTTCGATCCTGGATGACGATGGGAATCTCATAATAACGGGTGTCAGGCGCGTCACCCAGGCGGGGTGCAGGTCCGGGCAGATTCAACCCATCTTCGATATCATCCCGGATAAGCCAAAACCCGGCCAACCCGGCGTAAACGTTTAACCGGGTAATCCCCAAAGTATGATCATGGTACCAAATTGTGGATGCGCGCTGGTCATTGGGATACTCGAATATCGCTGCCCCAGCAGGAGCCGTGTGTACTGAGTCGTAGTAGGGTCCCAAGGTGACATAGTTTTCTGGAATATTGCTGGCTTCCGGTAAAAACCAGGCTTCCGGGTATCCATCACTCTCCGGGCCGACATGTGCGCCATGCACATGAGGCACCAGCGGCACCGGTCCCAGGTAGGGCGTGGTATCCATGTCATGCTGGCCAGGCGGGCGGCCAGGATTGGCCCAATGCAGGGTGGGGTCTACCGGCAAAATATGCGGCAGAAATTTGGGGGCCGCGCTGGTGGGATCATCCACCAACTGATTGACCCACACCACCCGCACCCGTTCGTTGGTCCGCGCTTCGACAGTGAAAGCCGGGAAGTTGAAAGTCGTCGGCAACCCTTCGCCAGGCAGGGGATCGCCGTGATGACCGTACCCCCAAACAGTGGTCATCGGGAGCCCGGTGGGAAGCACCTGCTGCTGGAACTGCCGGGCGGCGATCCAATATTCTGTTGCAACCTGGCCCTCCTCGTTCCAGTCCTTTTGTCCTTCAGAAGGCATCACCGGTGGAATCACCAACGGCTCGACAAATTGAGGGATGCTCATCGGGTCGAGAAGCTCTTCATCAACGGGGGGATTATCCATTGGCTTGTGGCCTGACATGGGGGCCTCGGTCGGTATGCCCATCGTTTCCGTCGGGGCAACAGTGGGCGCAAGCGTGGCAGGTGCAACCGGGTGGCTCGTGGGGGAAACCTGCGGCGAAAGAACAGTTGCTGTCGGCGTGATAACCGGCGTTACCGTTCCAACCGTTTGGCAACCGGCGACACTCAAAATCAGGAAAAGCTGACTTAAAAAACCAACGGCGCGTACAAGGGGCGATTTCAACTTCACGGTAATCATTGTCTCCTCTCTATTCTGGTTATCAGATCTGTCCATTGATGCCTTGATATTTGTAACTGCTCACCATCCCTGCACGCTGGCGATTGAAATCGCTGCAACGGCGGCTAAAGAACAGGCGGTTGCGAAACCGCACCTTCGTGCGGTTCAGTCCGTCGCAGGGCGGACTTTGCAGGAGTTGGTGCAGTTTAAACTGCCAGAAATAGGCTGGCTGTGCAGGTACAATATTTTTATAACGATCTCCCGCGATCAGCGGCAATGTGATCCAATCTTATAAAACCCAGGAGAACTTGTCTATATACCCCTATCACCCCGACAGTACTATTTAAGGACTATTTTTCATCTCGCACGGTGTAGCCCCCCTCCCAAAAAAATCCCCAAAGCGCTGGATTTGGAGGCTGACGGGAGTGCGCCAAAAGCAGGCAAGATTATCCAACCAAAGAGGGGAGACAAAACAGGCAAGTTGCGGTTTAATCAGGGGGTGCATGTTTATACTGCATTAATCGCCCTATGGTATGATGAATCGCTTTCCAGTCCCATGCCGGGTGAAACAGGATAATTCGGGTTCGAGATTATGCCCTCCAACAGAAAAATTGAGCCAATCTCCAGCGGGCCAGCGCCCCTCGCTGAGAAAACCGCGCCCTCTCCGATCTTGATCGAGATACACAATGTCGTCAAGGTGTATTCCTCCGCGGCGGGTGATTTCACTGCGCTGAAAGGGATCAACGCCCAGGTGGGAACCGGCGAATTCCTGGGGATCATCGGCAAATCGGGCGCGGGCAAATCCACCCTGCTCAACATGATCACCGGCGTAGATCACCTGACTTCGGGCGAAGTCATCGCCCACGTGGGCGGCAAAACCGTCTCGGTGCACGCCATGAGCGAGAACAACCTGGCGCTGTGGCGCGGGCTGAATTTCGGCATCGTCTACCAGTCGTTCCAACTGCTCCCCATGCTGACACTCGTGGATAATATCCTTTTCCCGATGGATTTGTGCGGCCTCTACCGGCGGCGCGCCAGCCGCGAGCGGGCGATGGAACTGCTCCGGCTGGTCGAGCTGGAGGAGCACGCCCGCAAGCTGCCCAATTTCATCTCCGGCGGGCAGCAGCAGCGTGTGGCGATTGCACGCGCCCTGGCCAACGACCCGCCGGTTATCGTCGCCGACGAGCCAACCGGCAGCCTGGATTCGGCCACCGCGGATACGATCTTCCAGGTTTTCGAGCATCTGGTCGAAAACGGCAAAACCATCATCATGGTCACGCACGACAACAGCCTGGCGCCGCGCTTCTCGCGCCGCCTGTACCTGGCCGACGGCGAGATGGCCGCGACCTAATTTCTTCGTTTTCTCGTTCCCACGCTCCGCGTCACAGCCTGCCCGCCTCGACGCAGAGCGTCGTCACCTGGTAAAACCGAAATCTATGGCAGAAATTCTTGCTCAACCAACAACAACCACTCCCCAGACCATGATCCAAATGCACTCGGTGGTCAAAACGTTCAAGAACGCCGCCGGGGAATTCGTGGTGCTCAAAGGCGTTGACCTGGCCGTGAAATCGGGCGAATTCGTCTCCATCGTGGGCAAATCGGGGAGCGGAAAATCCACACTCCTCAACATGATCACGGGGATTGACCACCCCTCCACGGGCCAGGTGCTCGTCGGTGGCGTGGACATATACAGGATGACGGAGAGCAAACGCTCGCGTTGGCGCGGGCGCAACCTGGGGATCGTCTTCCAATTTTTTCAATTGCTGCCCATGCTGACCCTGCTCGAAAACGTTATGCTGCCCATGGATTATGTCGGCGCATTCGAGGCTGATGCGCGTCCCGAACGGGCGATGGAACTGCTGAAGATGGTCGGGCTGGAATCCCAGGCGCACAAACTGCCCTCGGCCGTCTCCACCGGGCAGCAGCAGAGCGCCGCCATCGCCCGCGCCCTGGCGACCGATCCCCCGGTCATCATCGCCGACGAACCCACCGGGAACCTCGATTCCCGCTCGGCCGACGTCATCATCCAGCTTTTCGATGACCTGGTCAGGGGCGGCAAAACAATCGCAATGGTCACGCACGACCCTTCGCTGACCGAGCGTACCACGCGCACCATCATTATCTCGGATGGCGAACTGATTGACGAGACTGTGGCATTAGCCCTACCCCTGCTCAGCCACCGCCAGATGTTGGACGTGACCAAAAAAGCCGAGCGTTTCACGTTCCAGCCGGGAGCGGCGATTTTGAAACAGGATGAACATGTGGATTATTTCTTCATGATCACCAGCGGGCGCGTGGAAATCGTATTGCGAAGCCCGCGCCAGGAAATCACGGTTGCCAGCCTCGGCCCCGGCGAGTTCTTCGGCGAGGTGGAATTGATACGCGGCGGGAAATCCATCGCTAACATCCGGGCCGCCTCGGGCGCGCCGGTGGCTCTGGTCGCGCTGCACCGCGACGAATTCAACAAACTGGTCGCCGCCTCCCCGCTGACCGAAGACACGCTCGGTAAAATCGTCCAGGCGCGGATCGAGGAAAACCGCACGGCAACTCGGAAGGGCAAAAGATTATGATGCGTCCCCGCTGGCGCAAGGTTTTTTCGGATCTGCTCGACAACAAGCTGCGCACGCTGCTGGTTGTCATCTCGATCGCGGTCGGGGTGCTCTCGATTGGCGTGATCGCCGGGACTTACGTCATCATCTCGGAGGATATGAGCGTCAGCTACGCCGCGCACCAGCCCGCCAACATCGAGCTGCGCACCGACAATTTCGATGAAGATTTTCTGGCGACAATACGAAATACGCCTGACATTGCTCAAGCCGATGGGCGGCGGGTGGTGAACTTGCGCGTCCGGCGGGTGGGCAGCAACCAATGGGTCACGTTGGACCTGGTGGCAATGGATGCCTCCGAAGTGGATCATCTCAACCGGCTCGACCCGATCAGCGGGGCGACCGTCCCCGAGCGGCGGGAGGTGATCCTCGAGCGAAACGCCTTCGACGATCTCAAAGCGGCGATAGGCGAGGAACTCGAATTCGAGCTGACCGATGGGTCTCGAAAAACCCTGAAAGTCGCCGGCATCGTGCAGGATCCAACCACCAGCGCCGGGGATTTTCTCGCCCCGCCGCTGGCCTACATCCGCATGGAAACGCTCGACGATCTGCACCAGCCGCGGCTCTTCAACCGGCTCTATGCAACCGTCTCGCGAGGCCAGGACAACGATGACGAAATCCGGGAGATTGCTGCGCAACTACGCGACCGGATCGAAAAAGGCGATCATGTGGTCATTCGCACCCGCCTCTCGAAGACGAACGAGCACCCCATGGCATCCACCGTCAACGCTATCCTCGGCATCCTGGGCGCATTGGGTGTGCTGATCGTCTTCCTAAGCAGCTCGCTGATTGCCAACACGCTCAATGCCCTGCTCAACCAGCACCTCCGGCACATCGGGGTGATGAAACTGGTGGGGGGGCGCAGCCAGCAAATCCTGGCGATGTACCTGGCCCTGATTCTGTCGTTCGGGCTGCTGGCGCTGGCGATCTCTGCACCGTTGGGCGGGCAGGGCGCTTACGCGCTTTCAGCGTTCATCGCCGGGAAAATGGGCTTCACCTTGCTTGGGTATCGCATCGTGCCAATCGCGTTCATTATCCAGGCAACCGTTGCCCTTGTTGTTCCAATTGTGTCCGGGATTTTGCCGGTGATCAATGGCTCACGCATCAGCGTGCAAAAAGCGTTCAGCGGTGACATGCCCTCCGGAGAGAAACGCCGGGAGCACGCCAAGCCCGCCGACACAGCGCCGCGCAGCCGGCCAAGATTTTTCCTGCCCCGCCCGCTGCTGATCTCGCTGCGCAACACCTTCCGCCGCAAGCGCCGCCTGGTTTTGACGCTGTTCACCCTGACCATGGGCGGGGCGATCTTCATCGCCGTATTCAACGTGCGTGTCACCCTGCACGATTACATAGGCCAGATCGGGAAATACTTCCTGGCCGACGTCACCCTGGATTTCGACCGGCCCTACCGGCTGAGTGAAGTCGAACAGGCTGCGATGAAAGTACCGGGCGTTGTCGAAGTCGAGGGATGGGCATTCATCTCTGCTGAAATCCTCTTTCCTGACGGAATGCCAGCCGACAACTTGAATATTCTGGCGCCCCCAGCCGACAGCGCCCTGGTCGCCCCCGTCGGGCTGAAAGGGCGGTGGGTCCATGCGAACGATGAGAAAGCCCTCGCCGTCAGCGAAGCCCTATTGGACAAGTTCCCCGATCTACAGCCGGGAGATAACATCAGCCTGAAAATTGATGGTAAAGAAGAAGCCTGGCAGGTAGTCGGCATCTTCAAATTTACCGGGCGGGAGGGTGTTTTGGCTTACGCCCCCTATGAATATATCTCGCGCCGCACCAACCTCGCCAACCGGGCCTACAGCTTCCACGTTCTGACCACCGACCACTCTCGCAAAAACCAAGACTCCATGGCCGAGGATCTCGACAAATATTTCCGCCAGGAAGGCTTCCACATCCGGGAGGCGCGTGCTGGATTGTCGCGCATGGATACCGCTGCCGAAAGTTTGGATATTCTGGTGACATTTTTACTGGTCATGGCCCTGCTGACAGCCGTGGTAGGCAGTATGGGCTTGACCGGCACAATGGGCATGAACGTGTTGGAGCGCACGCGTGAAATCGGCATCATGCGCGCCATCGGCGCCAACGATTTCGAGATCATCCGCACCGTCATCATCGAAGGTATGGTGATCGGTATCATCTCCTGGTTTCTCGGGGCGCTGCTGTCTTTTCCATTCACGGTAATGCTCTCGACCATCGTCAGCCTGGCAATTTTTTACACCCCGATTGACCTGGTCTTTACCCCCTCGGGATTTTTCATCTGGCTGGGGTTGGTGATCGTCCTCTCGGTCGTCGCCAGCGCCCTCCCCGCCCGCAACGCCGCACGGCTCACCATCCGAGAGGTTTTAGCTTATGAATGAGGGGCCGAAAATTTGATGTTCGTGCGGGCGATGCCCGCACGAACATCAAATTTACGGATATTACTCTTTTTTACAGAAAGAAGGTCGGCATGAAAAAGATACACACCGCAATTCTCCTCGTACTTCTGGTTTCAACCGCTTTCCTGAGCGCCTGCAACGCCCCGGCTCAAGCGACGGCTGTCCCAACCGTAGCTCCCAAGGACAGCCCTGTAATCAGCGAAGGGCATCTCGCCCCACGTGACAGCCTTTATCTCTCCTTTTTGGTTACCGGGCAGATCGAGGAGATTCTCGTAGAGCCTGGGGATCCTGTCATCCAGGGGCAGGTGCTGGCCCGGTTGGGAGACCGCCAGCAGGCCGACGCCAGCCTGACTGCCGCGCAGCTCGAATTGACCGCGGCTCAACAGGCTTACGACGAGCTGCTGCGCACCGCCGACCAGGCGCACACGCTGGCCTGGCAGGCCTACCTGCAAAGCCAGGGTAACCGCATCGCCGCCGAGCGAGCCTGGGACGCGGTTGACACCGACGATGCCCAGACTGAAATTGACGACGCCGAGGAAACCGTGCAGGATCGAAAGACCGACCTGGAAGACGCCCAGGACGAAGCCGACAAATACAAAGACCTGGCCGCCGACAACACCACCCGCACCCGCGCGGAAGATGACTTAAAACAGGCCCAGTTGGATTACAACGAGGCAGTCCGCAAACGCGACGAGCTGATCCTCCAGCGGGATCTGGCGAAAGTCACCCTGGAAGCCGCACTTGCCGCAGAGGCCGAAGCCAGACGCACCTTCGACAACACCCACGATGGCCCAGACCCCGACCAGCTCGCCCTGTCCGAAGCCCGCCTCAAGAACGCCAAGGCGCAAGTGAGCGCGGCGCAGAGCCTGCTTGATAAATACGATCTGAAATCCCCATTCGACGGCATCGTGGCCGATGTCAATGTCTCGGTCAACGAAACCGTTTCCCCAGAAAAATGGGTTGTGCTGGTGGCCGATTTCAGCCAGTGGTACGTGGAAACCAGCGATCTGACCGAGTTGGAGGTGGTCAAAATCGCAGAGGGTCAAACGGTCGAGATCAAACCCGATGCGCTCGACGAGCTGGCTTTGGCCGGTACGGTGGAAAGCATCAGCCTGTCGTACAAATCCCAGAGCGGGGATATTATCTACCTCGTCAAAATCCTGCTGGACGAGGTAGATCCCCGGCTGCGCTGGGGGATGACGGTGGAGGTGATTTTCAAATAGCCGCGCGCCGGCGACGGACGAAGTAATGTTCAAACACAAAGGGCGCGAAGGGTTTCATAAAGTTGCACAATATTTAAATGTGTACTTTGTGAATGACTTCGTGCCCTTTGTGTTAAAAACGTACGTTGACACAAATCTGCCGTTGGGGTAAAATCCCGCCCAGTTTGTTTGGACAAGTATGCGGCACAAGTATGTGACAATTGAATACTCGGAGAAATAGCGGCTGGGACTCACCGGGAATTTCACGGATGAGTCCACGAGGTGGAGGTTCCTCCCCGCGAGGGGAGCGCTACCCCGCCCTCACCCCAGTGGGTGAAGCGGGAAAAATCGGATAGATCAGCGGATGCCTCCGGGGTTTGATCACAAACCCCTTTCTCCCTTCCGAAAGAAACGCCGGGGATGAGCAATCCCTTCCCCAGGTCGAAAACCATCCGGCGACGGGTGGGACAAGACTGGCGCAGTGATACAGGTCAGCGGATTCCAGTGCAGACCTGTTGCAGATTGGAAGGGCCTGCCATTTCTTTTGATTGTCAACAGGGCATGCCCAGGTATGCCCTGTTATTTTTTAATCCAACAACCCAACCATCACTCACCGGAGGTAAAAAATGGACAAGAAATTGCTGCTCACCCGTGTCAAAGAAGATAACGTCAAATTCATATCGTTACAATTCACCGATGTGACCGGCGCTGTCAAAAGCGTGGACATTCCCTTGACCCGTCTCGAAGAAGCCATAGATGCCGGCATCTGGTTCGACGGCTCCTCGGTCGAGGGTTTCTCTCGTATCCAGGAAAGCGACATGCGCCTGATCCTGGACACAGATACGTATGCCGTCCTGCCCTGGACGCTGCCCACGCTGCGCCGGGCGCGCATCTTCTGCGACATTTACCAGCCCGATGGCAAACCCTTCCCCGGCGACCCGCGCGGCACGCTCAAACGCATGTTAACCAAGGTAGCCGAGCGCGGCTGGACGTATAACGTCGGGCCGGAGCCGGAATTCTTCCTGTTCAAGCGCAACGGCAGAGACGACGCGCACTCCGCGGCGTCCATCCACCCCGTCCCTCACGATGTGGGCGGCTATTTCGACTTCTCGGCCAACGACGAAGCCGTGACCGTGCGCACCGAATTGATGGACGCCCTGGCGAGCATGGGCCTCGAGATGGAAACCGGCCACCACGAAGTGGCACTCGGCCAGCACGAGATTGACTTCCGCTTCGACGACGCCCTGCGCACCGCCGACAACGTGCTCACCCTGAAATACACCATCAAAGCCATCGCCGCCCAGCACGACCTGACCGCCTCGTTCATGCCCAAGCCCATCTTTGGCATCAACGGCTCGGGAATGCACTGCCACCAGTCATTTTGCGATGCGGAAGGCAGAAACCTGTTCTACGACGCAAACGACGAATATCACCTGTCGCCGATTGCTTACGGGCTGATCGCCGGGCAGTTGGCGCACGCCTGCGGCATATCGGCGGTGGTGGCCCCCACGGTGAACTCGTACAAGCGGCTGGTACCGGGCTACGAGGCGCCCGTCTATATCGGCTGGGCGCAGATCAACCGGTCGGCCCTGATCCGCATCCCGCGTTACACGCCCGGCAGTGAGCAGGCCACCCGCGCCGAGCTGCGCTGCCCCGACTCGTCATCGAACCCCTACCTGGCCTTCACCGCCATGTTGGCAGCAGCATTGGATGGAATTGACAACAATCTGCCTTTGCCCGAGCCGCTCAACAACGTCAACGTCTATCACTTGACCGCTGAGGAGCGCGCCGAAAAGAAGATCGCCAGCCTGCCGGGGTCGCTCAGCGAGGCCTTGCGCGAATTGGAGAGGGACAATGTGCTCAAAGACGCTCTCGGCCCGGTGGTCTACGACGCCTTCACCCGCGCCAAATGGGCGGAAGTCGAGGAATCCCGCATGAGAGTGACCGATTGGGAAGTGGAGAAATATCTGGAAGTGGTGTAGGGAAGCGATCAGCTTTCAGCGGTCAGCTTTCAGCTTAATGACTTTGAGTTTCTCCGGAGTGCGGACTTTAGACCGAAGAACTCGCAGACTGAAGCCTGCACTCCGGTTTTGGCTGAAAGCTGAATTTCTCCCTGGAGTGCGGACTTTAGTCCGCAAACTTGCAGACTGAAGTCTGCACTCCGGTTACAGATTGGCTTTTTGCTGAATACTGAATTTCTCCCTGGAGTGCGGACTTTAGTCCGCAAACTTGCAGACTGAAGTCT
>DYIZ01000082.1:22140-27661 GCA_020723385.1 Candidatus Aquidulcis sp.
GCACTCCGGTTTTGGCTGAAAGCTGAATTTTTCCCTGGAGTGCGGACTTTAGTCCGCACAACTCGCAGACTGAAGCCTGCACTCCGGTTTTGGCTGAAAGCTGACTGCTGATCGCTGAAAGCTCTACGCTTTGAAGGGGTTGAAATCCGTGCCGACATCGTAATAATCTTCGCGCTCGACTTTTTTGAGGGCGTTGACGATGATGTAGGTGACCGGGGTCATCAGCGCTTCGATGGTGCATTTGAAGAGATAGTTAGTCAGCACGAGCGTGACGAATAGGCCCCAGGGGAAAACGTGGAACAGCGAGGCAATGGCGACGAATGCTATCGTGTCTACCAGCTCACCGATCAGCGTGCTGCCGATGGTGCGCGACCACAGCCAGCGTCCTCGGGTGAGGATCTTCATCCGGGCGAGGACAAATGAGTTAGAAAACTCCCCCATCCAGTATGCGGCCAAGCTGGCCAGCACGATCCCACCGGTACTCATCCCGCCCAGGATGGCGTCGTAGGCCGCCTGTCCGGCGTATCCCTGCCATTGAGATTCACCCGGCAGGGCGCGCACCATCCCGAAGATCACTGCGCTGAATCCCAGGCAGGCGAAACCCGTCCAGATCACGCGCCGCGAGCGTTTGTAGCCGTACACTTCGGTGAGAATATCCCCGAAAATGTAGCTGATGGGGAAGAGGATCGTCCCGGCGTCAAAAGCCATTGGCACGTCAAACAGGTTGAATCCCCAATCCACGATCTTGGCCGACGATGCCACGTTGCTGACGATCAGCACGGTGACGAAGACGGCCATGATGAGGTCGAAGTAGCGAAAGGGAGTGGTGCGAGGGGCGAGGGCCGAGTGCCGAGGGGCGATTTGCTGACTTGCCGACTTGCTGATTTGCTGATTTGCTGATTTGCTTTCTTGCTGATTTGCTGTGCGATGTTCTTTATCGCCGCTCATTTGTACTCCTTGTTTTGTTGAGGCGGGTGGCCTGGACATAAAATATCCAACGACCGCCGCAGTATTTGGTAACCCGGGTGTTCTGCCACCGGGCGGGGGCAACTATACCATAAGAAACGGGGACTGTCGTCCCCTTCGAGCAATTGAGTTCTGGAAAATCCCGCGGGCTTCTCGCAATCACCATCCTGAGCGTAGTCGAAGGGCCATGTTTCGACTACGCTCAACATGCCTGTGACAATCCTACGGCGCGACCACCGGCTTGATCTCCCCCCACGTCCGCCCGCCATCGGTGGTGCGCAGCAGCGCCACAGCCTCCCCGATGTGAGCAATAGCCCAACCATTCATTTCGTTCACGAAATCGAGCTGACCGTTCCACAGCACCGTCTTGATCGTTGCCCAGGTTTGACCGCCGTCGCGGGTCTGCTCGAGATCATAGACGCCCGCGCCATTGTCTCTCAGCCGCCAGCCGAGGGCGGCATCCAGCCATTCCACGCCGTCAGGAGCAGGCGCGGCGGGGGTGACAGCCGGGGGAAGCTGGCCCGCTTGCCAACTCTGCCCACCATCGGTAGTCTGCCAGGCTATCTGTGAACCGGACGATAGCACCCAGGCATTGCTGGCGTCGAGAACGGACAAGTCTTTCGGGGCATAGGTTTCTCTCGCCGGGCTGACATCGCGCCAGGTCTGCCCGCCGTCGGTGATGCGGACGATATGCCCGTTGGTCTCGATGGCCCAGCTGGTGGTGTCATCCACCATTCGCAGGGCAGTGAGGGTGAGATGCTGGCCGGAGAGCAGCGGGGGAGTCACAACCCAGGCGCAATCATCCGCAAGAACGAGGAGCATTTTACCGTCAGGCGACCAGAACAACCCGGTGTCAAACGGCCAACCCGTGGACATCGGTAATCCAGCAGCCAATTGAGTTACATTCCCATCGGTGCGGGCCAGCCACAAAGCCCCACTGACATCCCGAAAAGCGACTTGCCGGCTGTCGTTCGACCACGCCAGCCGGATTGGTCCCAGGTCGGCAGGCGCAACCCAACCGTTTTGGATTGTGACCCTTGTGAGTGGGGTGAGAGGCTCGCCATCGAGATTGTAAATGGCACCCATAAATCCGCTTTCATCATTGCTCAGGCCAAAGACAGATTGCCCGTCAGGGCTAAGCCAGGCATAGCGGATGTCTTTGGACATCAATCTAAACTGCTGAGTGTGGGGATCAAGCGCTAACAAGCCAAAGGGCGAATCCAGCTGCTCGCCAACGGTGTCAGTCACCGGGCGGCGAACGAGGTAGAACTCTGAGCTATCCACTGTCCAGCCAACGAAATCGAGGAAAGTGTCAGTAGAGGCAGAAAGGGTATAAGGTTGTTGCATCTGAAGATCAAAAAGGGTGTACGCAAAAACATGAGTAACCTTCGCGTCGAAGTAATCTGGATTGGTTTTGTCAACGACAAACCAACGGCGGTCAGGCGATAAGAGAGCATTTTGGGCATGAAAGTAGCCACAGTCGGCCCAATCCATTTCGGGTAGACTTTCCCCTGTCTCTGCTATCAAATAGCCGTGAAAATCGCAATTGCCGCAACATCTGCCGCCGCCATCCACAATCTCATTTGTGAGCCATGGGACGGACCAGGTATGGGCTATTCCGACACCTGTTATGCACATCTGGCGACCATCAAGGTAGGCAACGTAATATATGTTTTCCGTATCAGGACTGGCAGAGGTGAGATCCTGAATATAGATTGCAAGCTTCTTCATATCCGGTGACCATTCAGGCGGCCCAATCACACCTTTCAAGTAAGGGATCTTGCCAACGATAAAGGGTAAAGAGCCATCTGTCATCCAAACATAAACGGATGACGACTCTTCAACAAGATCATTCGATGAGACGAATGCAACCGCCGACTCGTCTTGCGTCCAGGCCGGAAATAACTGGCACTTTGAATTATTCACGTTGGCCTGTCTTAATAAATGACCATCTGCAACGCGATACAAACTCAGGCTGGTGTTGTCGCACAACATGACAAAGGTTCCACTGGGAGAATAATGTAAACCAATTTCATTGTGGAATGGGGTTGCTGTAGGTGAAATCGAGGGCAGTGTGCTTCCATCTGGTGCGATTTGAACTGTCTGATACTCATTGTACGCAAAGCCTACCTGCACCTTGATAGATTGCTCATTCACCCAAGAAATATCCTTGTCACTAACATCGGTGGGCCAGCCCAAAATCTCTTGATTTCGCTCAAACCATTGAACATCCATCACCGCGGGCGAAGGAGATGCCGTGGAAGAAGGTAAAGGCGTAGCCGTTGGTGTCACACTTGGTACAGTCATCGGTTGTCGGCCTGTGGTCGGCATTGCCAGTGCGGTGGATGTAGTCTGTACAGCCACCACGGTTGTCGGTCGGCGGTCAGCGGTCGCCGTAGCCATCCTCGGTCTCCCGTCATCGGTCGCCGCCTGGCACGCCGCGAGCAACAGGAACACGATCACGAAACTAAATTTTCTAAGCATCGAAATATCTCCTCTTACGGCGCAACCACCGGCTTGATCTCCACCCACGTCCGCCCGCCGTCGGTGGTGCGGGCCAGGGCGGCGGGGTAGCCGTCGCGCAGGATAATCACCCAGCCCAACTGATCGCTGACGAAATCCAGCGCGCCATCCCAGTACACGGTTTTGAGCAGCGTCCAGGTTTGGCCGCCATCGGTTGTCTGCTCGAGATCGTAGCCCTGGAGGGTGTTGGCCGACAGCCGCCAGCCCACGGCGGCGTCGAGGAAATCCACGCCGCCGGTTTTATGCCAGGCGCGCCAGGTCTGCCCGCCATCGGGGGAGAGATAGTAAAAATGGACGCGGGTGTAGGTTGCGTTGTAGAGCATGCACGCCATATCCACGCCGATCCCGCCCGGCGGGAGATAGGTCACCTTCCCCGCGCCGCACTCGTAGTCGAACTGGCTGAACCCGGCGGGCAGGTCGGCGGGAGCAGGCAGAGCGAGCGGCTGCCAGGTGCGCCCGCCGTCGCCGGTTTGATGGATCGCCCATTTGTCGCCGACGCCCCAACCCAGGGAATTGCCACCCCACCAGCCATTCTGTTCGTCGGTGAAGGCCACGCCGTAAACGTAGATGGGCATGGTTCCGCCGCCGGCTTCGATCTGCTCGCGGTCGGAGAGGCGCTGCCAGGTTTCGCCGCCGTCGGCGGTGGCGAAGAGCGCCCAACTGCCGTTGTGCCCGGCGGCGCTGTCCAGCGCGGCCAACAGCCAGCCGACGCGGGCATTCAAGAATTGGATTGACACGGGGGCGTAATCGCCCACAGAGTCACTCAACCCCGCCCGGCCGACAGCGAACGGTTGGCTGGGCAGCCAGGTCTGCCCGCCATCGGTGGTGCGCCAGACGATCCCGGCGGCGATGAGCGGCCGGTCGGGGCAGCCGCCAAACTGATTACCAAAATTAACCACGGTATAGGGCGCGGCCCAGGCGGTGTTTTCGTCGAGGACGAAGAGACCGCCGTTGTCGTAGACCCCATTCGGCGGAGTCACGTCCCGCCAGGTGTCGCCGCCGTCCCCGGTTTTCAGGATACTCCCGGTCAACGCGTCGATTCCCCATCCATCATCCGCATCGAGCATGCGAATGGCAGTGAGGGTGATCGGCTGGCTGGGTTCGATGGCCGCACGGGCGTAGCATTCCCACCAGGGCGCGGCAGCCGTGGGCGTCGCCCCCGTTATGACGGTCGCCGGTGTGGGGGTGAGGGTCGGTGTGAGAGAGGCGGTTGGCGTCGCCGTGGGCGTGATCGCAGTTCCCGGCCGGCTGTCTTCCGTTGGCATCTGCGTAAGAGTGGCCGAAGGCGCGGGGATGGTCACTTCCGGGGGGTGAAATTCTACGTTGATCTGGAAGGTGCCGCAGGCGGTGAGGAGGAGAGGAAGGAGGAGAGTGAGAAGTTTTTTCATGGAATTACTCCGTGAGGAACAAGACCCAAGCGCGATTGCCCGCCGATAGCACAAGCAGGCGAGAATTGTCGGGCGACCAGAATAACCGCATGTCATAGAAAGAGTCATAATCCACGCACGACAGATCAGCAGCCAATTGGCGCACTGTGCCATCCAAGCCCATCAACCACAGATTATTCCACCGGTCGTTGAAAACCACTCGCGTGCCATCGTTCGACCAGGCAAAGCGAAGATCGCCCTCTTCGCCCAAGTCCTGGTAGTAGGTCATGCCAAACCGCTCATCGTAAATCAGTGGCTCAGTCACACGCTGCGGGGTGGTGATTGGCGCGCCGTCCAGCGTGTAGAGCGCACCCCATAATCCATCGCCGCCTTCGCTCAGGCCGAAGAAATGCTGTCCATCCGGACTGAGCCAGGCGTAGCGAACATCCTTGTTGAGCAGTTGGAATTGGCGCGTATTCGGGTCGAGTGCCAGCAGGCCAAAAGGCGCATCCGACGATTCGGGGATAGTGTCGGAAATCGGGCGGCGAACAGTGTAGAAGGCATCGCTATCGGCTGACCAGCCAACGAAGTCAAGATAAATATCGGCCGAGGCAGAGAGGGTATATGGATTTTGCGCCTGTAAATCGTAAAGAAAATAGGTGTAA
>DYIZ01000082.1:27671-28533 GCA_020723385.1 Candidatus Aquidulcis sp.
TGGGTCTATAAAATTTTGGTTAGTTCGATCTACTACAAACCAACGTTGATCAGGTGATAAAACTGGCTCTTGTGTATCATAAGGCGTTGCCGGGTGGCAATTCCGCCAACCTATATCCGGTAATGGTTGACCATTTTGCGCCACAAAATAATCTACAGAGAGGCAACTGCCACCCCAACCTTGCCGATTTGAGACAATATCATTGGTGAGCCAGTTCAATTTAGGGAAACCGTGGCCATTGGCAAATTTCGCTCCGGTCTTCAATGGGGGTCGCTGATCAACATAAAGGATAACGAAGGTGAATTCATTTTCAGGGTCATCCGCTTGAGGATCAGACCGTGCGATGATCAGCCGTTCCAGATCAGGGGACCAGGCCCACTGACCGGGTTCAAATGGATTGCCTTCGCCTATAACATAAGGGGCTGTACCATCGGTTTTCCAAACATAGATTTTAGACCCAGGATCACCATTAGGTGGGGTTTGTTCAGCCGCAAAGGCTAACATAGACTCGTCGCTGGCCCAATTGATTGACCAAGTACAAATGTGGGTGATATTTTCTAATTGTCCCATCAGCGCCCAATCAGCTACACGATATAACTGCAAGCCGTGATAGAAATTCTCCGTATCCTTACCGATGCATTTGACCAGGTATGTAGCATTCGGCGAATACTGATAATCATATTCGCCCGCATCGCGCAAAACAACGGGGATTTCCATAACCTGGGGAGCAGATGCGCCATCATCACTCACGTTGACGAGGCTATATCCATCGTAAATATCAATTTTGATCGTTCGATCATCCAGCCACCATGCACGATATAACTTTCAGTAGCGGCAAAAGTGACATACAAAGCTGTCTGAC
>DYIZ01000083.1 GCA_020723385.1 Candidatus Aquidulcis sp.
GCTGATCCTGGCTGCGACGGATACTGGCTTGTTTATCCCGGCGTACACCGGGCGGCGCGTGCTCTATGGACATTCCTTCGAGACGGTTAGAGCCTCCGAGTATGAGACTCTCGTTCAGTCGTTTTATGAATCCCCGCGGGTTGAAAACATCCCTTCCGGCGTAGATTTCATTTTCTCGGGGCCTAGAGAAGCTGCCATCGCCGGCAAACCCATCGAATTCGATTTGCCGATTGTCTATCAGAACAATGATGTCACGATTTACCAGGCGGCCCCCTGACATGGAATCATCCCAATCCAGAATCACGAATCGAAATTCCGAGCGGCGGTGGGTGCTGGCCTTCGCCGCCATCGTGATGGCGGTCACGACCCTGCCCTATTTGTTCGGTTACGCCGCCCAAACGGATGACTGGCGCTTTACCGGATTTGTATTCGGGGTGGGAGATGGCAACAACTACATCGCCAAAATGAACAGCGGGATGGCTGGCGGCTGGCTATTCTACACGCCTTATTCTGCCTATCCACAGCGGGGGGTGGTGGCTTACGAAGCTTATATTCTGTTGGGTAAATTGGCGGCCCCTCCGGGGGCGCACGAGCAATTGGCGGCGCTTTTCCATTTGTTCCGGGTGGCAGCCGGTTTCGCGATGATTCTGGCGACTTACGATTTTCTGTCGCTGTTCGTCGAGAATGTGCGCTGGAGGCGATGGGGGTTGTCGCTGGCGGTGTTGGGGGGAGGGCTGGGCTGGTGTCTCCTGCCCTGGGCGCAGCGATTGGTCGAGCTTCCGCTTGAATTCTATTCGCCGGAAGCATTTGGCTTCTTCATGGTTTACGGTTATCCACACTTGGCGCTTGCGCGGGCGTTGTTGTTATGGGGAATGGTGGTATATCTTCGGACTTTAGGCGGCGATCAGCGTGGTTTGTTCGATAAGGATGGCGCGATAACCGGGTTGTTGTGGTTATTTTTGGGATTGCTCCAGCCGTTGACGGTAGTGACGGCCTGGGTGGTGGTCTGCGTCCATTTGGGGTTGGCTGCGGTGATGCAATTCTACCGCCGCTGGCGATCGGAAAAACCCGATTGGGATTCCTGGCGGCGGTACGCCCGGCGGGCGCTCTGGGCGGCAGCCGTCTCCTCGCCGATCGTGATTTATACAACGGTCGCATTCTATTCGGATGATTTTCACCGCGCCTGGACGCAGCAAATGACGATGTCGTCGCCGCCGGTGGTTGATTACCTTGTGGCGTATGGGCTTGCTTTACCCTTTGCGATATTGGGCGGACTGCGGCTCTTGCGAGAGGAACGCTGGCGGAGTCTGTTGACAGTAGCATGGGTGCTCGCCTTGCCGTTCCTGGCTTATGCTCCACATACGATGCAGCGGCGGTTGCCTGAAGGGGCGTGGGTGGCGATGGCGGCTTTGATGATGGCTGCTTTTAGCTATCTCAGTAACACGGCTTATAAGCGGTTGTCGCTGGTTCTTGTACTGATGTACCCTTCGACCGTCATTCTTTTAGGCCTGGGTTTCCTTGTATCGGCCAAACCATCACTGCCGGTTTTTCGCCCGGCTGCCGAGGTGCGCGCCTTCGATTGGTTGTCGGCAAACTCCAGCGCACACGAAGTGGTTCTGGCTTCACCTTTGACAGGCAATGCGCTGCCAGCCTGGGCGGCTGTGCGTGTCATGATTGGACATGGCCCTGAAAGTGTTGGCGAAAGCGAGCTGCGCCCGCGTGTCGCCGCGTTTTATCTCGACGGGACCCTTTCTGCCGAACGGCAGGCGCTGCTGGATGAGTTCAATGTCCGCTATATTTTTTACGGCCCACTCGAACGTGGACTGGCGACCAGCCAGGGCGGTGAACCCTGGCTGCCTGCGGTTGGAGACGGGTTGGAAATTATTTATCAAGAAGGAGAGTATGCCATTTATGAGGTAATCTCAAGACGCTGAAATTTGTGAACATGACAAATGTCACTTGACAGTCTCGGCTGGGGTCATCTACAATAAAAGTCGAAAACGGAAAGGGAAGGGTAAAAATATGTCTAAAATCGACAAGATTGATTTGGAGATTGTCAATTTGTTGATGGAAGACGGCCGCATGCCGTGTGCGGAGATTGCTCGCCGCATCGGGGAAGTATCAGAGCGAGCCGTCCGTTATCGTATTGACCGTATGGTGCGTGATAAAGTAATCCAGGTCATTGCTGTCGCCAACCCGCGCGCCGCTGGTTTTGGCGTGGTGGCGGATGTGTGGCTCGAAGTCGAAGCGGATGCCATTCAGGAGGTGGCTCGTAAGATGACGAGTTACGATTGCATCAGCTACGTGGCTTATTCGATCGGTGAGACGGACGTCAGCGTGCAGGTGATTGCCAAAGATAATTCCGAAGTTTATCGGTTCGTCACCGAAGTGATTGGCAAGACCGCTGGAGTGCGTAAGACAGTGACATCAATCGTTCCCGAAGTCCTCAAAGATGTCTACCAATGGCGTTTCCCCGTTTCTACGTGCGTCGAAAATGGCGCGACTAAGCCTTAATTTTGGCAGGTTTCAAATAATTCACTCAAGCCATTCTAGCCAGGAGAGTCCATGAATATTCCGTTCGAGAAATCCAGAGAATTGCAGGAGCGTGCCTTTCAGCGCTTGCCGCTGGGCGTCAATTCCAATTTCCGCTTTTGGGGAGAGGGGATCACCCCCTATGTTCAGAAGGCAAAAGGCGGCTATCTGTGGGACGCCGATGGCAACCGGTTCATTGATTACCGGCTGGCTTTTGGCCCGATCATCCTCGGGCACGCTTACGACGAGGTTGATAACCAGGTCATCGAGGAGATTCGCAAGGGCACGTTGTTTGCCATGACCAGCGAGCTGGAAATCGCCGTCGCCGAGAAGATCACGGCGCTTTGCCCGGCGGTGGAGATGGTGCGCTTCGCCTGTTCGGGCACCGAGGCGACCATGCACGCCCTGCGGGTGGCGCGTGCCTACACGGGCCGCGAGAAGATCATCAAATTCGAGGGGAACTATCACGGGTTCCAGGATTACATGCTCTTCTCCACTTACGCTCCGGCTGAATCCTATGGCAGCCGGCACAATCCAATCCCCATCCCATCCAGCTCTGGTATCCCAAAGGCGCTCAACTCACTGGTCGTCACGCTGCCGTTCAATGACTTTGAGGTGTTGGACAAGACCCTGCGGCACATCGGGCACGACGTGGCTGCGATCATCACCGAGGCGGCGCAGGATAACTGCGGGGCCATCGAGCCGCTGCCGGGCTGGCTCGATTTCATCCGACAGCAATGCAACGAATACGGCATTGTGTTCATCCTCGACGAGGTCAAGACCGGCTTCCGCATCGCCCGCGGCGGCGCGCAGGAGGTATATCACATTAAGCCGGACCTGGCGACCTATGCCAAGTCTATCGCCAATGGCTACCCGCTGGCGGCATTTGGCGGTAAAAAAGAAATTATGAGCGTCATCGGGCATGGCGTCGCGCAGGGCGGCACGTACAATAATAACAAACCCGGCGTGGCGGCGGCATATACCACTCTCGACCTGATCCAGAACCAGCCTATCCTTGAGACCATCGAGAAGCGCGGCCGCCGGTTGATGGATGGCTTCAGGCAAATCTTCGATGATGCAGGCATCGTGGCGTGCATCAATGGACATCCCGCCATGTTCACCTTCGCCGTGGGGGTCGAGAAAGTGACCTGCCAGCGAGATTGGAACAACAGCGACAAGGATCTTTACCTGCGCTGGGTGGATGCCGCCATCGAGCGCGGGATCATGCCCGACCACGACCCGCGTGAACCCTGGTTCCTATGCTATTCCCACTCTGACGCTGACATAGACGAGACGCTGAATGTGATGGCGGATGTGGTCAAGAAGGTAGGTAGGTAAAAAAGTACGCAAGTACACAGGTAAACAAGTACACAAGCAGGCAAGTACCTGTCTACATGTCTACCTGTTTACTTCTATACTTCCGTACTCGACACCCTTTCGGAGGCATTTGTGACAACTGGAAAACTCACTTCCCAAGAAATCATCGCCATGAACCGGGAGTACACCTTTTTCTCCTGGTCTGTCCAAAATCAAACGGTTCCAATCCCGATGGTCAAAGCCGAAGGGATCTACTTCTGGGATGCCGATGGAAAACGCTACCTGGATTTCTCCTCCCAATTGATGAACATGAACATCGGGCACCAGCACCCCAAGGTGATCAAGGCCATCCAGGATCAGGCCGCCACGCTGGCGTTTGCCCACCCTGGGGTGGCGACCATCCCGCGTGGTCTTCTCGGCAAGAAGCTGGCCGAAGTCACCCCCGGGAACCTGAAAAAGACCTTTTTCGCCCTGGGCGGCGCGGAAGCCAACGAGAACGCCATCAAAATTGCCCGCTTTTACACCGGGCGGAATAAAATCCTGGCGCGCTACCGCTCGTACCACGGCGCGACCCACGGGGCCATCGCCCTCACCGGCGATTACCGCCGCCTGCCGGTCGAGCCGACCATGCCCGGCGCAGTTCACTTCCTCGATCCCTATTGCTACCGCTGCCCGTTCGGCTGGACCATCGAAACCTGCCATCGGGAGTGCATCAACCACGTCGAGGAGATCATTGGTTACGAGGGGCCGGACAAGATTGCCGCCATCATCATGGAGGGCGTAACCGGCTCCAACGGTTTGCTGGTCCCGCCCGATGATTACTGGCCGCGCATCCGCCAGATTTGCGATAAATACGGCATCCTGCTCATCTCCGACGAGGTGATGAGCGGCTGGGGACGCACCGGCCAGTGGTTCGCGGTGGATAATTGGGGCGTGACCCCCGACATCATCACCACCGCCAAAGGCATCACCTCCGGTTACGTGCCGCTGGGTGCAGTGATCGTCACCGACAAGATCGCCGATTTCTTCGAGGATAAAATGCTGTGGGCCGGGCTGACCTACAATGGACACCCGCTGGCCTGCGCCACGGCGGTCGCCACCATCGAAGTGTACGAAGAGGATGGTTTGCTCGAAAATGCTCGCAAAGTCGGGAAGCATCTGGGCCAGCAATTGGAAGCGATTAAGGCCAAACACCCCTCGGTGGGCGACGTGCGCTACATCGGCCTGTTCTCGGCGCTCGAAATCGTCAAGAACCGCAAAACCAAGGAGCCGATTGACCCGCTGACCGCCGTGCAAAAAGTGCTGCGCGCCGAAGGGCTGTTCACGTTCAACTTCCACAACATCCTGTTCGTTGTCCCGCCGCTGTGCATCACCGAGATGCAGCTCGACGAGGGCCTGGCGATCATTGACAAGGCGCTGGGTGTAACTGATGCGATGGTGGAAGGGTGAGAGTGTATGCAAGTAGACAGGTAGACAAGTAAACACGTACCTGTCTACTTGTCTACCTGTTTACTGCACTGGAGAAAATTCATGGAAAAAATACTGAACTACATCAACGGCCAATGGCTCGAATCAACCGCTGCCGAATTTGTGGACGTGATCAACCCCGCCACCCAGGAATTGATGGGGCGCACCCCGCTCTCACCGGTCTCTGAGTTGGAAGCCGCGGCCCAGGCGGCTGCGGCGGCCTTTCCCGAGTGGCGGCGCACCCCCGCCGCCGAGCGGGTGCAGTATCTCTTCAAGCTGAAATTCCTGCTCGAAGAACATTTCGAGGAGCTATCCCGCCTGATCACGATGGAGTGCGGTAAGACCCTCGATGAGGCGCGCGGCGAGATGCGCCGTGCCATCGAAAACGTCGAGATCACGTGCAGTATGCCCATCCTCATGCAGGGCTACAACAACGAAGACGTAGCACGCGGCATTGACGAGATGATGATCCGCCAGCCGCTCGGTGTGGGCGCTGCGATTTGCCCGTTCAATTTCCCCGGCATGATCGTTTTCTGGTTCCTGCCGTATGCCATCGCCTGCGGCAACACCTATATCGTCAAGCCCTCCGAGCGGGTGCCGCTGACCATGCAGCGTATTTTTCAGCTCATCGAGCAAACCGGATTGCCCAAGGGGGTCGTCAACCTGGTCAACGGCGCGAAAGCCGCCGTGGATGGCATTCTCGACAATCCCGCCATCAAAGCGGTCAGCTTCGTCGGGTCTTCGACGATTGCAAAATATGTGTACAGCCGGGCGGCGGCCAATGGCAAGCGCGCTCAGTGCCAGGGCGGGGCCAAGAATCCCATCGTCATCATGCCCGACGCCGATATGGAGATGACGACGAAAATCGTCGCCGATAGCGCCTTTGGCTGCGCCGGGCAGCGCTGCGCGGCGGCTTCGCTGGCGATCACCGTCGCCGAGGCGCGTGATCCTTTCACCGAGATGATGTGTGACGCGGCTGCCAGCCGGACAACTGGTTATGGATTGGATGCCGGGATCCAGATGGGGCCGGTGATCACCCCGATGAGCCGCGGGCGCATCGAGGAATTGATTGGGACTGGCATTGCCGAGGGGGCGAGCGCCCCGGTGGATGGCCGTGGCCCGAAGGTCGCCGGCTACGAGCAGGGCAACTTCGTCCGCCCAACGATCCTGGTCGGCGTGCAGCCTGGAAGCCAGGTCGCCCGCACGGAAATCTTCGGCCCGGTGCTGGGGCTGATGCACGCCAACACGCTCGATGAAGCCATCCAGATGGTCAACGCCAACAATTACGGCAATATGGCCTGCATCTTCACCGCCAGCGGGGCGGCGGCGCGCCGCTTCCGCACCGAAGCCGAGGTTGGCGATGTCGGTATCAACGTCGGGATTGCGGCTCCGATGGCTTATTATCCCTTCAGCGGATACAAAGACAGCTTCTTCGGCGACATGCACGGGCAAGGCTGGGATGCCGTCGAGTTTTTCACGCATAAAAAGGTTGTCATCGAGCGTTGGCCGAAAGAGTGGTCGAGGAAGTTCTAGTGATCAGTAATCCGGTGAACAGGTAATCAGGTAAACAGGTGATCCCCGGTCACCTGTTCACCCAATTACCTAATTACCTAATTACCTAATCCCCTAATTACCCAATCACCTAGTTACCTAAATCAGCAATCACCTAATTACCCAATCACCAAAGGAGGAGTACCAAATGTCTGAGCAAATGACTTTTGCCCGAAAAGCCAGCGGCCTGGTGCGTGGATTGTCGTTTATTGACGCATTTGGGGTTGGCTTCATGAACCAGGGATTGACCGTCAGTATGTGGGTGATGATCAGCATGGGGTTGTCCGTTTATACCGGCGGCAATCTCATCATCGCGACGGTTCTCTCTGCGATCTTGTGTGGGATTGGATTCTCGCTCGTGTGGGGTATCCTCGGTGGCAGTATGCCCCGCTCGGGCGGCGAATACATCTACAACTCCCGCATTATCAGTCCGCTCATCGGTATCGCTGAGAGTTTTGGTAACGCATTCGTGTGGATCATGTGGATTTACGTCCTGGCTCCATGGACGGTGGATCCCGGCCTGGTCATGCTTTTCCAGTTCTTAAACATGCCCCAAGCAGCCGAATTTTGTACGACACCGGTGGCGCTGTTCCTGATTTCCTCGGCTGTGAATCTCATCGCTCTGCTATTCTTGATCTTTGGGATGAAATTCTTTGCCAGAGCGCAGAAAGTCATCATGGGATTGGGTATTCTGGGCGGCATCATTATTTTGCTGCTCCTGACCTTTACCTCCCACGGTGGTTTCGTTCAGGCATGGGATAATGTCGCTGCGCAGTATGGGTCTTTGACGTACGATAATTTCCTGACTTCGGCAAAAACGGCGATGGAAGCTGCCGGAACTGCACTCCCCATCACCTGGAACTGGTTCGATACTTTGGGGGTGATGGTGGCAGGTTCCTGGCTGTTTGCCTATTCGTACTGCATTACCTTCATCGCTGGCGAGGTCAAGCGCCCAGACAAAACCATCATGCTGGGCAACCTGTTCGCGGTATTGGTGCCGGCCTTCTTCATGGTGTGGCTGGCAATTGTTCTTTACCGTGTCGTCGGTTTCCAGTTCTTGTCTGCGACAGCGTGGGTGGACTACAACGGCCTTGAAGGTTATACGGTGCCCTGGTCAACGCACTACGTTGGCCTGGCCGCTATGCTGACGAAAAGCCCCATTCTGTTGATCTTGATGGCGGGGTCATTCATTCTGTTCAATATTTGGTACGTTGCATTGTCGTACCTGGCTTTCCCCCGTATCCTCTTCGCCTGGGGTATGGATCGCATGGGGCCGAAATGGTTCGCTGATATTGATTATCGCTGGGCGACGCCGGTCAAGAATCACATTCTTTGTTTCATTTTGGGTGAGCTTGGCATTGCGCTCTATGCTTTCTGGCGCAATCCAATGACCGGTCTTTCGATCACGGCGCTCGAGATCGTATCGGTTTTCGGCGTAACCGCTCTTGCTGCGGTGATCTTCCCCTATGTAAAGAAAGTACGCCACATTTGGGATGCATCGCCCTATAAAAGCTGGAAAATTCTGGGTATCCCGGTTGTAACCATCGGCGGCATCACCAACCTGATCTATTTGGCGATCTTGTTCTACTTCTACGTGGTTATGCCTAACTTCGAGGAGTTGACCTTCGGGTCGTTGGTACTGTACGCCGCGATCTGGGGTCTCGGCATCGCCTGGTATTTCTTCTGGAAGAGCCGCAACAAACAGGTCGGCGTGGATGTCAGCATGACCTTTGGCGAACTGCCGCCGGATTAGTCCAGTAATCAGTCAACAGTAATCAGTGAGCAGTAATCTAGCTACCCTACACTTTTAGGAAAAGCATCCTGAGCGAAGTCGAAGGATGCGTAGTTCGGGCGATTCGGCCCTCTTCGCCTGCGCTCAAAGTGCCTGTTTCGTAAGCTGTAAGGTGGCCAGAACAGTAATCAGCGGTTAACCCAATCACTGATTACTGATCACTGATCACTGATCACTGTTCACTGATCACTGATGACTGGAGACCACAATGGCAAAACAAATCCGCATCTTCTTCGTCACCGATATTCACGGCTCGAACTTGTGCTATCGCAAGTATTTGAACGCGTTGAAGGTTTACAACGTGGACGTGGGCATTTTGTTGGGCGATCTGACCGGAAAAGTGCTGATCCCGCTTGTCGAAAAGCCGGGCGGCGGCTGGCACACCACCCTCATGAGCCACTATACTGAGGCTACCACCCAGGAAGAACTGGACAAGCTCAAGAAAACCATCGAGTCATTGGGATACTACTGGGTTCACCAAACCCCCGACGAATTCCAGTGCTACAAATCAGACCCGGCAGAAGTGGACCGGTTGTTCAAAGAATTGATGCTCAAACGCCTGAAGGAGTGGATCGCTCTGGCTGACGAACGCCTGAAAGGCACGCCCTACAAGGTTTACATGGCTCCCGGCAATGATGACCACTTCGAGGTGGATCAAGTCATCGAGGATTCGTCGGCTATTGTTAACTGCAATAACAAGAATGTCATGGTTGGCGAGCATGAGATGGTCACATTCTCGTGGACGAACCCCACCCCCTGGAATACCCCTCGCGAAAAGCCGGATGCGGAGCTTGAGCCGATGCTGGAAGAGCTGGTCGCGAAAGTCAAAGACAAATCCAACGCCATCTTCAATTTCCACGCACCCCCCTACGGATTCGCCCTCGACCTGGCTCCCGAGCTGACCAAAGACCTTATCCAGGCCGCCGACCGCAAAATTCACGTCGGCAGCCGGGCGGTGGCGAAAATGATCGAGAAATACCAGCCCCTCATCGGCTTGCACGGTCACATCCACGAATCACGCGGCGCGCAGAAAATCCGCCGGACACTGATTGTCAACCCCGGCAGCGAGTATTCCGAAGGTATCCTCAAGGGCGCGTTGATCGTTCTGGAAAAGGGTAAGGTCAAGGATTACGTATTCACCTCGGGATAACCGCCCTAATCCCCTATCCCTTATCCCCTGTCAGATAGGGGATAAGGGATAGGGGAAGGTCAGGAGACCATCATGCCAACCGAACGCAAATTTCGCCTCCCCAAAGACATCCCTCTCGATGAGTACCCTCAACCCGAGACATACCTGGAAGAAGCGCGCCGCCTGACCATTGAGGGTCAAAAGCAGGGTGTTATCCTGCGTGTGATGGGACCGATTGCCTTACACTTCTACTTTCCTGGCTATGTTGATTTGTACCGCCGGATGGAGCGTCTGGGCGAGCGGGTCTTCACCGATATTGATTACGCCAGCTACGGGAAATGCCGCGGCAAGATCGTGCCGTTCTTCGAAAAGCAGGGCTACGATCTGGAAAAGCGCGCCGCTATGCTCAGCGGCAATACCCGCCACATCTACTTCGGCGACCGCGTTCCCATGATTGACGTGTTCTTCGACGATCTTTCCTACAACCATCCCATCAATTATCGCGGGCGGCTGGAAATCAACCCGTACAGCGTCTCGTTGACCGATCTGCTCCTTCAAAAGCTGCAAATCGTACAGATCAACGACAAAGATTTGAAAGACGCCATGCTGCTGCTGCTGGCAGCGCAGTTGGGCGAAGCCGACCGGGCGCGCCCATCGGACATGGATGTGATCAATGTTAAATACGTGGCAAAGATCATGGCGGATGATTGGGGCTTCTATCACACCTCGACCACCAATCTCGGCAAGGTGAAAACCGCCATGGTTAGCGTTTCCGCTCTTACCGACGAGCATCGCGCCACAATTCGGGAGAAGGCAGATGCGATTCTCGATTACCTCGAGAAAACGCCTAAATCCGGCAAATGGAAAGGCCGCGAAAAAGTCGGGACGAAGAAAATTTGGTACAACGAAGTATCGGATTGGGAATGACAAAAACAAACCACGGAGGTTCTATGCCACAATCTTTCGACGAGGCGGTTGCCTATTCCAAACGCTGGATTGACATCATTCACAAAACTGAGGTCACCGAGGCCGAGGGGAAAGCGATCATCGCAGAATCGCAGCACAACTTTGCCGAGCATTTCAACAAAGGCTGGCTGGAATATCGCAAGTCGGTTACAGAAGCTGGCGATTGGGCAGTGACTGAATGGACTGGAAAGGGGGCTATGTTCCGAGATGTGCTCGGCCGCGAATATATTGACTGCCTCGGTGGATATGGGCTGCTCGATTTAGGATGGGCGAACCCGGAGATCATAGACACGGTGAAAGCTCAGCTCGATCATACCCCCATGCCCAGCCAGGAGCTGATTGACCCTCTGCGGGGCGTGCTGGCCCGGTTGATGGCGCTCATCACGCCGGGCGACATCAAATACAGCTTCTTCGCCGCCAGCGGCACCGAAGCCGTCGAGGGTGCGATCAAACTGGCGAAGATGCACACTCGAAAGAGCGGTTTTATCGCCGCGGTGAAGGCTTTCCATGGCAAGACGATGGGTTCGCTCAGTATGTTAGGAAAAGCCGATTACCGCGTGCCGCCGGGTATCCTCTATGGCGGGCCGGTTTACCACGTCCCCTTTGGCGACGCCGATGCCGTCGAGAAGCAGTTGGATATTTGCCAGAAAGTGGGTGTAGACATCGCCGCCTGCCTGTTCGAGCCGATCCAGGGCGAAGCGGGCGCCATCGTGCCTCCCGACGATTTCTGGCCACGCATTCGTGAGATCACCAAACACTACGGCGTCCTGCTCATCGCCGACGAGGTGCAGACCGGCCTCGGGCGAACCGGCAAGCTGTGGGGTGTGGATCACTGGAACGTTGTGCCCGATATTATGACCCTCGGCAAGTCTTTCGGCGGCGGGGTGATGCCTATCAGCGCCTTCTGCGCCAACGAGGACATCTGGCAGTGCATGATGTACCCCAATCCCTTTATCCACACCACCACCACCGGAGGCGGCGCGCTGGCTTGCAGTGCGGCTATCGCCGCCATCAACGTGACCCTGCGCGATAGACTATGGGAGGCAGCCGCTGCCAAGGGCCAGTATCTCATCCCGAAGCTGAAGGCCCTGGCGGCCAGGTATCCTCAAATCTACCGCGAAGTAACCGGGTTGGGACTGCTCATCGGAATGCATTTCCAAACACCCGAGACCGGCTACAAAGTCGCAGCCGGGTTGTTCAAAAGGGGCGTGCTCGTCGCTGGCACCCTGACCAGCGCCCAGACCATCCGCATCGAGCCGCCTCTCATTATCACCTACGAACAGATTGACGAAATGCTCAACCGGTTGGAAGATACGTTGAAGGAAGTGTCCGGGTAAAAAAGGAAACGAGTAAACAAGTACACTGGTAAACAGGTACTTGTCTACCTGTGTACTTGTTTACTCACAATCTATAGAAGGAGAAAAATTTATGAAAATTTTACTTGTCGGTGTCGGCGGCGTCGGGGAAGCTATCGCTGCAATTGCAAAACCACGCGCGTGGGTGGAAAAAGTTGTTCTATCTGACTACAACCTCGACCGCTGTAAGGAAGTGCAAGCCAAGCTTGGCGAGCCAGATCGTTTCCCCATCGAATGGATTGATGCGGGTAAGCAGGAGATGATCGAGGCGTTAGCCAGGAAACACAACATTGATTTGATCATGAACGCCTGCGATCCCTCGTTCAACGAGCCGATCTTCGATGCTGCCTTCAACGTGGGCTGCACTTACATGGATATGGCGATGACGCTGTCTGAGCCGCATCCCGAAAAACCGTTCGAGGCGTGCGGTGTGAAGTTGGGCGATTACCAGTTCGAGCGCGCAAAACAGTGGGAAGAGAAAGGGCTGCTGGCGCTGGTCGGCCTGGGCGTCGAGCCGGGTATGGCTGACGTATTTGCTCGTTATGCCCAGGATTATTTATTCGATGAAATCGAAGAAATTGGCATCCGTGACGGCGCCAACATCGAGGTGCGCGGTTACGAATTCGCTCCCAATTTCTCGATCTGGACGACCATCGAGGAGTGTCTCAATCCGCCGGTGGTTTGGGAGAAAGAAAAAGGCTGGTTCACCACCCCGCCGTTCTCTGAGCCGGAAACGTTCGAGTTTCCCGAGGGGATCGGCAAAGTCGAAGTGGTCAACGTGGAGCACGAGGAAGTCTTGCTGGTGCCCCGTTGGGTGACCTGCAAGCGGGTAACCTTCAAATATGGCCTGGGTGATCAATTCATCGGCGTGTTGAAGACCCTTCACATGCTCGGCCTGGATAACAAGGAGAAAATCAAGGTCAAGGATGTGATGGTCGCCCCACGTGATGTGGTTGCTGCCTGCCTGCCCGACCCTGCCCACCTGGGCGACCGCATGTTCGGCAAAACCTGCGCCGGGACCTGGGTGAAGGGCAAAAAAGATGGCAAAGACAAGCAGGTTTACCTGTACCAGGTGGCTGACAACGAAGAGTGCATGGCAAAGTGGGGCTGCCAATCCGTAGTAGCGCAGACCGCCTTCAACGCCGTCATCGGTTGGGATCTGCTCGAACACGGCGAGTGGAAAGGTGTTGGTGTGCTTGGCCCGGAGGCTTTCGATCCGGTTCTATTCATGAAGAAGATGGCCGATTATGGCTTCCCGTATGGGATCAAAGAGATGTAAATCTTTTAGGTTCATTGGGAATCGCCGTGACATGTCAGTTATTCTGGCGGCGCAGTGTGGGTCGGATTGAAAATCCGACCCACCGCCGGCGGCACATTGCGGCAAATCCCAGAGAGTCATTCTTTTAGCCGAGCGGTTATCGCACGCGATACCATTCATCAAATAAAAAGGAGAACGAGATGGAACTTGGGGCTTATGAACATGCAGGCCTGATCCTTGGTGGGATAGTGGTGATCCTGATCATTCGCATGATCATCGGTTTTTGGGCATCCAAGAAAGTCGAGTCTAATGTGGATTACGTCCTCGCCGGGCGTCGCCTGCCATTATGGATGGCTGCGCCTTCGATCATGGCAACCTGGTTCGCCGCCGAGACCCTCATGGGGTCGAGCAACGAAGCCTACCAGTACGGTTTCCAGGGTGTGGTCTTCGATCCGTTTGGGGCGACGATGTGCCTCGTTATCGCCGGCGTCTTCGTTGTCCGCCTGGCCCGGCGCGCCCAGTACGTGACGATCATGGATTTCTTCCAGCATCGCTACGGAACAGCCATGTCGGTCATCGGCACGGTCACTCAGATCATCACCTACTTCGGCTGGACGGCAGCGCAGATCGTCGCCGGCGGCGCTGTCATGCAGGCTCTCCTGGGTTGGCCGCTTGCGTGGGGCATGATCCTGGTGACCGTCATTGTGACTTTGTATACCTTGATGGGCGGCCTTTGGGCGGATACTGCGCTTGATTTCCTTCAGATGTTTCTGACCTCGATTGGCCTGGTCATCATCACCATTGCCATAATCGTCAGTGTGGATGGCATAAGTAATATGTTCAATATGGCCGGCGCACAGTACACCACAAATACCTTCGCCATCTGGCCAACAGCAGACGACGGGTATTACGGCTATTTTGGGGTGCATGGATGGTTCTACTACATTGCTGCCTGGCTTGCGTTAGGGTTGGGTGCAATTCCGGCTCAGGATTACTTGCAGCGCACCTGCGCGGCCAAGAACGAGGGTACAGCCGTCAAGGCCACCTTCCTGGCAGGCGCTCTGTATCTCGGTTTTGGCGTCCTTTCCCCATTGATTGGCGTGGTCGCTTATGGCGCTCTTGGGCCGGAACTCGGCGGAGCGCAAACCGAAAATATCCTCATCCTGATGGCAATGAAGTACCTGCCTCCGGTTCTCGTGGCCGTCTTTGTCGCTGTGATTGCCTCCGCCCTGATGAGCACCTCCGACAGTTCGCTCCTCGCCGGCGCGACCATGTTCACCGAGAACATCGTCAAGGTCTACCGGCCCAAACTGTCAGATAAAGACGCATTGCGCCTGACTCGTATCTCCTTGCTCGTTAGCGGTGTCATGAGTCTGGCAATTGCATTATTCGCCTCGACGATCTATAAACTGGCCGTCATGGCGAACACTTCCATCCTGGTTGGTATGGCCGCTCCGTATCTGATCGGCATGTACTGGAAAAAAGCAAACCATACCGGCGCGCTGGCCTCCTTCTTTGGAGGTATGATATCCTGGGTTGTGCTGACCGTGAGTTGGATGTATATGTATGTCTTGCCGGTCGTATATGAAGGTGAGATGGCGGATGATGTTATCTGGGATTCTATTTACATCGCATCCACCCCGGCTTTCATCATTTCGGTCGTCCTGCTGATCGTGGTATCGCTGCTGACGCAGAAGAAAGACCCACCCAAGATTCTGACCGATATCAATGGCAAACTCGTGGATACCAAGAATATCTTCGCCTGGAGCAAGGCGCCGGAAGAAACCGCTGGCGATTAGTTTGCGAAAGGAGTTTCACATGCCCTACGGTTACAATGGTAAAATCCTGCATATCAATTTAACGACCGGCGCCCTCGAAGTGGAGACGCCCTCCGAGGCTTTTTACCGCAAATATATGGGCGGCAGCCTGATGGGGATGTATTACATCTTGAAACAGACTCCCGCCGGGGTGGATCCCCTCGCCCCCGAGAACGTGATGACCGTTATGGACAGCGTCGTCACCGGGGCCAGCATCTCCGGGCAGAGCCGCATCAACGTCAATGCCAAATCCCCCATGTCGGGAGCGATCGGAGATTCTCAAGCGGGTGGATTCTTCCCCGCCGAGTTCAAGTTCGCCGGGTTCGATGGTCTCGTCATCACCGGAAAATCCCCCAAGCCGGTCTATCTCAAGATCATTGACGGTCAGCCCTCCCTGGAAGATGCCTCGCACCTGTGGGGCAAAATCACAGGGGATGTCGAGGAGCTTCTCAAGCAGGAGCTTGGCGACCCGAAGATCGAGGTCATGCAGATCGGCCCGGCTGCCGAAATTGGCGTGCGTTTCTCCGGGATTGTCAATATGTCCAACCGTATGAACGGCCGCACCGGCATGGGGCTGGTGATGGCGAGTAAAAATCTCAAAGCCATCGTCGTGCGCGGGCATAACAAACCGGAGATTGCCGACCCGGAGGCGCTGACCGCTCTCAACCGGACCGGCCCCAAGCTGATGCCCCAAAACGCCGATATGGATGGCCTGGGAAAGCTGGGTACCGCCAGCGTGGTCATGTTCCAGAATATGCTCGGCACGCTGCCCACCCGCAACTACAACGAAGGCCAGTTCGAGACTGCCGAACCGATCAGCGGCGAGACGATGGCGGCCACGATCCTCAAGAAACGCGATACCTGCTACGCCTGTGTGGTGCGCTGCAAGCGGGTGGTGGAGATCACCGAAGGCCAATATACCGCCGATCCGCTCTACGGCGGCGCAGAGTACGAAACCATCGGTACATTCGGCTCGTACTGCGGCATCAGCGACCTGGCGGCGATCTCTCACGCTCACCAGATTTGCGATATGTATGGCGTGGATACCATCTCCTGCGGCGCGACGATTTCCTTCGCCATGGAATGTTTCGAGAAGGGCATCATAGGATTAGAGGACACTGGCGGCATCGAGCTGCGCTTCGGGAACGTGGATGCCATGATCGAAGTGCTCAAGCAGATCGTGACCAAATCCACCCCGCTGGGCGAGATTCTGGCCGAAGGGTCGGCGCGGGCTGCCAAAGTGTGGGGCGCGGCCGCCGAGGAGTGTCTCGTCACCGTGAAGAATGAGGAAGCCCCGGCGCACATGCCGCAGGCCAAACGGTCGCTGGGTCTCATCTACGCCGTCAACCCCTTCGGCGCAGACCACCAATCCTCCGAGCACGATCCCTACTACGAAGAGGGCGTCGCAGCCTTCAATCTCGACCGCTTGCGCGAGCTGGATTTGCACGAGCCGCCCGGATTTCGCAGCCTGGGCGCGGAAAAAGTGCGTTTCGCGGCCTATACCCAAATCTTCTACAGTATGGCAGACAGCCTGGAGTTGTGCCAGTTCGTCTATGGCCCAACCTGGACGCTTTATGGCCCTGCTGAGACGGTCGAGATGATTCGCGCCGTCACTGGTTGGAAGGTGAGTTTGTTCGAGTTGATGAAAATCGGGGAGCGCCGGATCAACCTGATGCGGGTTTTCAACGCCCGCGAGGGATTCAGCCGCAAAGATGACAGCCTGCCCTCCAAGTTTTTCAAACCCCTGGCGGGTACCGGCCCCACGGCAGGTGTCGCTCTCACCCACGAGGAGTTGGACGCCGCCCTCGATCTTTACTATCATTACATGGGATTCACCCCCGATGGCCTGCCCACCCCTGCATCTCTGTCGAATGCGGGTGTAGAGTGGGCGGCGGAGTATCTTTCCGCATAGGCTGCGATTTTGATGTATGGAGCGTGTTCCGTTTGCTCACGGAACACGCTCCATACTCCCAATATAGCGTAGTCTAGCCCCTTGTGGGCGGGTGGCGGGGACAGGCGCAAGGCCCTAGACTACACAACACAACAAATAGGATTCCCTATGTCCCCTCAAGACTCTATTTCCCACCTCTCCCCCGTCTGGTCGCGCATCTTCCCGATTCACGCTGATCACGCGCAGGGCTGCTATATTTACGATGTCAACGGCAACCGCTGGCTCGATTTCACCTGCGGGATCGGTGTGACCAACACCGGGCACTGCCACCCCAAAGTGGTTGAAGCTATTCGCAGCCAGGCCGGCTTGCTCCTTCACGGGCAGGCCAATATCGTCTTTCACAAACCCATGCTCGAATTGGTAGATGAGCTGCGCACCATCGTCCCGCCCGCCATTGATGGATTCTTCTTCACCAACTCGGGCGCAGAAGCTATCGAAGGGGCGATCAAGCTGGCGCGCCACGCCACCGGGCGGACGAATGTCATCGTCTTCCAGGGCAGCTTTCACGGCCGCACCGTCGGCACAATGTCGCTGACCACCTCGAAGACTGTCTACCGTGTCGGCTACCAGCCGCTCATGCCGGGCGTGTTTGTCACCCCGTACCCGTACGCGTATCGCTACGGCTGGGATGAGGCGACTACCAGCCAGTGGTGTCTCGAAGAACTGGAATACTTGCTGCTCACCCAAACTGCCCCCCAGGAAACAGCCGCGATCCTCATCGAGCCGGTGCTGGGCGAGGGTGGTTATGTTGTCCCACCGCAAGGATTCCTCAAAGGTGTCCGTGACATCTGCGACAAGCACGGTATCCTGCTCATCTGCGACGAGGTGCAATCGGGATTTGGCCGCACGGGCAAATGGTTCGCCTTCGAGCACTTCGATATTCTGCCCGACATTATGACCGTCGCCAAAGGCATTGCCTCCGGGCTGCCGCTCTCCGGCGTATTCAGCCGCCTCGACCTGATGAAGAAATGGCAGGCCGGCACGCACGGCGGCACGTATGGCGGCAACGCCGTCGCCTGCGCGGCGGCGGTTGCCACGATCCAGGCGATGAAGGAAGAAGATATGCTGGGGAATGCCCGCCTGCGCGGCGCTCAACTGGTCAACCATCTCAAGCATCTCCAGCTCGAATATCCTGTCATTGGCGACGTGCGCGGGTTGGGATTGATGGTCGCCACCGAGTTCCGCACATCCGACCGCAAGCCCGACAAGGCGACGGCCAAGGCGGTCGTTCATGCCTGCGAAGAGCGCAAGCTGATGCTGCTCACGTGCAGCACTTATGACAACGTCATCCGCTGGATTCCGCCGCTCATCGTCAGCGACCAGCAGATCGAAGACGCGGTGGGTATTTTTGGTGAGGCGTTGAAAGAAGTCGTCAAATGATCGGACCTCATAGGTTTTTAAAACCTGTGAGGTCTAAATTCTATGAAACCATGGCTTTCCCGCCTGTGCGTCGCTGTCGTCTTTTTCTTCAACGTGCAATGTGCGATTGCATTTTTGATTGCCCCCCAAGGTTACGCCTCTGCCTTTGAACTGGAAGGGGAAGTCGGCGCGGCCGTGATTCGCGCCCTGGGCGTGCTGTTCCTGATGTGGAATGTGCCTTATGCGGTAGCGCTTTGGAATCCGATGAAAAACCGTCTCTCGTTGTGGGAGGCGGTTGTCATGCAGGCCATCGGATTGGTGGGGGAGTCGGCGATCTATCTTACGCTGGGGGACAGTCACCCGGTTGCCCGCGCCGCCATCGGGCGGTTCGTGGTGTTCGATGGGGCGGGATTGGCGCTGTTGATTGGGGCAGTGGTGATGGCTGGAATTACCAGGCATTAATAAGTTTTATACTGTTTCTGATTCCATATCTCGCCAGAAATCTTCACGCTTAATGCCGTTCTCCTCTTTTTACTTCTGTTCCATCTCCTCCCAGTGCTGGTTCGACTCCACATTCGGGTTGAAACTCGCCTCCTCGGTCAAAATATACTCCCCCAAGTTGTTCGCCCAGGCGTGACCATATCCGGCGGGCAGTTCGACGACTTCCTCCCGGTGGGGATCGAAGAAAGCATCCACATCCCGAATAGCGCGGCTGCGGTCGGTTGCCAACCGGTCGTAGGTCGCCTTGCGGGCATACCAGTCGTTCAGGTTTTGCTCGCGCATCTCGCGCCCCGTGCGGGCATAAATCTCGCCGATTTGCCCGATATGGTGGATATGCTGGATTTGCGCCTGCGCCAGATAGGTGATGATGGACTTGTACGCCGCATACCAATGGGGATTGAGCCGGAACGAGCTGATCATCACCGAGAACAGGTCTGCGGCGGCGTCCAGATGCCCGGCGGCAGTGCGGAACGAGAAGAGATAATCCACCCACCAGAAAATCACCTCGGAAGGGCCGAACACCGAAGCGATGGGGGCGCGAAATACCTCCACCACTCCGTAAAGCTCCTCGTCGAGTTGGTTGTTCCCAGCGGTGTAGCGAATCCGCATTTTGGCCCCCTCCGCCCACCCGCCGCTGACCGCCGCCTCGGACTTGACCAGCCGTGGCAGGTCTGGCTGAAGCTCCTCGTTCAGGATTTGCAGGCTGCCCATCGAACCCCGGTAACGCGGCAGCACGAGCTGATGGAAAGCTTCCAGCACTTTCATTGGCGGGCGCACTTCAGCCCCGAAGTAGCGCGATCCCACCGGGAACATCATGCGCGTCATGGGATTGTTGTTCCAGGTGAAATTCATGTTTGGCAGGATCTCGAAGGCCTCCGCCCCCTGGGGGTTGCCAAGCTGAAGGCTGATCGCCGCCGGCATGCCGGGGTTATTCAGCAGCCAGCGGCATCCACCCTGGAAGCGCCAACCCACGGGGGCCAGCATCCGAAACATCTCCAGCCCCGTGCCCTGCGTGTCGGTGTAAACGAACTGTTTCAGCCGCATCCCGCGCACAGCGGTTACAGGCGCTTGCCCCGCTGGCGTTTGCGGCGAAACGGCGTTTTGAGTCGCGGCCTCGACGGGTCTGTTCAGAATCAGGCTCGCCCCGCAGTATTGGCAAATAACATAAGTTTCAGCAAGGGGTTTGAGCGCCGCCCCGCATTGAGGGCATTGCAGCGCCATGAGCTGAGGTTCGTTGGGAGATGACATAGCCCGCTCCTTCTTTTCACCATCCGATGGGAACCCAATTTAAGGCTATAATACCACACATGGACGCCACACGCTCTCTTGACCCTCTCCATCAACGGCTGGAAGCCTTGCGCCGCGAAATCCATTTCCACAATCATCGCTACCACGTTCTCGACGCTCCCCTCATCAGCGATTATGAATTCGACCAACTGGTAGTCGAGCTGCGCCAGATCGAAGCCGACCACCCTGAGTGGATCACGCCCGATTCGCCCACCCAGCGCGCGGGCGCAATCCCGCTCGACAGGTTCGTCAAAGTCCGCCATCCCGCGCCCATCCTCAGCCTGGCGAATGCTTTCGATGCCGACGGCGTGCGCGCCTGGTACGAGCGCATCCGCAAGCTGGATGACCGCGTCGAGCGGGCCGCCTTCACCGTCGAGCCGAAGATTGACGGCCTCACCGTGGTGCTTCACTACCGGGATGGTGCCTTTGTCCAGGGCGCCACGCGCGGCGACGGCGAGATCGGCGAGGACATCACGGCCAACCTGCGGACGATCCGGGCGCTGCCGCTGCGGGTACCTGTGGCGGGTAAACAAGTATCAAGTACACAAGTAGACAGCGCCAAAGAATCCATGTCTACCAGTTTACCTGTTTCCTTGATACCTCACTACCTCGTCGTTCGGGGAGAGGCCTTCATCACCATCAAAGATTTCGACGCCCTCAACCAGCGTCTCGAAAAAGCCGGTGAGAAAACCTATCTCAACCCGCGCAACACGGCCGCCGGCAGCCTGCGCCAGCTCGATCCGGCTCTCACCGCTTCCCGCCCGCTGACGCTGTTGGTGTACCAAATCGTGGCCTGGGAAAGCGCCCCTTCTCCTGAAGGGCCTTCGCCTTCAGGGATAGGGGATAGGGGGCAGGGGGAGCGTCCGACGACGCAAACTGATACCCTGGAAACCTTGCGCGCCCTCGGTTTCCCCGTCCCCCAATTTACTGCCTGCCCCGACATCGAATCGGCCATCGCCGCCTGCCAAAAATTGACTGAACAGCGCGACCAATCGCCGTTCGAGATGGATGGCGCGGTCATCAAGCTCGATGATCACATCCTGGCTGCCGATTTGGGATTCGTCGGCAAAGACCCGCGCGGAGCGATTGCCTTCAAATTCCCGGCTCGGGAGGTGACCACCCGGCTGAATGAGATTCGCGTCAACGTGGGCCGCACGGGGGTGCTGACCCCCTATGCGGTGCTCGAACCGGTGGAAATCGGCGGCGTGATCGTCGAGCGCGCCACCCTTCACAATTTCGACTACATCGCCGAGAAAGATATTCGCCCCGGTGACCGGGTGGCCGTCAAACGCGCCGGCGACGTGATTCCCTACGTTATCGGCCCGGTGGTGGATGCCCGCACCGGTACTGAATGGCCCTACACGCCCCCCGAGACATGCCCGGCTTGCGACCAGCCTGTCGAGCACCTTGCTGAAGAAGTGGCATGGTACTGCGTCAATGCCGCCTGCCCGGCGCAGTTGATCCGCAACGTCGAACACTTCGTTTCCAGGGGTGCGATGGATATTGTGGGGTTGGGCATCAAGATCGTCGAGCAGCTCATCGGGGCGGGATTGGTTCACGATGTGGCCGATCTGTACACGTTGACGAAAGAGCAGCTCCTCGAATTGGAGGGGTTTGCCGGCAAGAAGGCTGATAACCTGCTCGCGGCGGTGGCTGCCTCCAAAGAGCGTCCGCTGTCCCGGTTGATCGGCGCCCTCGGGATACGCGGCGTCGGCGAAGTGATGGCTGGCGACCTGGCCCGCTATTATCCCTCGCTCGATGAGCTGGCGCGTGCCGCCCTCGATGAACTGCAAATGATCGAGGGCGTCGGCCCCAATATTGCCCAGGCAATCGTAGATTGGTTTGCCCGCCCGGCGAATCACGCTCTCCTGGAGAAGCTGCGCTCGGTGGGTGTTTGGCCCCGGGCTGAGATCAAACCCGCGGGTGCAGCGACCCCGATGGCCCTCGCTGGTCAGACTTTCGTCATCACCGGCACCCTGCCCACGTTGTCGCGCGAAAACGCCAAGTTCCTCATCGAATCCCACGGCGGTAAAGTTACCGACTCGATCAGCAAGAAAACCAACTACCTCGTCCTGGGCGAAAATCCCGGCTCGAAGCTGGACAAGGCGCGTGAATTGGGCGTCCCCATTCTCAACGAAGAAGGTTTGAAAAAAGTGATCAGTAACTGATTACTGATCACTGATAACTGATAACTGATAACTGATCACCGGAGCCCCCATGTCCTCATTTCAACAAGCTCTCACCGAACAATACCCCAACGCGCTCTCCGAGCACGAATTTGTCGCCCGCACGTATGGGCAGCTGCTCACGCATGGCTTCCATAAGTTCAGTACAATTGCTTGCGTGGCCGTCTGCCGTGATGAGATCACCCGCCCGCTGGTAGACGAAATCCAGAAAACCTGGGGCGAAGCGTTCAACTTCGCCAGCCTGGCTGGCATGATTACAGTCGGAAAAACCGGTTTTGGCGCGGCGCACCATCATGCGCCCAACATGGATGGCCGTGAGCGGTATGTTTATTTTGCCATGCCGCATATCGCCATCGGCAGAAATGGCGAAATCGGTGTTTGCACGCGCCCCAACCGCACCGGCAACTCCGGCGCGTGCGGCGCGTTGCAGGTATTCCTGGCAGACGCACTGGCGGGTTCGTTGTGTACGGCGGTTGATCCGGATGATGTCGAACAATCGCTGCTCGACCAGCGGCTCTCTCCAGGTTTCCAAAAACTGGCCTCGCCCGATTTGCTCTCCGTTACCCGGCTGGCTTACGATGCCATTCTCGAAGATTTGGAGCGTATGATTGCGCTCACCGTCCATGCCGATCACGCCGACTATGCAGTATTTTCCGGCATCCAGGTTCACGGCCCCGACCGCAGCTTCGTCTGGCCGGGCAAAATGTACGCCATCGTGAATGGCAAGCGCATCCCGGTTGCGGTGTAGCTTGTGAGCCCCAGGGTTATTAACAACCCCTGGGGTCTATTGTTGACAGTTTTCCCTCCCTCGGCTAAACTTGCCGTCGTTATCTTATCTTCAGTAACTTACGAATTGAATTTGTGTTTTTTGTGCAAAGATTTTCTAAACACAAAGGAGACAAAGGACTTCACGAAGGACACAAGAGTTTAAATCGTTTTTTCTTTGTCCCCTTTGTGTAACCCTTTCGTGGACTTTGTGTTTGCGCTTCCTGCGGAAGCGATCTTTTTCCGGCTTGTCCGGGTTAGGAGTGTACTCATGGATATCCATCAGGTTGATGACGCTGTTATACGCCGCGTGCGCGCCATGGCTGAACGGGCTAATGGCTTGAAAGATGCCGGGCTGTATTTCTACAACCAACCCATCAGCGAGCTGCGCGGCGGGGCGCGCGTGATGGTCAACGGGCGCGAGATGGGCATGTACGCCTCGTACTCCTACCTCGGGTTGGTCGGCCACCCTCGCATCAACGCCGCGGCCAAGGCCGCCATTGATAAATATGGGACTGGCACTCACGGTGTGCGCACTCTCGCCGGGTCGCTCTCCATCCACCATGAGCTGGAGGAGACGATTGCTGCTTTCAAACACGCCGAGGCGGCTGTCACTTACACATCCGGTTATGTTACCAACCTGACGGCCGTTTCGACCCTGCTCGGGCGCGAAGATTATGTGATCTGTGACAAGCTCAACCATGCCAGCATCGTGGATGGCTGCTTGATGTCGGGTTCGAAATTCCTGCGCTTTATCCACAACGACATGGATGCGCTGGAAACCCGCCTTCAGCAAGTGCCCGAAGGCTCGGCTAAACTGGTTGTTGTTGATGCTGTTTTCAGTATGGATGGCGACATCATCAACTTCCCGAAGGTGGTCGAGCTATGCCAGAAGTACAACGCCTGGCTGATGGTTGACGAGGCGCACTCAGTGGGTGTGCTTGGCAAGACCGGGCGCGGCATCGAGGAACACTTCGGCCTGCCCGGCTCGGTTGACATCAAAATGGGCACATTGAGCAAGACGATCCCTTCGGTGGGCGGTTACATTGCCGGAAAGAAAGACGTGATTGATTACCTGCGCCACGCCAGCCGGGCGTATATCTTCTCGGCGGCATTGCCCCCGGCGCAGGCCGCCGCTGCCAACGAAGCCTTCAAGGTTATTCTCGACGAACCCTGGCGCATCGAAAAACTGAACGCCAATTCACAGCAATTCATCAGCGGCCTCAAGCAGCGCGGTTTCGATACGATGAGTACCGAAACCGCCATCGTCCCGGTGCTGTGCGGCACCGACGAGGCGGGTTACATGCTCACCCGCCTTTGCCAGTTGCAGGATTTGTTCGTACTGCCGGTGGTTTCTCCCGCTGTGCCGGTCGGCCTGGCCCGCTTGCGCGCCACCGTTACCGCCGCTCACGAGCCGGACGAGATCGAGCACGCTATGGATGTGATCGAAGCGGCAGGGAAGCAGTTGGGGATCGTTGCTTGAGTTTTATGAATCGCTATCCGTAAAACGTAAATCGTAAAACGTACCGCACGGATTACGTTTTACGATTTACGTTTTGTATATCACTGTTACCTCGATGTCTCAACTCATCCTCAAACCTGGACGCGAAAAATCCCTGCTCCGCCGCCACCCGTGGATCTTCTCCGGCGCGGTGGGTGAGATGCGTGGGCCAATCGGGATCGGCGAGACCGTGGAGGTGCGCTCCGTTCAGGGGGAGTTCCTGGCCTGGGCCGCCTTCAGCCCGCAGTCACAAATCGTTGCCCGTGTCTGGTCGTGGGATGAAACCGATGTCATTGGGCCGGAGTTCTTTCGTAAGAGATTGACCGCCGCCATCGCTAGGAGACAGTTATCAGTCAGCAGTAATCAGTTATCAGTAATCGGTGATCAACCTGCCATTAACAACGAGCGTTCACTGATCACTGATAACTGTTCACTGATTACTGGTCGTCTCGTCCACGCTGAATCCGACGGCTTGCCCGGTTTGATCCTCGACCGGTATGGCGATACGCTGGTGATGCAGAGTCTCTCGGCCGGCCCCGAGCACTGGCGCGACACTCTGGCTGAACTGGCCCTTGAGTTGACCGGCGCGGCGCGGGTCTTCGAGCGATCCGATGCGGATGTGCGCCAGCTCGAGGGACTTTCTATGCGTATAGCCAGCATAAAGGGCGATGAGCCGCCCGAGCGCATCATTATCGAGGAGAACGGGTTGAAATTCGCGGTGGACGTGCGCCGCGGGCACAAAACCGGTTTCTATCTCGATCAGCGCCTCAACCGGGCGCGTGTGCGGGCGCTGGCAGCAGGGCGGGATGTGCTGGATTGTTTCTGTTACACCGGGGGATTTACTGTCAACGCCCTGACGGGCGGCGCGTCTTCCGTGACCGCGGTGGATGCCTCAGCCGATGCGCTCTCGATGGTTGCTGAAAACTTGGCGCTCAACCAATTGCCCCTTGACCGGGTAGAGCTTCTCGATGGCGATGTTTTCCAGTTGTTGCGTAAATTCCGCGACAGCCGGAAATCGTTCGATATGATCATCCTCGACCCGCCCAAGTTTGCCCCCACCGCGGCCCAGGCCGAGAAGGCGGCGCGCGGCTACAAGGATATCAACCTGCTGGCGTTCAAGCTGCTGCGCCCCGGCGGGCTGCTGGTCACGTTTTCGTGTTCAGGGGGCATCAGTGACGACCTATTCCAGAAAATCGTCGCATCCGCCGCGCTCGATGCGGGCGTGAATGCCCAAATTCTCGAACATCTTCACCAATCTCCTGACCATCCTGTGGCGCTGAATTTCCCCGAGGGGGCGTATCTCAAGGGGTTGGTGACCATTTCGAGTTAATCACGAATGCCACGAATAATCGAATACCACGAATGTTTTCGAGAATTCGTGCCATTTGTCTATTCGCGACAGCCGTGATAAAAAAGCTCCGTTTATCCCCCAGCAATATTCTACCGAAATCCTGTGTATTTTGTCAGCGCCGCCTCGGCGAATGCCTGGTTGGGGGCGACGATCCACAAGGTTTCGATGCCCTTCGAGAACACACAGCTTACCTGTGCGTAGCCGCGGCACACCCCGGCGGCGCTGTCCACCGATCCGCTGAAGCGCATTTCCTGATAATCGAGCAGCGCATTCCGAAATTGTGTGGCGTCGGACGACGAATCCCAGATCCAGTGCGCTGCAGAAACCGTGTCGCTGACTACCGGGTTGAAATAAACCTGGTAATGATCGCCCCCCCAGCCTTGCGCCGCCTGAAATGCCACATCTTCTTCTAACTGGGCTGCAACATTTGTGCCGTAACGCAGCAGCAGAAACGTTGTAAACTCGCCCAGCGAGTCATCGGCGATTGGCAGCCAGCCTTCGCCCAGCGCGTCGAGCAGCGAGGGGTCAGAAACGGGATATGGCCGCTCGCCGGCCAGGTATTTTGAGGGGTGCATGATCTGCTCGGTGCTCAAAGGCGGGTTACCGTAAGCCCGGTTGATGGCGTCCCACCCGCCGTTGTCGTACAGATATTGAGCGAAATTGTAGCCGAAAGTGTACGGGAAAATGGCTTGCGGCCCGAAAACCGGCGGCGTCTTTTGCCCGGAGGGCAGCGACGCGGCGGGAACGTAAAACCAATAATCCCGCCAATCGGTTTCCGATGAATATTCCATCCACCACAGGTACATCAGCAGTTCGGCATCGCCCTCCACCAGGGCCGTGATGGCCTCACAATGCTGTGAATCCCACTGGCAGGTCGGGTACAGCCCCAATTGCGTATCCATCGGGTAGTGCTGGTCAACCAGGGCATGGTTGAACTCATGGGCGTAAGTCAGTTCCTCCACACCGCCAAAACGCAAACCGAATACGAAGATTTGATCTTTCCAGGGCACATACAAGCCTAGCGCCCCAGCGCTCATGTTATGGAGCGCGTAAGCCGTCAGGTTGAAATCGGGTTCCAAAAACCCAAAAGCTTTGTAGGTCAGCTCCTGGTTTTTTAGCTCTGCCAGATATTGTCCGGTAACAACATCGGTCAACATTTCCTGGTCGAAACGAGGGTGTGTCGTCACATACTTGGGAACTTCAGTCAATAATTCCAGGCCGCGAATATTGATGACCTGCTGTTCGATGAGCGCCATATTGGCGGCTGCGGTTGGGCCAGGCAGGCCGAGGGTGGGCAGGGGGGTGATGGTTGGCGTGGGGGTAATCGTGCGGGTGGGGATGGGCGTAAAGGTCAGCGTCGGCGTGCGGGAGGGCGGGAAGGTGGGGAAACTCGTTGGTGTAGACCGATAATTTATCGGAGCCGGGGTTGGCGTCCCTTGAAAAAAGGTGCTCCAGGCCATGTAACTGCCGCCTGCGCATACCAGCAGCAAAATGAAACCAAAGAGGCCGATCAAGACTGGTAAAACAGGTGAGCGGGATTTCGACTTTCGGGTAGAGCGTGCGGCAGCTTTGATGGGAGTGCTTGAAGTGGGACGCAGCTCATCAATGGATGCGCTGGTCAGCCGGTTATCTGGAATTGACAGGGGCCGCTGTTCCCGCGGGGCGATCGGCGGCGAGACGGATTCGCGAAAGTCCGCGATCCAGGCCGGAGGCTCGGTTTTTGTCGGCGATGTAGGGATGGCTGGCTCGGCAGGTACGGTTGCTTCGGGGCGCATCGGCGCAGGCGTCTCCCGGAAAGCCGCCGCCCAATCAGTTGGCTCGGGTCGGTACACTGGCGGCGGGGGCGGGATGACCGGCTCGGCAGGTTCGGCTGCCGCCGGGCTGGGCGATACGGGCGTCTCTCGGTAGGCTGACGTCCAATCGGTTGGCCCGGTTTTCGGCGTGGGCGGCGGTTCTGTGGAGGGAACTGGCGTGGGCTGGGCGGAAGTGAGCTTGTCGAGACGCGCTTTTGCCAGCGAGTGCGCCCGGTTGATTTCCAGAACGCGCTGCAAACAGTCGCGCTGCTGCTGCGGGTCGGTCAGCGCCAGGCT
>DYIZ01000084.1 GCA_020723385.1 Candidatus Aquidulcis sp.
CGCCCACACACCCCAAATCTGGGGATTCCTCCCGTTGGAAACGGGAGAGCCTAAATAACCAACCGGCTTGCGGTTGTGCTGGAGTAAGCATAACGGCAAGCCGGTTCGGTGTCATCTATCGAAAGTTAGATTTCAGGTTAGATATCGAGCATGCCCAGCCCTCGCGCCCGCGCAACGGCTTCGGTCCGATTTTGGGCATCCAGCTTTCCGAGAATGTGGTTAATGTGACTTTTGACCGTTCCCACCGTGATCACAAGCTGCGCGGCAATCTCGTGGTTCGAAGCCCCCAGAGCCATGAGGCGCAGCACATCCAGCTCGCGTTCGCTGATGTGTTCACCAGATTCCAGGTGGGATGCACCCAGCCGGGTGACATTGCTATCCTGCCCGGCGCCAGGGGGTTTTGGCGCTCCGATGAGAGCCAGTACCCGCCCGATATATTCGCGACAGATGCCGCGCCGGGCAGCCTCGACAAGTAACCGGGTAAGAGCATCCCCCTGGTCGAAGATGCGGAGATAGCCTTCGGGCTGCGCAGCCACCAACGCCCGCTCGAGCGCTGCGTCAGCGCGGTCACCATCGCCCTGCGCCTTCCAGGCTTGAGCATCCAACAGGGAAAGCTCGATCATGCGGTTAATCAAGCCATGGCTGGAGGCCAGTTCGAGCTGCTGTTCGAGGTAAGGCCGTGCTGTTTGCGCTTTGCCGATAGCAACCAGAAGGCGAACCCAGGCGAGAGAGGCCAGATAGTAGGCTTCGGCTGCCCCGAACGGCCCCATTCCCGGCGGGGACTCATCTCCACTAGGGGACAAAGCGAAAGTCTGGCACCAGTCAGTTGCTTCTGCCAGCGTGGCGGGGTCTTCCAGCGAATGATCCGCTGCTGTCCGCAAGCCATGCGTCAGCCGCAAACCACGCGTGCAGAAAGCAATATCCGGCCATGTCTCTTCCAGGCGCGCCAGGAACGCGAGGGCATCTGCGGGGCGGCCTTGAATCTCACGCAGGCGAAACAACGCTACACACGCGATCATCTGGTAATACGGGTTCATCCCCCAGCCAATAAGATCGAGACCATGGAGCAGGTCTCGTTCTGCCTCTTCGAGTCTGTCCTGCTCCAAAAGGATGCAGCCCAGCGCAATATTCAGGCAGCCCAGCGCAGGCAGTTCTTGTTCGGGATGCGCCAGCATGGCCGCAATGTCTGCCTGCCCCTGCCGGCAGATATCTGCGGCGCGGCGCAACTGCCCCTGGCTGTGTGCGAGGCGCGCCAGGTGAAAAGTAGACTCCACTATCCCAAAATATAAGCGTCCACGCAGAGCCGTTTGCCTGGCCGTTTCTATGGCTTTGTATGCGGCGGCAACGTCGTGAAGCGCCATCTGGGCATAGCCGATCGTCAGCAACGCACTAAATTGGCCCGCATCGCCCTCCGGATAGTTCCCAAGCATTCCCTGGGCGAGTTCGAGTTGTGCACGGGGGTCGGCAGTTGAGTCCGGCGCCATTGCCAGGAAAGTACGGACGATAGCAGCATGTTCGGTAAGGTCGCGGCCTAGCTGCTCGTCTTCCAGGGCAGCGATTGCCTGCTCGGCCTGATGCAACCGCTCTTCAATTCTGCCCCGGTTCTGCCATCGAAAGCTGAACACCAAAGACCAACATTGAAGGATGCAGAGCAAGGGATGCATCTGCATCACGTCTTCCGGGAAAGTTGAGCACCATTCGTAGATCGTCGAAATCTCACTGTGGATGAGCATCGTGAAGCTGTGCTGCTCGACGAATGCCGCCGCATAATCCCAATCATGAGTCTGAAACGCGTGATAGGCCGCTTCACGCAAGAAGTTATGAGCGGCGTACCAGTCGCAGGCGGTGCGGTGCAGTGAAGCAACACCTTCGGGGCGAGTCTTCTGCAGCCGGGTTTGCAGAAAATCTCGAAAAAGATGGTGGTAACGATACCAACAGCCCTGGTCGTCGAGAGCCACCACAAAGAGATTCGCCTGCTCCAATTGATCCAGGATTGCAGATGAAGATTGAAGGGTGAAAGCAGGCTTTCCGGCTTCATCCTTCAAAATGGCATCACATAAGGAATCGCACAAACGCTCGAGGATGGAAGTAGACAGGAGAAACGACTGCACATCCTCCGGCTGGCGGCTGACCACTTCTTCGAGCAAGTATTCAACGAGATAGCGATGGCTGCCGGTAAAGGAGGCGATATAGCTCTCTTTATCAGGCTGACCGGATTGGAGGAGCGGCGATCGCGGCGCGACCGAGGATTGCATCGCGATCGCGGCCAGTTGCAGCCCGGCAATCCAGCCTTCGGTGCGTGTTTCGAGCGCAGATACCGCCTCTAGCGACAGATCGAGCCGCATCACATCATTCAAGAATCGAGCGGCTTCGTCTGTGGTGAAGCGGAGTTCGGCGGAGCGAACCTCGAGGAGCTGCCCCCGGGCGCGCAGGCGGGCCAGCGGCAGGGGCGGGTCCGAGCGGCTGCCGATAGCGATGTGCAAATTCACCGGGAGGCGCTCCAGAAGAAAAGCCATTGCAATGTGAATGGCTGGCGCGCCGATCAGGTGATAGTCGTCGAGGATCAGCACACAGTCCCGGTTACTCGAAGCAACGGCGTTGATCACGGCGGGCAGAATCTTTAGCAAATCCGCTTCGGGCGAGGAACGCAGGAGTTGGGCGATGTGCGCCAGCCCAGGGATTGGGCCAAGAGCTTGCATCAAGCTGGCGACGAGATAGGAACCAAAGGGAATGGGGGCGTCATCACTTGCGTCAAGCGCATACCAGGCGACAGCGACACCATTTTGCAGCATAGATTGGGCCCACGCCGCCAAAAGCGTTGATTTGCCGTAGCCGGCCGGCGCGCAAACCAGAACGAGATTCGTATTAATCTCGGGGGTGAGGCGCTCCACAAGATGTGCGCGGGAGACCATACGTGGCCGGGTTGCGGGCACGTGCAGCTTGGTGATGACGAGGGGTGATGCTAGGTTATCCATCATCACATCTATTCTACTCCAATCTGGAATTACCAATTCGGTAACTCGCCGCCAGGCCCGCCGTGGCTATCAATCCACGGCCCGTGTGCTGAAGTCCGCCGAAGCCGACTGGAAACAGCGCATTTGAGCCGTTATGGTCTTGACGGCCGCCTTCAGGCGGCTTTGACGGGATAGCCAGGGGCTTTCAACCCCTGGCGTTGGATGCAAGTTAAGTTTCTGAATGCTTTCTAAAAATATAACCTGGAATCTAACCTTCGATAGATGACGAGTGGGGTGGGTTAACGCTATGATGCGTTCAGAGTAAAAGTTTGGCATTCGACAAAGAAAGGATTATCCAAAATGAAAGATAAAGTTTTAGTGGCTTATGCATCCAAATACGGCTCGACGCAGGAAGTAGCCGAGGCTATCGCAGCGACACTGCGCGAACGAGGGCTTGCTGTAGATATTCAGCCCATGCGCAAAGTGCGGACACTGGCAGAATACGGCGCGGTCGTGCTGGGAGCGCCGATCTACATTGGCGCATGGCACAAAGATGCTCATAACTTTCTATCGCGCTACAGTGATGCCCTCTCGGAACGGCCTGTGGCAGTTTTTGCACTGGGGCCAACCCGCGACGACGATACTGATCGGCAGGGTTCGCGCGAACAATTTGACAAAGTGCTGGCAAAGTTTCCCTGGCTGACACCGGTCGCCATCGAGCTGTTTGTCGGCAAGTATGATCCGGCGAAGCTGCGCTTCCCTGATAGTTTACTGACCAGCTTACCTGCCAGCCCGCTTCATGGTGTGCCAGCCAGCGATCTTCGGGATTGGACTGCGATCCGCGCCTGGGCAGACAAAGTGCACTCGACCCTCAAGGTTGGGAAGCAGAATCCGGAGAGAAACCAATGAGCATTGCGAATAAAGCACGCCTGGAAATACTGGAAGGCCAGCAGCAACAAGCGGAAGCTACCTCCGAAACGACAGCCTCCGCCTGGTGGGGTATCTACAAAGCAGGCGGCGCGGCGGCCCTGATTGCAGGGGTGCTCTTCAGAAGAAATCTCGGAGCAGAAATCTCGCTCTTCATCCCGCGGATGCAACTCGACACCGTGAGCGGCTGGTTTGCGCTCCTTCGGGACAATCGGCTCCTAGGGCTTGCCTATCTCAATTTCTTCGATATTGTTGATTATGCGCTTTTGGGCTTGATGTTTCTCGGCCTCTACGCTGCTCTCAGACGGGCCAGTCAAAGTATCATAGTCATTGCTACCGCCCTCGGCCTGGTAGGGATCGCAGTCTACTTTGCATCGAACACGGCTTTCTCGATGCTCTCGCTGAGCGATCAGTACGCGTCCACATCCTCCGAAGCTCAGAGAGCGATGCTCCTGGCAGCCGGGCAGGCGGTGCTTGCCATCAACAGTCCGGGCGCTGTCTTCCAGGGCACCGGTATCTATATGAGTTTCCTGCTCCTGGCAGTTGCCGGATTACTCATCTCGATCGCCATGCTGCAGAGCGAACTGTTCGGCCGGGTAACGGCTTATATCGGAATCCTGGCCTGTGTGCTCGATCTGGTTTATTGCATCACATTCGCCCTCGCGCCAGCGCTAACCGCCTATCTCTTGTCCGCGGCTGGCCTGCTTTTGATGATATGGCATATTTCGATTGGCCTGAAGCTCCTCCAGCTCGAACGTTTCGAAAGAAAGATCAATAAGGTGTAAGAATGAACAATGCAACAAAGATAACTGTTTCGACATTCAGCGCCGTGGCAGCCGTGGCGGCTCTCGAACATGGCATCGGTGAAATCCTCCAGGGGAACACCGCCCCCAATGGGATGATAATTGCCTCCTGGGCGGACTCGGAATTGTTCCGCATCCTGGCAGGAGAACCGGCTATGACCATCATCCCCAACTTTCTGGTGACCGGAATCTTAACCATCATCTTTGCCCTGGTCTTCCTCGCATGGGCAATCCTGTTCGTTCACAAGAAGAATGGCGGGCTGGTTTTGATAGCCCTGTCATTCATCCTGCTTCTGGTGGGCGGAGGTTTCGGACCCCCACTCCTTGGGATCATCGTCGGCTCAACCGGAACCCGGATCAATTCACCGCTCACCTGGCGGCGGACGCATCTCCCTACTGGCGTTCGGCGTTTCCTGGGAAAATTGTGGCCGTGGTCTTTCGTCGTCAGCATCATCTCCTGGTTTTTCCTGTTCCCAGGCGCCATTCTCCTTGACCATTTCTTCGGCGTGGATCATCCGCTAACCATCGTCATCTTCATACTCTCCGCTTTTGGATCGCTTTTTTTGACCATCATCGCCGGATTTGCGTACGACAGCCAAAGATTGGTGGAGCCTCACTCATAACATAGTTTGGGCTTTCTCAGATTTGGGGTGCGTGAGCGGGCGAAGCCCGCTCACGCACCCCAAATCTGGGGATTCCTCCCATCATAAACGGTAGGCCCAATAATTCTCATGGCTCGGCAATAAGGATCTGAAAAACGACGGCGTATTCATCCCGGTATTTTTCAACCAGGCGAGGATCCTTTTTGGCCTGTGCCAAGAAGCCGCCATGCCGTAAATCGGTCAGGATGTATTGCGCCCCGAAATCGTTCACAATTGTTTCCGATGGCCGCTCGGTTTCTCCCTGGGTGATATCTACCCAAGAATGATAGAGATCGGCATCATAAATAAGCATATAAGTCGGGTCCAGTCCGATCAGATAGGTGTTATGAGTGTTGTAATAAAAGAGGCGGGGGAAATCATCCCAGTCGGTTTGAAACACGCGCTCACCGGCAGGCGTGTTCGCCGCCAGCCAGGTAGACGCGCCCGCGTAGGTCTCATAAGGTTTGGAGGCTTGCAAACTGGTTTTGGCTGATTTGAAGGTCAGCCAGATACCGGGGATCATCGCCAGAGCAAGCGCCATCGCCAGCAGTCTTTTTTGCAAACAGAATCTTAGCCAGACGAGTACAGATGAGCCAATCCATTTATTGATATACGACCGATTTTCCCCCGGTTTTTTGTCCTCTTCGGAAATTAACGCTTTCTCGAAGATTGGCGCCCAGGCAAAAGCGGCAAAAACCAGGGAAAATGCCGGAAAATATTCGATGAACCGGCGGGATTGAAAAAGCATCAATCCGAACAGGCAAGCGAGGCAAAAACTGATTGTTGTGCGAAGATCCATGCGCTTACCACTCAAGCCCAAGGCCAGTGAGCCGCTCAGAAAGGCGGCGAGTGCAAGCGGTGAATTTTTCAATAATTGAGCCGTTTCGTAAGGATACCATTCATTTCCAACACTGACCGCGGTCGTGTCGAATAACTTGGGCAAAATATGGAGGCCTGCGAAGACGATATTATGCGGAAAATAGGGGTTGATAATCAGCCCCAAGACAGTCCCGATCCCGACATAGAGCATTGGACGAATATCCAGATGCCGTTCAGTTACCCAGGTTACCAAAACGTAGACACCCGCAAAGATGATGAGCAAAGGGAATGCGTCATACAGCCACACGTACGCACCGGCCAGAAAAGCGAGCCGGGCAAACTTCTTGTTCAGCAGCCAATTCAAGCCGATCATGAGCACCGCCAAAGAAAGTGATTGAGCGCGTGGGATGCTCATCCTGTAGATAAATGCCTCTGAAACTGCCATTAACCCAAACGCCCACAGCCAGGCATACGGAATCCGTTGGTTCTTGAACAATAACCACGTGCTCAGAAATGCCAAACTGGCGAAGAAAACCGCCGCCCATTTTGCTCCCAGGCGCAGATCGCCAAATGTAAAGGGGATCAGCGCAACGTGAAAAAGAAAATGATGGTCGTAGAATTCTCGCTCGTTCAGGATCGAGAGCGGCAGCCAGGTGAATTCCGGCTTGATACCTTCAGTCCGCATCAAATATGCCAGCTTGATGTGATAAAAGCCATCGTTATCCGGCAAATCGGGGCTGGAAAACTGAACAAGCGCAAGAAAAAGCCCGAAAACAAGCCAAACCAGCAGACCGGTGCGGGCGCTGCCCCAGAGGGAGGTCGCCTGAGTCCCGGCGGTTTGAAACCAGCCGGTGGGATTCCACAAAAACCAGGGGTGAACAGATAGAGTTTGGGATTTCGTCTTTTCCATCGGAATTCTCCTTGCTGGAGACTTGCAGGCTGGTATTCGTCTCAGCCTGCAAGTCTCTACTCTATGGGGTCAATGGATTTCATCAAAATTCTGTGTGATCTGGGTATCGCCGATACGCTTGTTCAGTCATTGCCATTGCCTTGATCATTGCCATTGCCGCCATGCCCGCCGCCGCCGCTGTCGTCGCCATTATCATTCCCGGAGTCATCGTTGGTATTGGCATTGCTGCTGGGGTTAGCACTGTCATCGTTACTGTTGGCGTTGGCACTGTCATCATTGCTGTTAGCGTTGGCGCCGGCATCGTTTGTGTTCGCGTTGCCATCATCGCCATTGGTATTAGCGCTATCATCATTAGTGTTTGCGGCAGTATCGTCGCCGTTGGAGTTGGAATTGCCATCATCGCCATTGGTGTTGGTACCGTCATCATCGCCGTTAGTGTTAGCGCCGTCATCATTTGTGTTGGCATTCGTGCCGTCATCGTTGGTGTTTGCGGCAGTATCGTCGCCATTGGAATTGGCGTTGCCATCATCACCATTGCTGTTGGCGTTAGTGTTGCCGTCATCATCACCCAACGATGGCAGCTCCAAACCGCTGGCCGTATGGGTCGTATCCAGGGCACGGGTCACATCCGCTTGTACGCTCTGCGGAGCGCCGGCCGCCATGATGCTCAAAGTTTGGGCGTAGCGCGTGAGCGCTGAGGTAATCTCCAGTGCAATCCGCGCCCCTCGAGCCGGGTCAGCCTGCGCGACCGTCTCCACTTCCATGATGGCGCTGTTGATATCCGCCTCGAATGCAAACACCGCATCACCGACTTCGTGGTAGCGTCCTTCTTCGATGAGCGCCGCGACTTCTTCCAATCGTTTTTCTGCAAAGGCCATCTTCATCTGTGCCCGATCGCCGGCATCTTGGGCCAGGGAAAGCCGGGTTTGCTCGATCGTCGTCTTCACCGGGTAAAGCGCGTCGCCTGGGATCGCAGACTGAGCAGCGACCCCTGTGATGCTAACGCCTCCAAATAAGAGCGCTGCGATCACCACAATCAGGGCCAAACCCTTCAATCCAAATTGTTTTGTAGTTGTGTTCATGATCAGTTTCTCCTTGTAAGTGTATTGGTAAAGGTTACGTTATGTCTTTATCTTACCCTCCTCGATCTTTGGATGTAACTGCTATCAGTCGCATCTACCCTAAGGCCTCCGTCCCGGTTTTTAAGACTTAAGTCGGATATCAACTAGCGACCTTCGTTCAAGGGAGGAGCGCTGACTTCTATGTATAATAAGGATAGGCTATCATCAGACGGCAGAATTATTTCCTGTCATCCTTCGGATCGAGCCACAGGAAACCGATCATGTTGATCAAAACCAAAAATTTCATTACTGGTTTGACCCTTAGCCAACGTTTCATGTTGGCCGGACTTGTAATCTTGCTTGCCGGGATGGTCGGAATCGGCATCTGGGTTGAAAAACAAATCGAGACGGGCGTCATCCACCGCACCGGGGCGACGACAGCGCTCTATGTTGACAGCTTTGTCGCCCCCAACCTCCAGGAGTTGGGTCACTCCACGGATTTGCTTCCCGAGCATATCGAAACACTGAGCAAGCTGATTCAGAACACCCCCATGGGCCAACAAATCGTCGCCTTCAAGGTGTGGGATACCCAGGGCCGGCTGCTCTACAGCACCGATCAAACCCCCATCGGGAAGACTTACCCCATGCACGAAGGAATGCTGCGCGCCCGGCTGGGGGAGGTGAACTCAGAGATCAGTCCATTGGAGGATGTGGAAAATGCCCCTTTGGCAGCCATCCACGATCAGCTTCTCGAAACCTACAGCCCGGTTTGGTTGAGCGGAACCAGCCAAATCATCGCTGTGGCCGAGTTTTATCAACTGACTGACGATCTCGAAACTGAAATTGGTACGCTAAAACGCCGCAGTTGGTTAGTGGTCGGCCTGGCAATTCTGCTCATGTACCTTCTCCTGTCAGGGTTTGTCCGCAGGGCCAGCGATACAATCACGAAACAGCAGGCCGAGCTGGAACAGAGAGTCATCCAGTTGACCGAGCTGTTAGCGCAAAACCGGGAACTTCATGACCGTGTGCGGCGGGCAGCCGCCAGTGTGGCGCTGCTCAACGAGAGTTATCTCCGGCGAATCGGATCCGAACTGCACGATGGCCCGGCTCAAGATTTGGGGTTATCCCTCCTGAAATTGGATACCTTGATTGGATGGGTCGAGGCTCACCCGCAGGACAAACTCGACCCGCAGGCCATCGAACAACTAACCGGAATTGAAGCCTCATTGCAAAATGCGCAGAAAGAAGTACGCGGGATTGCCGCTGGCTTGAGCCTACCTCAATTATCTGAGTTGGATTTGGCCGAAACGATAGTTCGAGTTGTACGGGCGCACGAACGGCGCACCGGGACCCAAGTAACCCTCGAGATGGAGCCAGTTCGTGAGCATATCGCCTTACCCTTGAAAATTACGATCTACCGGTTGATTCAGGAAGCCTTAAACAACGCCTTCCGGCACGCAAATGGCGCAGGGCAGCGCGTCCATATTCATACAAAGGTAGACCACCTTTCAGTGGAAATCTCCGACAAAGGGCCTGGCTTCCACCCAGAACAAGCCAGCGAAAGAGAAGGGCGGCTGGGTCTCAGCGGCATGAGAGAAAGGGTGGAAAGCCTCGGAGGCGAGTTCAATATCGAAAGTGCATTTGGGCGAGGCACAGTGATTACCGCTCAATTGCCTTACCTGACAGAAGGAGACAACCTGGCATGAATGAGGTACAACGATATTTGGATAAGCTTCGGGTAGTGATCGTTGACGATCATGCTCTCTTTCGAGAAGGCCTGGCGACAATATTGGCGGCGCAAGCGGACATCGAGGTGGTTGGGCAAGGTGGGACCGCCCAGGAGGCGGTCCGCCTGGCGCATGATCTGTTCCCAGACATTATCCTACTCGATATAGATATGCCTGGAGGCGGGTTGGAAGCCGCCCGAGCCATAGCGGATGAATTCCCGGTTGCCAAAATTGCCATTCTGACTTCATCAGAGGAAGATGATCACTTAATCGCCGCCTTGAAAACCGGGGTGCATGCATTCATACTCAAAGGCGTCGCCGCCCGTGAGCTGATCCGCATCTTGCACGCAGTCGCGGCCGGGGAGTGCTATGTTCCTCCAGCTTTAGCGGCCAGCTTGCTGCTGGAAATCCACGAATCGGGGACTCGGTCCCACAATGCCCCCCAAAACCTGATTAATGACTTGACTGAACGTGAGCGGGAAATCCTGGAAAATCTTGCCGGCGGCCTCAGTAATAAAGAGATCGGGGAGAAACTCTTCCTGTCCGAGAAAACGGTGAAACACTACATGACGAATATCCTGCAAAAACTCCAGGTGCGGAACAGAGTGGAAGCCGCTCTCCTGGCGCAGCGGAGTGGAAAGATCGAAAAGCCTCGCTAGATCGGAATTAGAAGATTCGGGGGCTTCAATATTGTTGATGGGAGACCCCCTGGTTGTGGGAGGTGGAAGCCAAGATTTGTTTTACTACAAGAAATACGTCTCAAGATATCGGCCGGGATTTTCCGGCCGTTTTTATTGGATATGGACACGCCTACTAGAAACGCGTCATAGGGGCTTCTACAGCATAAATCACCTACCTGCCTCACCCCCAGTAGGTGATGACAATTCGCCAGTAATCCTGTATTCTGTTTGTCTAAGATGGAATATTGGCTTAAGGGACATAGCATGAAAAGAATCGGAATAATAGGTCACCTGCCTGGGTGCCTGCCATGATACCCCCGAGTCAACCATTACTCCGACCATCGCACCCTTAAGGAATCATGTCGCTTTCCGATCAATTAAATGAATTCAAACATTGACATTATTTATTAATTTGCTATAATATTTTTGAATTACTAGACTTCACATTAATATTATAAATAATCCATTTGCTTTTTAGAACCTTCTTCTTTGGCGGGAGAACTCTTTTGTAATCCCAAAAGCGGATACAAGCTCAAGGGTTGAAAACATGAACAGACCTGCGTTAGTCGAGAAAATAAATACTTTGTTTGACCAAAATGAGTTCGAGCAGACACTGTTTTATCTGGAGCAGCTAATTGAATGTGACGGCGAAACTGAGAATATCCTGGATTTTAAATTTTATATTCTGACGAGACTGGAAAAGCATCAGGAAGCGCTTGTTTCTGCCCTGAAACTGGAAGAAATATCGGCGAGGAAATCGCCCTGGCATTGCCTCAAAATCGCCGAAGCCTGTCTTGGAATGGGGAAAATTGACGAATCACTAGCGTGGATAGAGAAAGCAATTCTAGAAAGACACTTCAAGCGCTGCGACGTGTTCGATAACAAGCCATTTGATCTGATAAGGGAGGATAAAAGGCTCCGGCAGTTGATTGAAAGAGCCAGAGAAAATATCGGCCTGGAGAAGCCTGTTCAAGACTTTACCGTGAGCCTGCTCGGCGGAAGCGAGTTTACACTCTCTTCACTGAGAGGCCAGGTAGTTCTCATTGATTTTTGGGATACCGATTGTCCTCCCTGCATCAAGGAGATGCCAACGCTGAAAAAGTTGTATACCGAATTCAAAGATCAGGGCTTTGAAATCATCGGTATTTCGCTGGATACCAAGAAGTCCGATACAGAGAAATTCGTTCTAGAGAACGATCTTCAGTGGAAAATCTGTTCTACCGGGAAAGGTTTTCTCGATGAGACTGCCGACCAATTCCAAATAGAAGCCACCCCCTCTACTTGGTTAATTGACAAAAAGGGTATCTTGAGGTTCTACCAGATTAAAGGCCAGGCATTAAGCGATGCCGTACAACTACTGCTTGCTGAAAAAAGTCGCGAACTGAAATGCCACGGGGAATACTGCACTTTGTAATAAATCGCTGCTCAATGATCAGTACTTTAGTGTTTTACTCAAACCAGAAAAGGAGTCAATTATGCGAGATCGAATACAGGAAGCCTTGAAACACAGCAAAGCCGACTACACCGAAATCCGTATCGAAGAAAAAGAGACCACCCGCGTGGCCTTCCGCGGCAAGGATCTCGAGCTGGCCAACGCAAATATTGATAAAGGGGGCATCGTCCGCTGTCTCATCAAAAACAAAGGCTGGGGCGTTGCCACCTTTAATAATCTGGATGATCTGCTCAACAAAGTGGACCAGGCTTACCAGTGTGCGCAGGTGGTTTCCGTCCCGGAGCCGATCGAGCTGGTCCCGGTTGAACCAATCAACCAGGTAACGACCGTAACAATGGAACGCGACTTCCGCGATGTTTCCCTGGCCGAAAAGAAAGCCCTGGCCGAACGCTACAACGAGGTCATGCGCGGGCATAGCGACAAGATCATTGACACCCAGTCCTTCTACGCAGACACCTTCACGCACCTCACCCTCGCCAACTCCGAAGGAACTTACATCGAGCAAGAAAAACCCGCAGTGGTACTCGCCTCCCTAGCTATTGCCCGCGACGGAGACAACGTTCAGCAGGCGCATGAGACCATGGCGCTCCCGCAGGGCTTCGAATACGTCCTCGATAAGGATGAGCTGGCGCGCAAAGCCGCCCAGAAAGCGGTAGAACTCCTGGATGCCAAGCCGGTCAAGGCCGGGCAATATCCGGTGGTCATTGACCAGATGCTGGCGGGCGTTTTCATCCATGAAGCCTTCGGGCACCTCTCCGAAGCCGACTTTGTCTACGAGAACCCCCAGGCACGTGAAATGATGACCCTTGGCCGCCGCTTCGGCAAGGGCATCTTGAACGTTTACGATGATGGTTCCATCCCCAATCTGCGCGGCACCACGCTCTACGACGACGAAGGCATCCCCGGACGCCGCAACTGGCTCATCAAAGACGGCGTGCTCGTCGGCCGCCTGCACTCCCGCCAGACCGCCGCCAAAATGGGAGAGAAAGCTACCGGCAACGCACGTGCCATCAATTATCGGTTTCCCCCCATTGTCCGCATGACCAGCACCGCTATTGACAACGGCGCAACATCCTTTGAAGACATGATCAAGGATATCAAGCTCGGTATCTACGCCTGCGACGCCTACGGCGGCCAGACCCAGCTCGAGAACTTCTCGTTCAGTTCCGGCTACGCCTACATGATCCGCGACGGCAAGATCGCCGAAATGGTCAAAGACGTTATCCTGGCTGGCAACCTGTTCACCACCCTCGAAAACATAGACGCCATCGGCAACGATTTCAAATGGGACAACGCCGGGGGAGGCTGCGGTAAGGGCAACCAGTACCCGCTGCCGGTCACGTGCGGCTCACCGCACATCCGCATCCAGAACGTCGTCATTGGCGGCGAGTAGGGGCTGGTCTTGTACCTGCCCGGGAGAAACAACATGGATATCCTGACTCAGCTCAAAAAACAGGCCGAACAGGTCGAAGTCTTAAATCTGCAAAACGAAAAGACCACCGTCGAATTCGAAGCTAACCAGCTCAAGACCTGCACCGTGGCCGAGACCAAAGGCACTGCCGTGCGCGTCATCCGCAAGGGACGGCTTGGCTTCGCTGCATCCACCGACGATACCGTGATGAATAAACTGGCCGCCAACGCCCTAGAATCCGCGGCCTACGGCGACGAAGCTCTGTTCTCCTTCGCAGACCCGAAACCGGCTCCTATCGTCCAGACCTTCGATAAGACTGTAGCCGACCTGCCTATCGCACGGCTGGTAGAGATCGGCAAGGAAATCCTGGACATCGTCATGCCGGTCGAACCAGACGCCCGCTGCAATATCAGTTTGGAGCGCAGCATCACTTCGGCATCCATCCGCAATCAGAAAGGCCTGGACGTTTCCTACCAAACCACCCCGCTCTCGATCGGTCTCGAGATTGACCGGATCGAAGGCGACGATGTGCTCATCATGTACGACCAATTGGGCACCACGGTTTGGGAAGAAAATTACCTGGAATTTGCCCGCCGCCTGGTGGAACAACTTAAGATGGCGCGCACTATCACCACCATCAAACCCGGCAAGATGCCCGTTCTCTTCACCCCTACCGGTACGCTAACTCTTGCCCTGCCGCTCAGCTATGGCTTGAACGGCAAGGAAGTGTACAAGGGGACTTCCCCGATGGCAACTAAAGTGGGCGAGAAATTATTTGATGAGAAACTGACTATCCTCGACGATGGAACGTTGGACGGAAAATTCGCCAGCGCTTCCTATGACGACGAAGGTGTCCCGCGGAAATGCAACACCCTCGTTGGGGGAGGCGTTCTCAAAGGGTTCATCTACGACCTGAAAACGGCAGCCCAGTCGGGGGTCGAATCGACCGGCAACGCCTCGCGCGGCCTGTTCAACCCGCCAGAGCCATCGTTCACCAGCCTTGTCGTCCAGCCGGGGAACACTGCTCTGAAAGACATCTTGGCCGGGATTGATGAGGGCATCCTCGTCGAGAATGTGCTCGGCCTTGGCCAGGGCAACATCATCTCCGGCGCGTTTTCCAACCCGCTGGCGCTAGCCTTCAAGATCGAGAAAGGCGAGATCGTCGGGCGTGTCAAGGATATGTCCATCGCGGGCAATATCTACGACCTGCTCAAGAACGTGTCCGCAGTCAGCCGGGAAGCGCAGTGGGTTTACAACACCTTCTACGCACCGTATATTTTGATCCCTGAAATGAACGTGGCCGGGAAGAATTGATTTGTTCAAAGGAGTGCTTGGCTCCAGAAACGGCAAGCACTCCTTTTTTTCGGTTTGGGGTCATACCGCCTGGTGATTGGCCAGGCACGAACAGGAATTCGTATGACAAATGCGCTCATAATTACCGCCATCGTCATCATCATAATCCTGGCGGTGATCGTTGTCCGTAACAAAATGGCGTCCGCCGGGAAGCGCTGGATGGCTGCACTCAACGAACATGCCACCTTCTCGGCAAAATCCAGAGAAAAATATGCTGATATGCACTTCCAGTATTCCGGGGCGCAGGAAGAAAACCTGCAAAAACTTCGGGAGATTTATCATCTGGGCGCGGTGGCCGGTGATGGATCTGAAACCGGGCGCATCATCAACCTGATGAAATGGGTCAACCGTCTCACCTGGCACCACCCCAACCCGAAACTCCCGGGGCCTTACAACGCCCTTCACCTGATTGGGACCTGTAAAGGCTGGAAGCGGGGCATCAACTGCTGGATGTTCGCGTTGATCTTGAACGAGGTCTATCTCTCGATGGGATTTGTCTCCCGGCTGGTTCATCTCAAACCCTTTTCCAATGTGAACAAGGAAAGTCATTTCGTTACCTCTGTTTTTTCGAGGGAACTGGGAAAGTGGCTTTTTATGGACCCGGATTTTGGCGGCTACTTCATGGACGAAAAGGGCAACATCCTGGGCATCGCCGAAATCCGGCGCAGGCTGATCGCCGGGCAGCCACTCCGCTCGAACCGGGATGTCAAAGGGTTCACGTTTATTTTGGGAAAGGGGAGTTACCCCTGGTATTTATCCAAAAACATCTTCCGTTATGACTGTCCACAGTGCAGCGAGTTCGACCAGGAAACTCTCAAAATAGGGAAAACCTATTACGAATTGATCCCCGATGGCTACGATGAGGAACTGCTTCTGGAACCCCAGGCAACACCCCGCGGGAACAGGATCATCTATGTCAACGATGAAACGCTGTTCTGGCAAGCACCATAACCTTATGAAAGTCAGGAGAATTTGATGACCGCAATTCGACCATTTGACCTGCGCCGCGACCTGGATGGGATGATTGATCTCATCGAAGTGGCCTTCGCCGAAGACGAAGCCCGAATGGGGCAAAATTTTCGGGGTGAGATACAGGCTGCCCGCAAGGTGCTGCCTTTGCTCTTCATCCTGGAACGCCTCTCCGACACCTTCCGGCATACTTTCGACGGATTCGTCTGCGAGGATCAGGGCCGCATCGTCGCCCTGGTTAATGTCTCGCGAGCCGGGCTAAACAAGAAGCGCTGGGAGATCGGCAACGTCGCCACCCACCCCGACTACCGCGGCAAAGGGCTGGCGCGCCAGCTCGTCAAACGAGCCATCGAACATGCTCGCGAGTATGGTGCAGAGATCTGCGTGCTGGATGTCCGCGACGACAACCAGCCGGCTTACAAACTGTACGAAAGCCTGGGTTTTATCCATTACGATTCCAATATTGATCTGAAACTAGAGACCCTGCCAGCCGCACAGGCTCTGCCATTGCCTGGTTTTTCTCTGCGGACGATGAAATTCACCGAATGGCAGCCGCGCTACGATCTGGCTCTACGCGAAACACCGCCCGCAGTTCAGGAGTTCCTGCCCGTCAACATCAGCGACTACCGTATAGCGCCAATCGAGCGGATCATGCAACCGCTGGCAATGAGGTTACAAAAGATCGATGCGCACCGCTGGGCCGTTGAGAAAGATGGCCGCCTGATAGGCTACGTCAGCCTGACCGCCCACCCAACTCACAAGTTGAGCCATCGCCTGATTCTCCGGGCTGACCCGCAATACCGCCAGAAGCTGACCGAACCCTTGCTGACTCTGGCCCTGGAAAAGTTCCAGGCCTATCCACGCCAAAACATCCTGACCTCGGTCCGCAAGGATAATCAGATCCAGCGTGAACTGCTCAATAAATACGGATTCGAAGAAGTATTTGTCATGCACCGGATGGGGCTGAAATTATCAGCAGGGTAGAACCACAATTTGAAAGGAGATACGATTTATGGAACAAAAACTTCGTTTTGTTGTCGCAGCCATGCAAGATGCATCCTGGCCGGAAATGGTTCAGCGCTGGCAGCGCCTTGAAGCCATGGGATTGGATGGCGCTATGCTGGCTGACCATTTTGTCAATTACGAACAACCCAAAGCGCCCTGGTTCGAGGGATGGACTTTGCTGGCCGCGCTGGCCGCACAAACGAAAACCCTCCGCGTTGGCATTCTCTCGGGCTCCCCCTGGCGTAACCCGGCTTTCCTGGCGCGGCAGGCAATGACTGTGGATCACATCTCCAACGGCCGCCTGGATCTCGGTCTTGGCGCGGGCGCTCCGGGCAAAGACGATATTTCCTATGCCATGACCGGTACCCCCGATTGGCCCCCAAAAGAACGCGTGGATCGTTTCCGCGAATACGTTAAGATCGTTGACCATCTCCTGAGAAACCCGGAATCCACCTACGAGGGCCAGTATTACCAGGTCAAAGGGACCATCCTGAACCCGCCGCCGATACAGCAACCGCGCCCGCCTTTGATGATTGGCGGAAATGGGCCGCGCATGCTCAAGATTGCAGCGCAGTATGCTGACACTTGGAACACTTTCGGCGGGATGGAAGTGAAGACCCACAAGGAGATGCTGACTCTCACCCGTGAGCGCAACACCCGGCTGGACGAGTATTGCGCCGAGATCGGCCGAGACCCGGCGACACTCCGCCGGTCTGTCTTCATCTTCACCGATGAAGAATATCGGCAGCTCTATGGGGTACCGGGCGCCTTCGAAACGCTGGTCAAGAATTATCAGGAGATCGGCATCACAGAAATTGTATTCATTTACCCGTTTGTACCCATGCTGATGCCTATGTTCGAACAAATTGTTAACGAAGCCATTCCTCACTTAAGAGAAAGCAACAACTAGAAATATGGAAAACCCATCAAACGCCTCCTCAATCCCCGAAAAGTGGGGCCCTCGCTTCTTCACCATGTGGGCCGGGCAGGCTATTTCGCTGATAGGCAGCAGCCTGGTGCAATTCGCTATCGTCTGGTGGCTGACCACAACCACGGGTTCAGCAACTGTCTTGGCGACATCTTCTCTGATCGCAACGTTGCCGCGTGTCCTGCTGTCCCCCTTTGCCGGAGCGTTGGTAGATCGCTGGAACCGTAAGACGGTCATGATTGTCGCCGACAGCCTGATTGCCCTGGCGACGCTGGTATTGATGTTTCTCTTTGCTCTAGGGCAGGAAAGCATCTGGGTTGTGTACTTCATCCTGCTCATCCGGGCTGCTGGCAGCGCTTTTCACTCACCGGCAGAGCAAGCATCCGTTTCGCTGATGGTTCCAAAGGCTCACTTGGCGCGTATCGCCGGGTTGAATCAGACCCTGGATGGCATTCTCACCATTGTCTCACCTCCGTTGGGCGCTTTGCTCGTCAGTCTTATGCCCATGCAAGGTATCCTGGCCATTGATGTCGGCACCGCTATCATCGCCGTTTCCATTCTGGTTTTCATCACGATTCCGCAGCCGCCGCGCCAATTGGCGCAAGCCAGTGGAACGGCCAAGAAAACGAGTTTCAGACAGGATTTCCGCGAGGGATGGGTCTATATTGTCAAATGGCCGGGATTGCTTGGTGTTGTGCTGATAGCCATGGCCATCAATTTCTTGATTGTGCCAGCTTTTTCGCTGATCCCCCTCGTTGTCACTCAGGAATATCACGGCAGCGCGCTGCAATTGGGGTTGGTCGACTCGCTCTTTGGAATTGGGGTTATCATTGGCGGCTTGATACTCAGCGCCTGGGGTGGCTTCAAGAAACGTATTGCGACCAGCCTAATGGGCGTCATCGGCATGGGATTGGGAATCCTGGTGTTTGGGCTGTTCCCCTCAAGCTGGTTTTACGCGGCGCTGGGGGGAATCCTCATCGTCGGCGTCATGCAAGTGTTTGCAAATGGCCCGTTGAATGCCATTTTGCAGGCGGCTGTTGACCCGGATATGCAGGGCCGCGTCTTTTCGTTGTTGACCGCATGTGCGGCAGCTATGTCCCCGCTTAGCTTGATGGTAGCCGGCCCTGTCTCAGATTGGCTCGGCGTCCGCACCTGGTATCTGATCGGAGGCGTGGCGTGCATTTTCATGGCGATTGCAGGCGCCTCCATTCCGGCAATCATGAGCATTGAGTCAAATCGCAAAAGTGATTGACAGTAGCCCAAGCGGAGCAAGGAATATGGTTCAAGATAACCCGGCAATGAATGAATATCTTTCGGAATTGAACGAGACCCGGATTCCGGCTGCCATGCCGCCCAATTATTATGATCCCGGCCTGACCCGAAAAATGCTGCACGATGAGATTCAGGAGAATATCAGTTAATCAAGATCCTGCAAAAACGCGGGGCAAGCCGTCAGCCGTTAGACCCTGAAAGGTTGGAGACTATGAGTTTTTTATCAACTGCCCAGATGATGTTCAACGCAATGACAAAACCGAAGCAGCGGATTGCAATACAGGAAATTCCCCACGGGAGAGTAATTGATATTGGCGGCGGCGGTGAAGGTGTGATCGCCCGGGCTGGTGGAGCCGGGGTTGTCGCAATTGATAAATATATGTCTGAAATCCAAGAAGCCAGAGAGAGAGCCGCCGATGCTTCATGGATGGTGGCCGATGCGATCGAACTGCCATGTCAAAGTCATAGCTTTGATAATGCGACGGCATTTTTCAGTTGCATGTACATGCCAAGCGATGTAAAAGAAAAGGTATTCAGGGAAACTCGACGGGTGCTGAAGGAAGGTGGCGAGTTTTGGATTTGGGATACCTATATGACCCCCAAACGCAAAGCGTTCGCCATTCGCTTGCAAGTAGATCTTCCTGGCAATCACACGATAAACACGGCATATGGCGTCAAAGCAAAAGACCAATCGGCGGCAAGCATTGGTAGACTGCTTCAGGATACCGGCTTTGAACCGGAAATAATAACCAATCGAAAGCATTGGTTTTTGATCAAAGCCAAGAGGGTCTAGCGCGTAATTGGCGAAAAAAGTTGAGGATTTAGACTCGGGAGAATCAAATGCCTGACGAAGGATACATAAACGATAACGATCAATTCTCGGAAATGGGTGGATTAACTTTCCGGGGTGTGCGGGACGAGAGTGATTACCCGCTTCTCCTGGAAATAAACCAGAGCAGCCGCCGGGCAGATAAAAATGACGAATCGGTGTCACTGGAGGATATCGCCCATGCATTAGCTCACATGGATGGACTGACTCCAGCCCAGGGTGTTTTGATCGCTTCGCTGGCAGATGTACCAGCCGTTGCGATTGGCTACAGCCGGTTGGGCTGGTATACGAGCCGGCCAGACACCCGCCTGTATTATCAAATCAGCTTTTTGAGGCAAGAATATCGAGACCGCGATTTTTGGCAAACGATGGTGCAGCAAAACGAGCGCCGCCTGCGTGAAATTGCAGAAGAACATCCGGCCGTACCGCACCGATTCTTTCAAGCCTGGGCTGGAGATAAGCAGCTCGATTGGATCGCTGTTCTGGCAAGTACAGGCTACCAGGTCGTGCGGCGTTTCAACAACATGCTGTATCAATTGGGCGAAGCTCCCAATATTCCTGTCCCTGATGGGTTTGAAATCCGCCCGGTAAAGCCGGAACACATGCACAGCATCTGGGAAGCCCAAAAGGAAATGAACGCGGGCATCTTTGAAAATGTCGCCGAAGATTGGCTGGAAGAGAAATATCCGGCCTGGCTCGAAAACCCGGCGAATAATCCCCGCTTCTGGCAGGTGGCCTGGGATGGCGACCAGTTAGCCGGGATGGTGCTGGCGCATATTGATGACGAAGAACGAAAGCACGGCTACACCGAGCACATCTATGTTCGCCCCCGTTGGCGCCAGCGCAGGCTGGCCAGCGCCCTGATTGCGCGCAGCTTGCAGGTATTGAAAGCGCACGGCGCGTTGGAAGCCGAGTTAGGCGTTGACGCCGAAAATGAAAGCGGCGCTTTCAACCTTTACCAGAAAATGGGATACACGACTTTCAGCATAGATACCTGGTTTCGCAAACCGATGGTATGATATTTTCCCCATGACACCCACTTCCCCAAAACGCCCCTCTGGTATGTTCGGCCTGACCATCGTTCTGCTCGGCCAGGCCATCTCCATCCTGGCTTCCAGCATGACTGGTTTCGCCCTGTCAATCTGGGTCTTTCAGAAAACCAGCAGCGCCACCTCGCTCGGCATCATGACGACCGCCTTCACCCTGCCTTATCTGTTGATCATCCCCCTGGCGGGAGTCATGGTTGACCGCTACAACCGCAAGCTGATGATGATGGTCAGCGATTTGACAGCCGGGCTGGGGACAATGGCGATTCTGTTCCTGTTAGCCACCAACCACCTTCAGGTTTGGCATTTCTACGTGGTCAACATCCTCATCGGGCTTGGGAACGCCTTCCAGTGGCCGGCTTATTCGGCCGCCATCACAACCATGGTACCCAAGGAGCAGTATGGGCGCGCCAACGGGATGATGACCTTTGTCCAGGCTGGCCCCGGCGTGGTCGCCCCACTCCTGGCCGGCATGCTGCTGCCAGTGATCGGGTTAACCGGCATCCTGCTGATTGACGTGGCTACATTCGTCCTGGCTATCGGGGTGTTGCTGCTTGTGCATGTTCCACCGCCCAAGCAGACTGTGGAAGGACAGGAGGGCAAAGGCAGCCTCTTGAAAGAAGCCACCTTCGGCTTCAAATACATCTTCAAACGCCCCAGCCTGCTGGGGTATGTGATCATGCTCTTCATCGCCAATTTTTTCCTGGGATTCCCCAACAGCGTGCATGTCCCCATGATCCTCTCCCGCACCGACAACAGCAGCCTGATCCTCGGTGCAGTCGAGACCGCCGGAGCCATCTCGTGGACATTGGGTTCGGTCCTGATGAGCGCCTGGGGCGGCCCCAAACGCCGCATTCATGGCGCCCTATTGGGCTGGATGGTTTACTGCCTGTTTGGGAATATCATCTTTGGCCTGGGCCGCAGCCTGGGGATATGGATTCCTGCCATTTTTGTCGCCGGGATTGGGTCGAACATTGGGATTGCCACCAGTCAAGCCATCCTGCAAGCCAAAGTGGCCCCCGACGTGCAGGGCCGCGTCTTTTCGGCGCGGCGTTTGCTCACCTGGTTCCCCGATACCTTCACCCCCATCCTGGGCGGCCTGCTGGCCGATCGCATCATGGAACCGGCCATGCAATCACGGGGCTGGCTGGCAGGTCTCTTCGGTTGGATGGCGGGAACCGGCCCGGGGTCTGGGATGGCATTGATGATGGTCATCTTCGGATTACTGACCATTCTGACCATGCTTTCCGGTTACATTTTCCCCCGCATCCGTAATCTGGAAGATATACTGCCCGACCACGATCAGTTGCCGAAAGTCGAAGAAACAGCCCAGGCATCGTGAGCGAATCATCTCGAAAAGGGAGCGACTCTTGCGCCCCAGGCCGGGTCACACCCAAAGGGGACACATGAGAGAACAACCGGTTATCCCCACTGCGGCCGCGCACCATGCGCGTAGCGGTTTTTCCCGCTCTTTTCCCAGACCGTTACCCCGCCTTTGCCCAGCACCTGAAATTGCTGCTCCGTTTGAACCAAAGCCGTATTGCCATCAACTCCAATCAAAATTAATCCCTGACCGGTTACCAGGCGAATGGGTTTGAGCAGGTATTCAGGGATTTCGTCGAAGTGAGGGATAATCGTCACCCCCGGCAGAAAATTGAAGCCAGGCTTCCACCTCGGAAGGCCGAAGAACTTCTCGCCCAGGACCATGGCTCCAGCGCTGCATCCGGCCAGCAGCCCGCCATTCTCCAAAACGGACTGGATCGCTTTCCAGGTCAGGCTGCCATCGAGTGTTTTGTACAGGTAATCCGGCTTCCCGCCAGACAGGTAGACGAAATTGGCGCTGGCAATCACTGCCGCCAGGGATGGATCATTAGCGCTGGCCCGGTCAACCACAGGTAAAGCATCCACTTTTTGGACCCCCAGGCGGGTGAAGTGGTCAACACCCAGGCGCGACCAATAGTCAATCCGTTCAGCGCCTTCGGCGCCAGCCGCAGTGGGCAGGCAGACCACGCGCACAGGCGCTTGAAGCAGGCGGATAAGCTCACGGACCACCAGTTCCATTGGGGGTAAATACTCACCGCTACCGACCAGCGCCAACATGCCTGTCATCACCCTCTAACCAGAAAGGCAAGCTCGGCATTAACCAATCTCCTTCTGGCTAACCGCCAGCCATGGCGCCCACAATCCGAAACGATTCTACACCCGTCAAGATCGCCTCGGGCAGCCGGGTATCCGGCGGATCGAGCGACAAATCCTCACCGCAGGCGAAGAATCGCAGGAATGGGCGGCGCTCATGGGTAACATGATCCCGAATCGTCCCGCGCAGCACCGGGTACTGGGCTTCCAGCGTGTCCAGAACTGCGCCGAGCGTTGCCAATCCATCAACCTGAAGCTCGACCTCTTTGCTGACCCGCGCCAGTGTTCGCAGGTGATAGGGCAGCGTCACGCGAATCATAGCAGCGTCTGAACTTCCACGGACAAAACCGCCGGGAGATCGTGAACGATGGGCGTCCAACTGTCTCCGGAATCTGCCGAGGCGTACACCTGCCCGCCTGTGGTGCCGAAGTAGATACCGCACGAGTCGAGCGAGTCGACGGCCAGCGCGCTGCGCAAGACATTGACGTAGCAATCGCGCTGCGGCAGCCCTTTCGTCAATGCCTCCCACTCATTCCCGCCCGTACGGCTGCGATACACGCGCAGCTTTCCATCCGGCGGAAAATGCTCCGAGTCGCTCTTGATCGGGACGACATAGATAGTCTCTGGCTCGTGGGCATGCACAGCAATTGGAAAACCGAAGTCGCTCGGCAGGTTGCCGCTGACCTCGCGCCACGAATCGCCTGCATCGTCGCTGCGCATCACGTCCCAGTGCTTTTGCATGAACAGCACGCCCGGGCGCGCCGGATGCATAGCAATGTTGTGGACGCAGTGGCCGACCTCCGCGCTCGGGTCGGGTAGCTCGAAATTGGATTTCAGGCCGTTATTCACCGGCCGCCATGCCTGGCCGCCATCGTCGGTGCGGAACGCGCCCGCCGCCGAGATAGCGATGAACATCCGTTGGGGATCGCTCGGATCGAGGATGATCGTGTGCAGGCACATCCCCCCGGCACCCGGGGACCAGAGATGCCCCTTGGCGGCGCGCAGCCCGGGAAGCTCCTGCCACGTCTGCCCGCCATCGGTCGAGCGGAACATGGCCGCATCTTCCACCCCGGCGTAAACCGTATCCGGGTCGGTCAGCGACGGTGCAAGACTCCAAACGCGTTTGAATTCCCAGGGGTGTTGGGTGCCATCATACCATTGGTGCGTGCCGGGAACGCCATCGTAGGCGAACTGGTTGCCCACCGGCTCCCAGGTCTGGCCGCCATCGTTGGAGCGCTGGATCAACTGCCCAAACCAGCCAGTAGACTGCGACGCATACAGCCGGTCCGGATCAGCGGGCGAGCCGTTCATGTGATAGATCTCCCAGCCCGCGAAGTAGGGGCCGTTGATATCCCACCGCTCCCGCCTGGCATCCGATGTCAGAATAAATGCACCCTTGCGAGTGCCAACCAATATGCGTACTCCGTTCATGTCATTTTCCTTTCTACGTTTGATCTGATCGAAATTTAGTGTTAGCCTACTGGCTTTCCAGATTCAATTGCCAGGTAACGCCAAACTTGTCAGCTACCCAACCGAACCTGGCGCTAAATGGATAGCTGCCCAATTCCATGAGGATTTGTCCGCCCTGGGAGAGTTCCGCGAATACACGATTGATTTCTTCTTCAGACTCGCAGCGAACGTAAATAGAAATGGCAGGCGTAAATGTGAAGGCATGCTGGACATTGCTGTCTATGCACATAAATTCCTGTCCATTCAAGGTGAAGGTGGCAAGCTGAACAGTACCTTCGGCGCCAGTTTCATTTGCTCCATAACGAGAAATATTGGTAATTTCTGACCGTTTGAACAACGAGATATAAAACCGCATGGCTTCCTCAGCCTGGCCAGTGAACATCAAGAAGGTGGTAAATTTTTGCATTCGGTTTTTTCCTAACCCGGACAAGCCGGAAAAGAACGTCGCTTCCACAGGAAGCGCAAACACAAAGGACACGCAAAGACATCACGAAGGCGAGTAAAGGAAAACAATTAAAATCTTCGTGCCCATAGTGTCACCCTTTGTCACCTTTGTGTTTCAAAATCCTTGTACAAAAACAAGAATTTCAATCGTAAGGTAATAGCCTTATCCGCAAAGTTTTGTCGTTCATGGCGCTCAGAGCCCCTTTTTGCCGCCAGACAAATTGAGAGCTACAGCGGCGCGAACCAGATCTTTTAGATCTGCTTCCTGGATCTTGTCGCCATCCCTGAAATCAATGGCACGCATCGCCTTCGCATCCAACCCGGCGTTGAAAAGACCCTGCGGATCATCCAGGGATGCGCCCTTGAAGAAATTGAGCTTCACGTGATCCTTGAAAGCGCCAGCGGCCACGACATTTCCTTTTTGGGACCAAACTGGGGTATCCCATTTCCATTCCTCGGTGATATCGGGGGCAGCCTCGTGGATCAGTTCGCGCAGCCGGGCCAAGATTGGGCCTCGCCAGTCGGTCAATTCTGCGATCTGTTTGGTGATGCGTTGAGAAGGGGTAAGATTATCTTGTTTATCCATGAGTTCGATCCATTGTTGTATCAGGTTAACCAGCTTTTTGGGTCTGATTAATAAGCGCGCCTGCTTTTTTCATGTCACTTCCTTTTGGCGAACGACAAGCGCTTAGCCGCCAGGGCGCTGCGAAGCTGCGCGAGCGCATTCGGTCCGATGCCGTGTAACTGCAACAGTTCAGACTCGCTGACCTCGGACAACTGTGCGAGAAGAGAGAAGCCAGCCCCGGCGAGGGCGCGTTGCGCCGGCCTCCCCAGCCCATTCGGGAGATCGCTCTCCTGGTTACCCGTCTGATTGGTTAGCGGGGTCGTTTCTCCTCTCGAGCTTGGAGATTCTGCCAGTTGATAGCTGAGGTAAACGACTCCAGACCTGAACGTCCGTTTGTCAACGAGCCGTAGATTGATCGCCTTGCTCAATGCTGGAAAGAATGGCGTGCCGCCTCCCAGGACAACTGGATTGATGAAAACGTGGTATTCATCAATCAGGCCAAACTGCATGAAAACCGAGGCGATCTCAGCGCCGCCCAGCCCCATATCCCCGCCGGGCTGCGATTTCAGCTTCATGATTTCCTCGGCAATATTTTCCCGGATCAACCGGCTGTTCCATTCGACCTTCTCGAGAGTCCTCGAAAACACGATTTTGGGCTTGTCCTTCCAAATGCGGGCAAACTCGATCACGAATGACGGGGCTGATGAGTCCGTTTCCGCCGTCGGCCAGAAGGATGCCATCAACTCGTAAAGGCGGCGGCCATACAAGAAAACACTCGACTCACGCGCCTGCTGGTTGGCAAACAGGTGAAATTCCTCGTCAACGATTACCCAATCAATCTTATTATCGAGCGTCTCGACATACCCATCGAGCGACACGCTCATCGAATAGATCACTTTTCTCATCGTCATTCCTCTTTGGGCTGAATGTTCTGATTGTGCCGGAAGAGGTTGGTCGGATCGTAGCGGGCCTTGATCGCCGCCAGCCGGTTCCAGGTCTGATCTGGATACGCGGCGCGCACCCGCGCCTCGCCCTCGTCGCCCAGGAAGTTGACGTACGCGCCGCCATCGCGCTGCCGCAGCGCCGCGGCGAAACCGGTAACCCAGGCTTCATGAGTCGCTTTTTCGTCAGGCCGTTCGTAAAGCGCAGCGACATTCACCATGATGCGGGAATTACGGTGTGCGAAGGCAGTGGCGTCGGCGGGCACGCGGGCCATTGCACCGCCAAGCACCCGGAGCTGCGCAACCGCCATCGAGCCTGTGGAAGCCCCAAGGTGTTCAAGGATCGTCTCGGCCACGCCTCGGTCGAGGGCATCAACGAACATCGTGCGCGCTGCCGCCACCGGGTGATAGCCGCCCTCTTCGGGTGGATAGATCTCTGGGTAACTCATCGGCTTCAGCATGTCAGCAAGCGGCTTCGCCAGGGCGCGGAACGGCGCGAGGGCGCGTTCGCCGGCATCGGCGTCGCCCGCGTAAGCCATGATCGCCAACACGACCAGCTTGCCATGCACTTCCGCAGGCAAAAACGGCATTGGCGGTGCAGGCATAACGTTAGCAATGGTGGACAACTCTTCCGGCGCGGCTTCCGCTTCGGCGATGAACCCGGCGATAGTCTCCGGCGTGGCCGGGAGGATCAGCATCCCGCCCACGAAGGATTCGACCTCGTGGAGCCTGAACTGGAAGCGGGTAGCCACCCCGAAGTTGCCCCCGCCCCCGCGCATCGCCCAGAACAAGTCCGGGTGCGACTCGTTGTCTACGCGCAATAATTGGCCGTCCGCCGTCACGATGTCGGCGGCCGACAAGCTATCAATCGTCAGCCCGTGCTTGCGGACGAGGTAGCCGACGCCGCCGCCCAGTGTGATGCCCCCGATCCCCACCGTGCCGGTGTCGCCGAAACCGGTTGCCAGGCCGTGAACGCCCGCTGCGGTCGTGTATTCGCCGGCGGTCAAGCCCGTTTCAGCCCAGGCGGTGCGTCCCTCGACATCTATTTGTAGAGCCTTCATCCGTGAAAGATCCAGAACGATCCCGCCCTCGATCACACAGTGACCGGCAGCGCTGTGGCCGCCGCTGCGGACAGCCAATTCCAGCCCATTCTCACGCGCCAGCGATACCAGGCGCGAGACATCGGATGTATCCAAAACCTGAACGATAACCGCCGGCCGGCGGTCAATTCCGCCATAGAAGGTGGAACGCGCCTGGTCGTATCCAGCATCCTCCGGAGCAATCACCCGTCCGTTGAAGACGGCGCGCAGCTTCGGGATCGAGACAATCGTTCTGGTCTTTGGTAAAGTCACAGGATTCGCGGTTGTCATAAAGTTCTCCCTTCATTCATCGGTAAGTATTCCCCCATATTTTAGAACGTTTATTCTGGAGTGTCAAGGTAGAAATTATCCGATTTACAACCCTATCTTAAGACTTGTGTCTGCCGCCCGTAAATCATAACGCGGCTTCCAGCCGCAACCGTCAGCCACAGAGAACACAGAGTTCTCAGAGAAAAAAGCTCAGTGCTCTCTGTGAACTCTGTGGCTAAAGATTTGTGCGATCTGTGTAATTGTTGAACGGTAATACTATATAGGGATTACTAACAGTAGCGGCAAAAGTGACATACAAAGCTGTCTGACAACTTATGGATTTACCT
>DYIZ01000085.1:0-13607 GCA_020723385.1 Candidatus Aquidulcis sp.
CGAGCCGTTCCATTTGGCGATGTACTCGCAATTGGTGTAGCAGCCCCCGGGGTTTTGGAAGACCCCGCCGGCATACAGGCTGCCGCTGCCATCTACGGCCACATCGTAGACCTCGCCATCCATCCCGCCATTCATGGGGATGGGAACGATGGAATAATTGGCCCAATTTTCGGCGGGCGGCGTGCCCGCCGGGGGGAGGGTGTCGAACAAAAGATCACTCGAAGAGCTGGCGATCTGCCAACTCCCGATGGCGATACTGCTGGAGCCGGTTGCGGTTCTGACGGCTTCCGGGGTGAACGATCCTGGCGCCAGGAGTAGAACGAACAGCAAAGCCAATGTTTTTTTCATTTCGATGATCCTCTATCCGCCACCTCCGCCCGCCTGGATACCCGTCACTCAATTCGGATTCCCAGCCGTTCCAGGAGGTCGCGGCTCAATTCAGCCGGGTATTTGACAGGCGGTTTTTCCGGGCGATGCGAGTCTGAACCCGAACTAATCAGCAAGTGGTGTCGTTGAGCATATTCCAGAAACATCGCTGTCTGTTCCGGCGAATGCTTCGGCTGATAGACCTCCAGGCCGTCAATCGGAATATCCTGGCGGAGTTTATCCAACTTTTGTACATCATAGGTCACAAACCCATCTGTGTGCCCGGGGTGTGCGATGATGCAGACGGCCCCGCTCTGGTGAGCGGCCTCCACCACCGCGGCCAAATCATTCAATGCAAACGCGCAGCCCGCCTCCAGAACGATTCTCCCCGCCGACGGTTGGCCTGCGCCATAGCCATGTCTTTTCAAGAGGGCGACCAGTGCATGAGGCTGCTGTGGGCTGGGTTGTTCCAGGAGTGCCGCCAACGCGTCGGGTTCTCGATGAAATGTATACCCTTTTCGAAGCAGGTTCTCATAGACTTCTTGGGTGTTTTCCCGCTGGCGGCGCAGAAGATCCTGGGCGATATCGTTCAAGGCATTCGGGGGTGGACCAAACCCAAAGCAGAGCAGGTCTGTCATGTTGTCTAGCCCCGACATTTCGTCTTTCCCCGACATTTCGTCTTTCCACAGCGTGGTCATTTCGACGGCCGCGAGCAAGGGCTGGCGTTTGTCCAGCGCAAGCTGTTGGAGCGCAGCGATGGTATCTGCCCGATCATGATCGGTGATGGCTGCCAGGCCAAACTGCTCGCGCGCCAGGTACTCCAGTAACTGCTCAGGCGTCCAGGCGCCATCACTGTAGGTGGTATGAAGGTGGAGATCAATGGCAGCATCGGGAGCGAGAATGAGATTGGTTGTTGATGAGTTCATACCGGTATTCCTCCGGGGGGACTTTCGACTTCGATGGCGTTCACACGGACACTCTCGTTTCGTTTATAAACGAACTTCGAGCTGGACAGTCACAGTATCGCCTAGCTCGAGATTCTCTGCTTTTCGGACACTCGCTTTGATGGGCACAAGGTAGCTGTCATCTTTGGGAAACAAGGAAGTCTGCCACTCGGTGCCGCCGATCCGCACATGAACCGGAATCACTCCCCAACCATAGGTCACAAGTCCCGATATCGCTTTCAGATCGCTGCTCTCCTTCGCCGGAACGGTGACGAAGAACCAGGGTGCAGGTCCCTTCCAGAACCAAATCTCGCCGGTGAACTCGATATTCATAGGTATAGTATATCAAATGACTGGCAGATGGCTCAATGGCCGCGGCGGGGCGGCTTTTGCGAGAGCGTGGATGCGCTGGCGCTTATGGCGTGTGGTACTGAAACAGCCAGTCGTAGAAGGCGGGATCCGAGTAGGTATCTGTCCAGGTATCGTGGTCGTGCCCTTCCAGGATGGTAAACCGGACATTTCCGCCCAATTGTTCCAACGCGTCGGCTGGCTGCTGGCCTCGCGCAAAGGGAACGACGGTGTCATCCGCGCCGTGAATGGCCCACACTGGCAGGCTTTTGATCGCCTCGAGCATGGAATAGGTCTCGGAATCGATGTAAGCTGAGAGGGGCGCAATCGCGGCAAAAACGGCTGGCTGGTGTACGGCGAAACGATAGGCGGCCTCGCCGCCCATGCTCAGGCCGGTCAGGTAAATTCGTTGGGTATCTACCCGGTAGTTCGCCTCGATCTCTGCCAGCACGCTTTCCATGTACTCTTCTGGAAAGGACGAAAAACCATCATACGCTTTCAACAGGGGCGCGACAATGATACAGGGCAGAGAGCCTTTTTCGCGTATGTACATAAAGGGACTGGCTTTGGCCAACAGGAATAGATTATCCCCGCGATCTCCATAGCCGTGCAGGAAAAATATCAGCGGCCAGGTTTGCCCCGGCTTGTCCTCGTACCCCTCGGGCAGATAGATCATGTACCCTTTCCCGTATCGCTGTAAATCCTGAGCTGTATATTCCGTGGTGTAAATCCGTTTGCTGGTCAGATACTGGGCGTAGTCTTTGTAAACGTAAAAAGTTTGATCCCTGGAAAGCTCGAAGGGGCCGTAACTCATATTCTTGTCTGGATATTCCAGCCAGCCGATCAACAATTTCCGCTGGTCATCATAAGTGAACGTGTCAACCGACCGGACGCCGTCTGGTCCGATCGCCTGGAACTCGATGGATGGCGGCGAGACAGAGATCACTCTGAAGTGGATTTCCCCCACCCGGTCGGGATACTGGAGGTTGTACCCCGACCAGGCGACCAGCTTTCCGTCGCGCGCCGTCATCTCGGTGATCATCAGCGCCAGCTTGTAATCCTTCTTGACCGGCGGGGCGTAGCTATAGCCTTCCCACCGTCCCAGGAGAACGGCCAGCTCGGGCGGCAGGTCAGGCGGCGGCTCGGAGACTGGCAGGCTGCCGAAGATCAGGTACTGGTTCGCATCGCCATTGACGGGGGCGTGCACCGCGTCGAAATCGGCGATCACGAATTCCTGGGCGGAGGTTTCATCGAGCGAGAGGGTGGGGAGCGGCGCGGGGGTAGGCTCAGGCGTTTTTCCGAACGTGCAAGCCGCAAGTCCCAACAGTGCGACGAATATGATGGCTATGGCAAAACCGATGGATGCAGTCTGGTATTTGGCATTCATAAATTTCATCCTTTATCTCTGGCGCTGGCTACCCAATTATCAATCGCGGCCCCGAATTGTTTCCAACCGCTCGTTCTCCAGTTGATTTCCATTGTGGAGTTTCAATATCCAAAGCTTGAAGGCCGTTCCTTGGCGAAGCCGTCTCACCACAGACGGGAGATTGCTTCGCTCGCAATGATCGGTTTCTTTCGGAAAGATGGGCGCCCTTCGCCTTCATCCTACTCGCAATGACAGCTAAGTTCACGCTTCCCTTGACGATTACACTTTCACAAAATATCGCTTTGAATAAATGATCAAACCCAATGTAACCAATAATGGAATAGCCAATAACCCCACAAGACGATAATCGTGGATGAGTATCATCTTGTCTATAAACCCCATTTCATAAGCTGGCAGGTTCATCATAAGAATAATATCGTAGAAACTATATCTCGAAAATGACAGTATTGTTGATATGGTCAGCAGCAATATATACACCAGTGAACCCCACCAGGCCCATTTTTTCAATCCCACAGTTCCATAAATCAAAATGCCCAGAATAAGAATACAGAGAGCAATGACATAAGCCGCTGGCCGCCCAAATATGATTTGTCCGAACATCGGAAACAGACCTTGAAAGAAAATCGTAATATGCATTGCGACAATCATGACCGCATATAGAAGTAATAAGGCCAGTAACGGCAAAGGATATTTTTCCGTCCAATATCTGTTTGGATCGCGCGCTTCGAACACCGTTTTGACTTTTTCGCTTTTGTAGAACCCAATTGCCAGAATGGGTAGCAAAACTAGAATTAAAAACGATGAAACCCCAACTGCAACTGATTGAAAAAGCAAAACATCTCGGTTAAGTTCCAGTTTGAATACGGATGGTATCAGCAAAATGAGATTGCCAAAAAGCAGGATTCCAACCCCCAGCCAGAACCATAGGCAGAGTTGAGTGAGAGATAATGCCCAGCGGCGCAGCTTCACGTGCCCGATTCCGATCGGAATGAATAAGGCAGCAATAACGTAATATCCAATATTCTGCACCACCAAATCCGCAAACCAAAACGATCCCATCCCAAAGCCATCATAGTAAAACCGGCCGCCCTCTGAAAAAAGGTAGAAAACAAATATTTCGAGTGGCCCATAATAGGCAGCTACTAAACCAACAAGGAGTAGCACAACGCCAACGGTTCGTAAAAAATAGAGAGTAAGCTTCTGCATTTGTTTGCTCCATTGGTTGGGTAGGTGAAACCACAATGTGCGGATGATCGCCCTCAAACCCATCACTCCGGCGGGATGGTTGTCATGAACCGCTTCCCGTCCCGCGCACAGATGATTTGAACAATCCACTTGCCTACCTCGGCTGCGCCGGGCAATCCGCCGGGAGGGTTCGTCCACATGCTCGCAAGATAGAGCCCATCGAGACCAGGAACTGTCTTCGGAATGAAGCGATACCGTCTCTGGAATTCGGGGGTGGGCTGCCAGGTCATGTGGGTTCCCTTCCAGTTACCTGTGTAGCGCTCGTATGTAAGCGGTGTGGCAACATCAACCATCTCGATCTTGTTTCGGATGTCGAGGTAGTGCGCCTCCAGGGCTTCAATGCAGACCTCGGCGGTTCGTTCCTTCTCGGCCTGGTATGCCGCAGGGTCGCCCTTGAGTTTCTCCCAGTGCGACCATTCGCAAATGAACATACTGAGCAACAGCGACTTGCCGCGAGGGGCTACGGCAGGATCGAAGGCATAGTTCTTGACGTTGAACCACTCGAACCGCCGCCCGCCGATGGAGATGGGTTTCGGCAACTGGAAGACCTCCAACTGGGCGGCAGGGCTGTCCGAGAGATCGAGGTCCGCACCGATGGCAATCTGAGTGACGGGGCCGGTGAGAGTATCCAATTCGAGGATCTCCTTGTGTACGGGAGCGATCCGGCTTCCATCCAGCAGGCTCATGAGCGTGCTTCTCAGGTCGCAAGCTGAGATCACATAGTCGGCTTCCAGTTCCGTGCCGTCCTCCAACTGCACACCAGTGGCACGCCCGTTCCGCTCCAGCACTTTGGTCACCCGCGTTCCGTACCGGACCGTTCCCCCTAAGCCAATGAAACGCGCCTCTATAGCTCTGGCGAACTCGAGTGAGCCGCCAATGGGATACCCTCCGGTTTTCCGGCTCATCGTGGCAAGCGGCATGACAAGGGAGAAAAGCGATCCGGGGGCGCCGTAATTGGCATTGCGGATACCCTCACTGAGCAAGGGATCCTTGAAACGAGCGGCAAAAGTATCCAACGTGAGCGAAAGCAACGCGCCAAAGAGTTTCATGAACGGTAAAATGCCAACCATCATCTTCATTCCGTCCAGAAAACCCATAAGCTCGGCTGGCTTGCCTGCCGGGATTTTGAAATCCGCAAACCTCCGGATATATCCGCAGAACTCATTGGCCAGCGCGGCATCGGCAGGCGAGAGTTCCTTCATGTGATGCTCCAGCCGGTCGGGGTCGGCATAGAGCCGGAACTCTCTTCCGTCAAGTGCGGTTACAACCGCGAAGTAATCGTAGTTCACGAAGCGCCGTCCCTGGATTGCGCCGAGTTCCTGCCAAATCTGGTAGTACGAATTTGAGGGGGCCGTCCCCATGAGCATATGACAACTGTCGTCAACGAGAAATCCCTTTCGCTTCCATGATGTGCATAACCCCCCAGGGATGGAGTGCGCCTCGACGATCCGCACCTCGTAGCCGTTCATGGCAGCATAACAGCCCGCCGAAAGCCCACTAATTCCAGCGCCGATAATGATGATGGATTGTGTCATTTATTGGGTGCCTCCCATCAATAAGCTGTACCACTTGGAATTGTGTCAATTATGATCCACTGGATGGGTTCTGAGGACAGGCCAGCCCTCAGTGGTTGGTCAGGCCGCCCAACGGTATGGCTCAACGGGCAGCGAGAAGACTGGCGAAACCTTGCCAATTATGCACCATTTCTGGCGAGCCGACACTGTTTCGAGCGGCAGAGCCGCTGTACGACTGGAACCGGTGTCAGGCCGAAATCTGATTCCGCGAGCTACAAAGCTTTCATCTCGTTTTCTTTTCTGGAGTCACAGTCTCGATTAGTTCAAAATGGGTCGCCATCAGTTCAAAATCGTCGGTCAGATTATAGTCTGGCCAACAAGACCGATGCACTTCTTGAAAGTGCTTTGCACTTCGACAGGCTTCTCCCCTCCAGAGTTTTTCCGGGATCTCTCCAAAAAGAACAGAGTAGACCTCAGTAATTCGGATGCGACATCGAAGTTGTTGTTGGAGATCATAAACGTCTACCAGATCGCCAATTTCCCACCCCCCGTCATCGAATTCTCCCTCTGCCTCGTAGTATTTGACCGCATTACAGACCGTTGCCGTCTTCTTTCCCTCAAGGATTTCCACGACCAAACTATCATCGTTTTCATTCTCGCCCCAGAATTGCATTCTCTTCGGTCTGTCCATCATTGTATCTCCTCGTTCATGCAGCCGTACCTTCCCGATCACTTCGTCCGAAGCGGCTAACAGTTTACATGACTGGCGCTGGGCGGGTGTGAACTCTGTTTGGTTGCAGAAAAAGCTCGAAAATGCCGACGAATCCCGCCGGTCAGGCGCGCGCAGCATTGGGGTGTACTACTCGAAAGTTATTCCATTCTCAATAATAGTTCTTGAACACAACGATCATTTTTCCAGTAGCGATATCAAGAATTCCGACTCGATAATGATCGAATTGCTCTCCATAGATGTCGCTCATTTGCTCATGATCGCTGCATGGCAGGATTGCAGGATCGCTCATAACGCCATTTGATTTCCATTCTCCATCAACCCATTCTCCGTAAAAGGTCACTGTACAAAAGTAAAATCCTTCGACTATATTCTCGGGTATTTCACTCGGGGGGCTTGAATATAAATCTACATTGTCTGGTAGTTGTCCGTAGTCCCACTCACAATCACCCGCATCTTGAACAAAACGATCTGTCTGTAGATCGCTCAACTGAAATTCTCCAACCATCCTTAGCCCCTCACGCCCAAACCACCCAGGGGTATCCGAGCTTCGCCAGAGTGAAACCATCACGATATCTTCTGGTATGCAAAACTCGCTGCGAAGATAGGCTTCGTCTTTCTCGAGAGGAATAACCGCACTTTGTCCCGAGCAGCCTGTCAGGGTACAAGCGATACAGATTACGATCACTGCATAGCTCAATCGGAAATTGATTACCATGAATTTGTTCACCATGCTCTTCTTCGTTTTCTAAAAAACCTATCCTGTTAACCAGGCAGAGCGAAACTCATTTGCAGCCTGATGGCTGGCGTTACCTGCCAGCGGGCGGGACCTGGACTCCGCCTGGGCGTAGAAAAAATGTCCGAAAATGCCGCAGCCTCCTGCTATACAGCGCCGCCCGCAGCGACCCTTCTGTTGCCTAGACCGTCAGTTTCTCGAACGCCGCCATAGGAAGATGCTGTGAGCGCTTTGAGAAGATTGGCGGTTCAGCGGAATGGTTCAGTGGCAACTGCGCAGCCCGCTGTCCGACTGGAGCCGGTGTCGGGCGCTCATTTATCTACTGCAAGACGCTTTGTTTCAGCTCGCATAGCAACGAGGCGTAAAACATCAACCACGTCCATCTCTGTCTCAACAGGGATGAATAGCCATCGCCCTTCAGGGTAAGGATTCGCACGAGAAATGGCTTGCTGTATGTTCTTGCTCAGATTCAGGCTGAGAGCCTTCTCGATGGCTTCCGGACTCAGATTGATTTGGGCAGTGAAACCACCTTGCGTTGGAAAGAGTGAAATAAGAAGCTGGCCATTAACGCGGAATCTAGATGCCCATCCGTAGCTTTTTCCATACAGGAATTTGAAATCTTCTTGAACACGGTATCGTTCTCGAACAGCGCGGATGAGGTCATGCCACAGTGGCAGCCTCGCGCCGATTGACTCGAGAACCTGGGCTTCGGGTGGCCGATAGTTTTTATCTGTGAATAAACCGATGCTCATGGATGTGATGTCCTGTGTTAGGGATACCCATTATCATGCTGCGAGCGCACCAACAGTTTGCGTTGCCTGCATGTGGGCGGGACGCTGACTCTGCTTGGGAGCAGATAAAACTCGAAGCCAAAAAATGCCCAAAATGCCGCAGACTCCTGCTGGTTGAGTGGCTTGGCGGCGGGATGCGAACCAACTTCTGGATCAGAACCACCTTTGGGATGCTGATAGTTCAGATTCGCGGGCAGAATCCCGCCCAATCCATCTCCAACCAGATTTTGGGCGGCTTTTTTTCTGTCTTTCGTGGTTATCAGAATGCAAACCATCAGGGGCTTTCTTTTGAGATGGAGCATTCCTTGTCATTTCCCATGCGCGTGTTCACTGATCAATTTCTTGCGGGATCTCTCCGATTTAGAAGCTGGAGCAGTGCTGCCTCGCTTTCGAGAATATTCAGTTCGACGGAGCGGCTGGTAAACCATTCTCTGGCTTTTTCATCAAGTAGCTGAACCTGCCTGGCAAGTGCAGGCAGATCGCCTTGCGCGGCGAACATTGTTAAATCCGGGAAGCCTGCCTTTTGATACCCATCGAGATATTCACCAAGTAAGTTGAAATCTGTGCCGAAAAAACCCTTGTCAACTTTATTCATCAACTCGCATATCAATTGTTGTAAAGCAAAAGCCGCCGCACTTGCTGTGAGCCTGTCTCCACGCTCACACGCAGAAAGCACCTTGGTCTTGTACTCATGGACATCAAAGTAAAAATCAACAAACGCATCTTTTGCATCCGATGGTTCGGCGAGTGATGCCTGTGCTGCCAGGAGAATTTTTCGGACTTGCAAGGCCAATTGATCGGCTTGTTCCATCACCTGGTTTGGTGATTGGGGCTGCAAAATTCCGTTTAGCATAGTTTCCAGGTCAGCGGGTCTTTGCCGCATCGCCAATATCTGCGGCATATTTGCGCCCCAGCCTTTCGAAAAGTACGTCTGGTTGACCAGCGCCAGGCAATTGACCGCGCTGCAGGTGAATTGCCATCCCGCCCAATGTAGGCCTGGCATATCATTGTATGCAACCGCCAGTCGCATCTGGCCCAACTGAAAAAGGGTGGTCTTGAATTCTTCCAGCCCCCGTTCGACCATGTAACCACGGCATTCCGACCGGGCAAGTTCAGCAATACGCGCTTTCAACGCATTAAAGCGCGCCAGATCCGCGTCCGAACGGGAATACAGCACCTTCGCGTTCGCAACCATGGAAGCCGACACCGCCCAGGGGTTTCTGGCTTTTGCATTGGCAATGTTCTCCAAAACCTTCCATGGCATGCACTCGAATTCGAAGGGCAGGTCGCCGATGACAAAAGTGGTGCTGAGTGATTCCGCTTGGCCGTCGTCCGGGACGTAGTAAATGTCGAGGTCAGAGGTTGGTTTCGCTGTGCCGAGCGCATACGATCCATGATAAACGACGAGGGCGATATCATTGCCGTGGACTTGTATTGCATGAGATACTAAAATGTCGGCGATTCTAAATACATCAGTCATTTGTTCACCTTTCATTCGCTAAAATCATAATTCCATCTCGTGTCGCACCCCAGCCTGCACTTGTGCGGCGCACGCGGTGCTAGGCCGCTCATGAAATCACGACCAGCCTTGTCTCCGATCAATCTGACGATGTACCACCCGAGAACCGAGCAGGACGCAGTCTGAACATGTAGATCGCCCAACCAAGCGTGTCGCGTCCCCAACGCAGGTATGCCGCCTTCGCCTTGCTCACGCGCTCAGCCACCTCCGTCAAGTCCGGATCATCTGGATGGGTGCGAGCGTACTCGTCTGCCGCAAACCATTGGAGGCCCTCATACCTGTCCCAGTCGTCCTTGCTGCTCACGATGGTGTGAACGAGCTCCATTCCTCGCCGCTCTCCAGCTTCTGCATTCGAGAAGTGGCTCCCGAAGTCCTCGCGCGCGCACCCCAATGCCTCTAGGTAATCCCCTGGTGGCTCCTGCCGCCAGTATGGCTCTCCCACGATCACCCAGCCGCCGGGCCTCACCATACCGTTCAGCGCTTCGAGTGTATTTGCATGCCCCCCGAAGACCCAGCTGGCTCCGATACATGACGCCAGATCTAGGCTGTGCGGCTCGTCTGGCTTGAAATCCGATCCATTCATCTCAGTGAAGGTGATGCCAGCACCCGATGCCCGCGCCTCGAGCCTTCTCTTCGCATCGGCGATGTGGAAAGGAGAAATGTCGATCCCTGCGCCACGAGCGCGATAGGCTTCGGCTAGGCGAATCAGGAACTCGCCCTTTCCACACGCAATGTCAACCACCTGCGCGTTGGTCGGAAGGCGCAGAAGCTCCACGAGACGCGTCAGTTTCTCCTCGCTCGTAGGATTGCATATCACGTGTTCACGGTGAGTAATGTCGTAGAACTTCCATGTGTCCATGAGTTAATGATCACCTCATTGGGATTGGGCAGGATCAGAATTCCAGTACAAAGGATACGGAAAAGTCCTCTTCCAGAGAAACATCAACGATCCAACCAAGCCCAAGAGCAATAACGATGCCGGAATAAATGCAATCACAACCGCTAATACAATTGCGCCTGTAATTGTAACTGAGTGTATTGCCCCATAGATTATTGCAAAGAGAAAGGCAAAAATCCAAATCGCCACAAAGCCTAACGGGATGAAAATAGGAGAGGCTTGCCCCATTAAGTGGGTCACCGTTGGCCCCAAGATCATCTCTCTTGAATATTCTGAATATTGCTTGTAGTCTCCATCGAGTCGTTTACAGAAATTGTAGATCGCTATAACGGCTGCCAGGATGCTTGTGTAATTTATCAGGCAGGTAGCAAGCGGGATCAACGCAATTGGAGCAATCCATATCACCGTGATTGGATTCTGCTCATTGAGTTTTTGAAACAATACCCCTATTAAAGCGCAGAAGATGGTTTGAGATGTAAGCAGCCAGCCGAAGCGTTGATTGATGAGCGTATCCTCGTGATGTATTCGCTCAAGGGTTTTGAAAAGCACATCCCTGTATATTTTATCTGTTATGGGAGTAAGTTTCTCTTCCGTGGTCATAAAGCCTCCTTCATGGACTATAGATTAAGATCGGGGATAAAGTTTGATAATGCATTGATGAGTTTCGGATTTGAGAAAGGTGTAAGTGGTATTCGTTTATCCTCTCCAGTAAGTGAAATGAGCCAACGCCTAAATTTACCCGCGCGTATAACAGGCTTATTACAGATCAGAAAATCCCAATATTGGAAGAAATAAGGCTTTTCCTCGACCTTTTCAATTTCTTCCTTTTTGAAGGATATGCTTAATCCGATCGTTTTGTACTCGATTTCATCTTTCCTGATAATCAGCCGTGTTACAAAAATATCGGTGAGATAGTAAAAACCTGCAAGCAGCCACACGCAACTCACCACGATATAAGATGCTCTTACGGGTGATTCGGAAATGCTTTCGAGAAATAGGTAAATTGAAAAGGCTATCAATAACAAAGAATACACGAAATAAAAAACGCGGCGATCCATCTTCAAGTAATGTATCGTTGGTGATGCTGCCCCATTAATTGTCATAGCCTCTCCTGGAATTAACCTCGATTGATCAGCCATCCGGCTTCGCCGAGGGTTTCAACCCCTGGCGAAGGTTGTCAAGCCGCCTGAAGACGGCTGTTAATGGATCTCATGGCCCGCTTCAGCGGGTTTCGTATATCTAACCGGTAGATTCATCCATCAGCGGCGGAGGTAAAACAACTACACCTGAAAGGTCATAATTGTTTCCCGTCCTCCTTGCAACCCTCACCAATGGACCCTCCTCCAGCCGTCGCGCCAGACCTGACAGGTTTCATCAGGCCCTTTACTGGCAAAATCATCTGCTGCGGTCTCGACAGTGACCTGCAAATAGTATTTGGAAACCTGTCAGGTCTATTTGCCGCTGCCGTGACCGCCAGCTTCTCGAACGCCGCCATGCGCTGGATGAAGGATAGCAGCAAGGGGATATCAGTTCTTACCGAATGTAACCTGCCTCGATCAATTTATCTATCTGCAATTTCCCTACATACTGGACGGCTGCACAGTGCGCTAAACTATCGAGATCAAATGCCACTCTATATTGGTTAACGATGAGCAAATAGATCGAGCCATAAGATGTGATTAAGACGGTCGTGGCCTGGTTATTTGGGGGATCAGCAAAAGTAGCCAAGAAGGTTTGCTCGGCAAAACCGTAAAGAGTATTTCGCTTGCGGAAACTTTCCGAGTCGCACAAATCGCTTTCATCGCCCAATAGAGCGAACTCCTGTGAAAGATTTTCTACGGCTTTTTTGGCGCTACTTTCACTGGATGTTCTGACAAGCATTATCGTCAGTAATATTTTACCTTGACCAACCCAAACCCGCTTTGCGCAATCTTCTGAACAAAATTCCCTGGCTTCATCGGTCACATCTTTTTCGACTGGATGCGGGTCGTTATAGAGTTGAACTTGACCTAATTCGGGAGTATACGACTGATAAAAATCATTGCTGGTCAGGATTGCATCCGAAAGCGGCCATAGCACAACAGTCGCATTTGCTGTAGGCATTTGAGTTATCGTCTGAGTTGGCGTTGTGGGTAAAGATGTGTTGATTCTTGTGGGTGTGGCGGTTAGAATTGATACAATTTGAGTAGGGATTGACGTTTTAGTCGCCATCGTCGTACTCGATTTGGACGGTGTGAGGGAAAGGTTGATTCCTTTCTCCCCGGTTGGGGTATGTGTGATCGGTAATGTCGGGACAATCATCGTATCCGGCGTTGTCACCGACGTGGATGGTATATGTGCGCTTGTATTACAACCGGCGAGGAAAAGAAACGTAATAAGCAGCAGTTTTTTCATGTTTAGATGAGAACTGGATTGACCACGAATCATTAGTATTATCGTCGGTGGGGTGGGCGACTGACGATAATAACTACCTGCCCCGCCGTCGACTCGCCCAACAGCGCCGCCCGCAGCGACTCTTCCGTTGCCGAGACCGCCAGCTTCTCGAACGCCGCCATGCGCCGGATGAAGGATAGCAGCAAGGGAATATCGGTTGCTGTCACGGCGCGGACTTCGATTCCGAGGGTATTCACATGAAGATCAAATATCGAGGATCAAATGATGACCACTGCGGAGGTAGAGCGGCTGATATTTCGCTTCACTGACGGCGAGGTTGGCGATCTCCCCGCTGACCCTAACTCGTGGGTTGTTATTTCGCTCATTGCTATAACAAATACTGCTTAGTACACCCACCTATGGCATCAGCCCGCTTATGCTGGCAAAATCACCACAAGTGTGAGCTTATTACTTTGGCGTGGAAATAGTCTTAATCATGCCAAATGACCCACTTGTTGCGTTTTAATCATTAGAACGCATTTCGTTGAAACTGGCTAGACATGAAGATTTCAAAAATTGTTCAATCATGTCAGTTTCTTTTCCAGAAAACCCAAATAAGTTATAAAACAACTCGTCAATTTTTCCAACGAGTTGGCTTGCGTTGTTGTTGTGCTTATCAAGTAGACTTCCTGATAAATTTTTAAACTCCTCGGTTTCTCTTGATTCTTTAGTATTAAATTTTTGATGCAAAAGTAT
>DYIZ01000085.1:13617-18472 GCA_020723385.1 Candidatus Aquidulcis sp.
TATTTCGGCATTCAAGAATTCATATTCCAATTTAAGGATGTCATCGATTAATTTTTCGGCTGCTTCCTGGCATATAGAATCTACTTTATTGGGAATAGGTAGATTGAAACAAACTGATGGTTTCCGAATATCGTAAGAGCCGAGACATCTTTCTGCATACCAAATAGCAACTGATGATTTTAGATATGCAGTTATGAATTTCAACTTGCCAGAATAATTTTTGGTTGTTTCCGTAAATATCATTGGGGAATATATACCACAGGCAACAAGAATGTTTTCGTGGTTATCATAATAAACGCCTCCTCCTGGAGCAAGTATTATTTTTTCTCCACTGAGCTTGAATTTTTCATCAAAACTTCCTTGAGATTTTTCGTTATAATTGCCGATAGGGGCTGATATTCGTAGGTAATGTTTGTTGTAGCGGGGTTTAGAATTTGTAAGCGCAATGATGTTCCCATCAATATATCCATTACCTAGTAACTCGATAGCGTTTTGGTTTTCATCATTGATGATTGCGCCCATATCAGGAGCCATTAAAGCCGCCCTCAAAGGAATAGAGTTGTTGTCAATTTTTCTTACGACTGGCAATATATCAATACTGTCTTCTGTACCACGTAGTTTTTGTGACATTTCAGAGAGTCTGTTCGTAATGGACAGATGTGAGTACCGCTCAATGAAACGACTCTCGACGATATCAATAATTTCTTTGCTCGAAGCCTGCTTTGGCTTGCCAGATTTCAGTATATATATTTTGTCACCATCGCTTATTGCACATAATTGTGAGTGTTTTTTGACGCGAATGGTTGCGATGTAATTGCTTCCGTAATACGGGTAAACTTGTAGTGTAATAGGCGGGGGAGGAGCTATGCCTGAATTGATGGTTGAGCGAATTTTTTCTGCAAATTCTTTTTCGCTGTTTTCGGTTTGTCCTGTCCAATTACCTTTTGAATTCCTACCAATAATGATTGTGCCATCTTCTGTGTTGGCAAAGGCACAAACTAATTGAATCAATCTTTTTTTCTCTTCACCGTTTTGTATTGTTTCAATAGATGGCTTGTCTACAAGTTTTCTTAAAATTGCTTGTAGTTCGGGCCGCCCTGGTGCGCTAATAAATTCATCAGGGTTTCGCAATGCTTTTTTGAGTGCCTGAAACACGTTGCTTTTATCTTGCTTATCAATGCTATCCATTCGGACGAACGTTCGGCGTTCTCCTTGTTTTTGTTCGGGTTTACCATGAAAGTCGGAAGATTGTACAAAAGCAAGTCGCGAGTTCCGGGCATAATCTGGGGACTTCATGATGTTTTCGATTTGGTCTCTCGCGATTGGATTAATAAACTCCATACCATATAAACTTTCGTTGCAAAAAGCAGATATGCGGTTTTGACCCCATTTTTTGGATGCGTCGTACAAACCTTTATCACTATCAACATGGGCCGCGATAACAATTGCGCCCAATTTTCCAGATTCTTGTAATGCTTGATCTAGATTCCATTTACCGAATTTTGATGAAGTTTCTTCACCTCTTACATCGGTTGTATACCCAGCACTACTTAAGAAGTCAGAAATATCACCGGTTTTCTGAGGGTCAAAAATTATGATTAAATGAATGTTCGGATAAACATCTAATTCTACGCCGGGTAATATGACTAATTGCTCAAACAAAGATATTTGAGTTAGAACACTTTCGGGAACTTGTGAATTTGTACGCTCTAAAGTTCGCTTTGTGCGAATTAGATCCCCCTCAATTTCCATGAGTTTTAAATAGCCTGCAATATCATTGTGGTCTGAAATGACCACAACATCAAGTTCTGAATATTTTGCCTGTTCAAGAAGCCAGATATATCCAGATTCGTCTTTCCCTTTACCCTGAAAGTCAAAAGACCCAGGGGAGTGTACATGAAAATCTATTTGAAGCCAATTTCCTGGAACTGCAATTTTGGATTCTTCATTCATATTTATTCACCCAATATTTTGAAATGATTAGAACAAGAAACTAACAGATGGGCTCAACGGTAGCAGCGGGGCTGACAAGGTTCGAGTCCAAATCAGAGCAATAACCGCCATGTTGCACGCAGACTCCACGTTGCGAAGTAACGGTCAGGTGCAAGAGGTTGTGCCGCTTCATAAACATCACTCAAGCATGGCTCCAATAATTGCGTTGTCTATCACTTTGGTAAACGATGTATTCCAATTCTCGTTGGATAGATTAATGGTTCTAATTATCTTGTCTCGTAGCCTGTTCGAAATTCTGAAGAAAGCGGGATATAGGTGTTTGAAAATACTGCCTGCTGATTTCTGACCAGGAAGCATTGTGTTAACACCAAAGAATGCTAGAGTGTAACTTCTATCTACCGGAGGCACAAGATTAGGCAAAATATGATGAAGCACCTTTGTATTTGCGACCAAATGTGATTCGGATTTACTAATCCTCATTGTATCTAAAATGTGTAGTAAATTAGGCATAATCCTTCTGATATCTTCTTGTCGCAATTCCCAAATCTTGTAATTGCTCAATGCTGACAAGTTATCCACCTGTGAAGTTATTTCGTGTTTGAATTCCTTAAAACTGCCCAGTTTTGTGGCCGTGTTTCCCATTCTGTGCATCCCCCAACTTACCAATACAGCATAAATATATTCTATGAACCTATCGCTTTTGAGTTTTTCTGATATCGGTAGATCGTTAAATTGGGATATGCATTGGTAATGGAAATATAAGCTGGGACCTCCAAAGGTTTCGTCTCTAGTGAAAGATTCGTTGAATTTAACCAAATATCGGTCAAAACCTTCAATCAAGGCTTTGGTTTGAAGGTCTATCGTAATCTGGGTAGATTGATTAGGGTACCATTCAGACATAGTGTTTACCTCACAGTACAACTATGTAATTCTGTAGTTTTCCCAAGTATCTTAACAAACCAGTAATTTTTTAGCCCTTTATCCGCATAGACATTGCGCTTAAATTCCGCTATTTTAACCTAAGCCTGTGCTGTACTGCCACCTTCCCGCTTCCCATTATTTCGCCACATACCCTACCCATACGCGCATACCACCCGATAGATTTCAGTATAGCATAATTCCCCGCCCGCCGCGCAATAAAAATCGCCCCAAATGCGCCGCGAGATGCCGTTTGAGTCACGCGAGAGGCTGGCGGTTCGCATGACCCTCGTCGGGTTCACCCGCAGCATGGCGGTCTATACTGATAAGGAAGGAGCGCAAGAACCACCTTTGTATTCCTTTGCGCCCCTTTGTGACCTTTGTGGTGAAAAGATAAGATTTGCCGCCATCCGCGTCCTATTCCTCCCCCTGCAAATTCAGCCGCTTAGATCGTTATCGCCTGCGGCCACGGCGCCTGCCGCGCCTGAGTCCAGAGCGTGTTCACATAGTTCAGCGCAAAGTAGTTCTGCGCGAGATGAAGCCAGAAAGCGCCCGACTCGGTAAGCTCGAGCTGCCCGTCCCGGCGGGCTGCAAACCCGGCCCGTTCCACCACTTTCAGCCAACCACGCGCCTTGTCGGCATCGCTGCCCAGGGTCATCGCGAGGTTGTCCAGGGGGATGCGTGTGTCGTAAAAGCGCCAATACAGCCACCACCAGCCCGACATCTCACCCGCAAATGGCATGCGCAGGGCAACCGCCCCGCGCCCATGGCAGGTTGCGCTCATCCAACTGTCGAGATCGAAAGAGTTGAGCACGAACCCGTCGGGCAGATGCGATCCAGCGCCGGGGCCGATCCCGATGTAGCCGTCCCGCGTGACCGAAGAATAGCGCGGAACCGCGCCGCGCTTGAAGCCCCACACCGAAACGCGCTCGTAGCCGTGTTCCATGCACCATCGGTTAATGGCGCGGTAGTGCGCCTGGCGCATGTGCAGGTTGGGCATACGCACCGCCGCCAGGCGCAGGTATTGACCGACGGTGGTATAGGGAAAAGTGAAGAGCGGGTAGGTTGTGAGCTGGTCTGCGCCGAGCTGCACAGCCCGGGCCAGATCGGCAGTCACATCCGCGGCAGTCTGATGCGGCAGGGCGAACATAATATCTGCATTGACCGAGGCAAAATTGCTCTCCGCCAGCAGCGCCAGCGCCCGCTCGGCGACGATGGGCTGGTAGTCGCGCCCGATCGCGGCGAGGTTCCCCGGCTGAAACGATTCCACGCCCAGTGAAACGAGCGCAACCCCCATGTCGTGCAAACGCTGCACGGTCTCCTCGTTCACATCCGCCGGGTTGGTTTCGATGCAAATGTCCGCCGGCGAACCGTCATCGCCTGTCAGTCGGAACCGCTCACGCACACGCCTCAGCACACGGGCAACGCTGTCCAGCGCCAGCGTCGGCGTGCCCCCGCCGATGTAAACGCTCGTGATCTTGGCCGGCCCAATGGCGTTGGCCCACCAGTCCACCTCGGCGAGCGCCGCCCGGGTGTAAGGTTCCACGAGTGACTCGCGATACGGGACTTTGGTATAGGGGCAATAGGGACAGAAATGGCGGCAGAAGGGCACGTGCAGATACAGCGAGGTGCGCTCGACGCGGGGCGGAACCCAGCCCTGTGGGGGTTGCTCGAAAACCCAGCGTTGTTCAGCCCCCACAAGATACCGGCGGATGGCGTGCGTGAAGAGGCGTAACAACCAACGGCCTGGGCTGTTCACCAGAACCTCGTCATGCCGAGCAGTGCGCTCGGTCGCAGGCGTTGAAACTCGGTCAGCTCGGTGCAGGCGGCATAACCGCAATCCGCGCACACCTCATCGGAGGCGCGGCAGCATACCGACTCGCCGTCAACATCCCTCACCGAAGCCACCGGAAAGCGGCGCGGCCAGTTGCCAGATTTCAGCGCCAACAAGCCTGCCCTCGAGTTGAGCACTGGCTGCCCGGCC
>DYIZ01000085.1:18482-27978 GCA_020723385.1 Candidatus Aquidulcis sp.
GGATACAGTCGAGCAGCCGGTCAATGATTGGCGCACGCTCCTCAGCGGTCAGGAATAACTCGTCGCGCCCATAGTAGGGCGTGTGGAAGTAGAACATCACGCCGATAATGGGAAATTTCGTTTCGTCCACCCATTTCAGGAACGGCTCGACGCCCGGCGCAGTGTTTCGGTCAATCACGTAAATAACGGCAACCTTGGTCGAGTGTGAACCCGCGCGAATGATGTGTTCGACCTGGTGAAAGTGATTGCCGCGCCGCAGTTCGAACGTACCCGGCAGCCCATCCATACTGACCCAGACCAGATCAGCCGAGGGTTCGAGGCCACATAGGCCATTGGTGTAAACATGCACGTGGAAGAAACCCATCTGTTTTGCCTCGGCAACCGCATCCTTGAGCGTGTGGTTCGCCTCGCGCCACAGCATGGGTTCCCCGCCGCTGAAGTAAAGCTCGCGGAACCCGCGCCGCCGCGCATCCCGCATCGCGGTAACCAGTTGATCCCAGGTCATGTCGGGGCGGCCGGTATTGGAAACGTGGCAGCCGCGGCAGGTAAGATTGCAGCGGTCCGTCACCGCGAGACCATAAATGAGCGGCTCCGGGCGCTTCAGCGCCACAAAGCGCCACACGAACGCAATGTAGAAACAGATCTGGCCCCACAGGGTCCTTCGTAACCTATGGCTATCTTCCTCCTCGTTTTGGAGGATACTTTGCGATTTCAGAGTATCGGGCATAAGGTTTCGCCCCTTTGGAAATCAGTATAGCATAATTCCCCGCCCGCCGTACAATGATCATCGCCTTATTCTGGTGGATTTTGTGGTTCAAATTGCCCGCCGCCCACGAATACTCGAATAAGCCTGTCCCTATTCGCGTATTCGTGCAAAATTCGTGGATGGCCTAAATCGCCCGCCTCGTTACTCCAAATTTTGCCAGAACTGGAAACGCCGCCCCAGCTTGCGCCGTTCGCCTTTCGCAATCCCCTCCTTCCGCGCCGGCAGCCTCGACTTGCCTGCGCGCCGGACAGAAATGTCCGCGCCGGCCCTTATCTCGCCTGGATCGAGTTATAAATGATGACGATCAAGAATGGGATAGACGCCAGGGCGATCACACAGCCCGATACAACCATGGTGATCCCATTCAATACAACTCCCCGGCCTTCGATGACTTCTGGCATTCCCCACCTTCCGCTGCCCGGTTCGCGGCCAATGCCGATGTACCTTTTCTTCCTGATCATCTGGATTCCTCCCCAAATATTCACCCCTCCCCATCCCAGGATGACGGCAAACAAAATGATCGCGCCAAAATCGTTCATGCTTAATCCACTCTCGTGCCCACGCTCATTCTCTCGTTCCCACGCTCTGCGTGGGAACGCCCCATCCGACGCTCTGCGTCACATCCTGCCATCACGACGCGGAGCGTCTCCCCCGCCGTGACGACGCAGAGCGTCGTCACCAGATAATCAAAAATCCGCGTCCATCCGCGTCCCATTCACAAATTCAGCCACTTCGCCGCCGCCCTCGGCAAATCTGCCAGCGCCCCCACGCGCACCGTACACGGCGGCAGCGAATCGGTGAACAGCCGCCCGTAGCGCTTCGTCAGCACCCGCCGGTCGAGGATCGCCACCACCCCCCGGTCGGACGCCGTGCGGATCAGGCGGCCAAACCCCTGCCGGAAGCGCAGGATCGCCTCGGGCAGCGAATACTCGTTGAACGGGTCCTCGAACGTCTCCGAACGCGCCGCGATGATCGGGTCGGACGGCACATCGAAGGGCAGCTTGACGATGGCCAGCACCGACAGCGCCTCCCCCGGCACGTCCACCCCCTCCCAGAAGGAACGCGTCCCCAGCAGCACCGCCCGCTCGGTGGTTTTGAACGACTCCAGCAGCGACGAGGCCGACGCGCCCTCCCCCTGCTCGAAGACGCGGATGTCCTTGCGCGCCAGCACCGGGGCGATGGCTTGCGACGTGCGGCGCAATTGATCGTAGGATGTGAACAGCGCCAGCGCCCGCCCGCCGGTGGCGGTGCATAACTGGATCAGCCCCTGCTCGACGGCACGCTGGTGCCCCTGGCGGTCCGCCGGTTCCGGGATGTCGTTCACCACGTAGAGCAGCGCCGCGCTCTCGTAGTCGAACGGCGAGCCGAGCGCCACTTCATCGGCGTCCTGCGCCGCCAGCCGCCCTTTGATGTAATCGAACTCCCCGGCCGTGGTCAGCGTGGCCGAGGTGAGAATGACCGACGATTTCTCGTTCCACAGGAACTTCTGCATCAGCGGGCCGATGTGCAGCGGCGCGGCGTGCAGGGCGATGCGCTTGCCGTTTGGGTTGACCTCCGCCCAATAGATTTTGTCGGGGGCGGGCTTGAACACCAGCCCTTCCAGGTTGGCGAGCAGCTCACCGAAGCGCCGGTAGAGCTGACTGAGCGCCGAGTACAGATCGTCGCTCCCCTCGGGCAGCGCGTCCCCTAGCTCTGCCAGGCCCTGCATCAATTGGCCGAGGATCTCCACCAGCGGGCGCAGCGGCTTTTCGGCTTCGTCCCACACCATCTCGACCTCGCCCCAGGTGGGCAGGGTGCGCGTCGCCGCCAGGATGCGCTCCTGCTGGGCGTAAGACCCCACCGGGCGGCCCTCCCGCACCTCGAACAGAAACTGGTCAATCGCCTCGAAGAACTGGCGCGCCAACTGGTCGAAGTTGAAGGCGTAATCGGTGGCGCGGTGGACGTGCTGGCTGACTGCGGCGAAATCGGCGGGCATCAGCACATCTTGCAGCGTGGTCAGCAGCCAGCCCAGCACCCCCGCATTCGGGCCGCCCAGCTCGCGCAGCAGGCGCTCCACCTCCGGCTGCGTGATGTGATAGCTCAGGGCGTTGGTGGTGGCGTCCTCGATGTGATGCGCCTCGTCAACGATCAGATATTGATATTCCGGCAGGACGCGGTTTTCGGCGGCGATGTCGGCCAGCAGCAGGGCGTGGTTGACGATGAGAATGTGGGCGTTGTGAGCGGATTGGCGGGCGCGGTAGAACGGGCAGATGCCGCCGACGCGCTTGACGCACGTCTCGGTGGTGCAGCCCTCGTCCTCGGCGGAGATGTGCGTCCAGGCTTCGCGCTCCGCCGGGCCGTTCAGGTTGATCTCGGAGCGGTCGCCGCTCACGGTCTTCTGGAGCCAGACCAGAATTTTCGCCAGCACGCGCAACTCTTCGACGCTGTTGGGGCCGCGCCGCCGCATGTTTTCCAATCGGCGCGGGCACATATAATTCGTGCGGCCTTTCATCACCGTCGCCCGCAGGTCGAGGCCTAACGCCTCGCGCAGATCGGGGATGTCTTTATTGATGAGCTGGTCTTGCAGATTGATGGTATTGGTCGAGATGACCACCCGCATCCCGTTCTGGATGGCCCACAGGGCCGATGGGATCAAATAGGCGTACGATTTTCCAGTTCCGGTGCCCGCTTCGACGAGCAGGTGGCGGCTCTCCGAGAGGGCGTTGGTCACGGCGCGCAGCATTTCCACCTGCTGCGGGCGAAATTCATAATTGGGGAAGTGGTGGGAAAAGGGGCCGCCGTACTCCAGGATGGAGCCCAGCTCGTCGGGGTCGAGCGCGTAAAGCTCCTTGCGGGGCTGCAGGGGTGGGACGTTGCTGGTATCGTAGCCCTCGAACAATGGGCCGAGGCTGGTCGGGCGCGCCTGCCGGGCAGTGATAGTCTCTTTCGAGCGGGCGCGCAGCGCCTCGCGGAAAGGCAGGTAGCCGCCCCATTCCAGCGGCTCGGCCACGCGCACGATCTCTGCCAGCAGGTCGAGCGGCAGCTTGAGCGACTCCTCGTACAGCCGCAGGAACACGGCGCGCGTCACACGCGCGTCGTCGAGGGCGCGGTGGTCGGCGGGCAGGGGAATTTCCAGCGCCTGCCCCAGCGCCGCCAGGTTATACCGTTCGGCGGTCGGCATCAGCACCGAGGCCATCTCGTAAGTATCGAGCGCCTCGTTGGCCCCCAGGATGTTGTAGCGGCGCAGGAACGACAGGTCGAAGCGCACACTGTGCCCGAGCACGGGCAGATCGCCCACGAAGTCTCGTAAATCGGTGAGCACCGAGCGCACCGGCGGAGCGCCGCGCACCATCTGGTCGGTGATCCCGGTCAATTGAGTGATGAACGGGGGGATGGGACGCCCGGGGTTGATGAGGGTCGTCCACTCGTCTTCGACGCGCCGCCCGTTGAAGCGGATCGCGCCGATCTCGATGATTGCGTCAGATTGAGGGTCTAAACCGGTTGTCTCGATGTCCAGGGCGACGATAGAATCCATAGTGGGGGGATTATACCATCCTGCTTCGCGCCGCCTTCTGCCGAGCGTCGCGCTCTTCGGGAGTGGCCGTGATGCACTGCCAGCAGTAGGTCGGATTGCCAATCCGACCTACTGAGACTCCCGGAGTTTGGGAAACTCCGGGAGTCTTTGGCGTTGATCGAGACACCTATGGCATACGCATCACGATCGGCAGGTAAACTTCGTAACTGGGAGCCTCGATGGTGACCGTCACCGTATCCGTTACCGGCGTTGTCATGGCGCTGTTCCAAACCGTGATGGTGACGGTGTAGACCCCCGCCGCGGCGAAAGTGTGATCGAACGCCAGCGGGTCGGCGCTGCTCATGGCGGTGATGATGGCAGTGGCATCGCCGAAATCCAGCGTGTAGGTGTACGGCTTGGCGGCCTCATCCGGGGCGATGTCGGCGCTGAAGGATGCCGGGTCGCCAACGTAGAGGGTTCCGGGCGTGAGCAGGCTCAAATCTAACCCGGTCACCGGGAAATCAGGTGTCTCGACTGTGACCGCCAGCGTGTCAGTAACCGGCGTCGCCATCGCGCAATTCCAGGCCGAGATGGTAACGGTGAAGTTGCCTGCCGCCCCGAAGGTGTGATCGAATGCTAACGGATCCGAGCTGCCGGTGGCGGTGATGGGCGTGGTGTCGTCGCCAAAATCCAGGGTGTAAGTATAGGGCTTGGTCGCCTCATCCGGTGACAGGTTGGCCGTGAAGGTTACCAGCTCGCCGATGGTGATGTTGCCCGTTGTCTCCAGACTCAAATCTACACTGGTCAATCCACTGCAAACGTAAGTGTCAACGGTAAACGTCCAGGCTGGCGCGTAGGCGCTGACAAAGCCGAAGGTATCGTAGGATGCAACCGTCCAGGTGTAGACCCCATCCGCCAGGGGGCCAACCTCGTAGGCTGTAACTTCCCCGGCGTCAATCACCGTCCCGTCGAAGTCGAGCAGATAGCCGTCGAGTTCCGGGTCGGCGCTGGCGGTCCAGGTCAGGCTGAGGGTGGTCGTGTCGGTGATGGTGGCATCCGCCGGGCTGAGCAAATCTGGAACCGTGGGCGGGGTGGCATCCGCCTCGAATGCGCCGGTATCGCAGGCTGCGCCCTGCGGGCGGAGCATCCCTCTCTGGTCGGTGAGGATCGCCGTAGCGTTGTGGTCCGTGCAACTGCCCGCTTCGATGGCCGGGCTGCCGGTCAGCAGGGCGTAAGTCCAGGTGTCGCCGCCGTTATCGGCCAGCGGGCCGAGCAGCGACGATGTGTTGATCTGGTCGCTCGCCTGGTTGAAACCGCACGTATTGTGATCTTCCAGGTTGTAGCCGAGCGAAGTGTAGACGCCGCTGCTGTTGATGCAATTCACGGAGCCGTTGCCGGCGACCAGGCTGGTCTTGAAGCGCACCGTCGAGCCGCCGCCCAGGTTGGCGTTGGCGATCCCGTGGCCAGCCAGCGCGGCTGTATTCTCGCTGATGGTCGTGGCAACCACGTTGGCCATGCCGGGTAGCGACATGCTGCCCGCCAACAACCCGCCGCCCAGCCCGCTCAAAGCGCTGCCCGTGCCGTTTGCCTGGTTGCCGCTGACGGTGCTGTTGATCAGGGTGAGAGTACCGTCCATGCTGAGGATGCCGCCGCCGTTGCCCACCTGCGAGCCGCTGCCGCCAGCGGTGTTGTTGCGGATCGTGCTGTTTTCCACTGTCACTTGCATGGTGACGACGCCTGATGCGGTCGCTGGGGTGCTGCCGATTCCGCCGCCGTTGGTGGCGTGGTTATCGCTGATGTCGCTGTCGCGGATGGTCACATATCCTCCGCCGCTCGTAGTTCCAGTGGCAAGAAAGTTAGCCAACCCGCCTCCCAGTCCTTTGAGGTAATTTCCGCCAATAACGGTGCTGTTGCCGCGAATGGTTGTCCGCTCGATCGTCATGGTAGCGGTCCAATTCTCGAAAAGGTTGCCTAGGCCGCCGCCGCCATTGCCCGCGGTGTTGCTGATCACGTCGCAATTGGTCACCGTCATGGTTGCATTGCTTGTGGATGCCCGGTTTGCAATGCCGCCGCCAGAGCCGCCGGAAGTGCTTGTGGCCGAATTTTCACTGACGAGGGAGTCGCTGATCGTCGCTTGCCCGCTGTAATTGGCGATGCCGCCGCCAGCATAGGTTGATGTATTATCGCTGATGACGCAGTTCGTGACCGTGATGACACCCGTGATATTGACGATGCCGCCCCCATCGGCCGTGGCTGCGTTGCCCGTGATGACACAGTCGGACAAATATAGATTGCTGCCATAATTGTCAATGCCGCCTCCGTAACCGTCTACATTGCCGCCGGTCACAGTCAGGCCGTTTATGGCTGTATTCACCCCATTCATCACGTGCAGGGCGCGGTCGAGACCGTTTGCATCCAGGATGGTGTCTTCTGCGCCGCTGCCTGCGATGGTCAGATCGGCCAGAATATCCAGGTCGCCGGTGGCGTTGGTATTATCGCCCACGCCTGGGATGGTCAGGGTATAGGTTCCAGCCGGTACGATGATCGTGTCGGCGCCGCTGCCAGCCGGGCAGGCGTCTACGGCTGTGTCGGTATTGGCGGCCTGGATGGCCTCCCGCAGTGAGCAGTCGCCGTCGGCATTCAACTCGTCGGTGGCTGTATCCACCGTGATCGTGGCCAGGGCTGCCGCCGTCACTGGCGCGGCAATGCTATGCCCCGCAAATAAAACCAACAACATAGTCAACACGACAAAACTGTGAACGATCTTGGTCTTCATGATGGCTCCTTTTGAAGTTATGAATGGTGAGATTTGAATCGTAAAGCTTGAATAAAGATATAGTCGTGATATTTAACTGTTTAGCGCCGAAAGCATACAATGATCGTCGCTAAGGCTGCGTTTATCACTGACGCGGCTGCACCTGTTTGATCAGCAAACACAACGGAGGTGTCAATACAAGCCAGATGCGAATGAATTTGGGTTGTCGGGAGAGTCCAGTCTCGGCTTACGGGCGGCCGGGCTGGGAATTGATGATGTCACGAACCGTTTTATATAAGGTCTCGCCAGAAAATCCGATCTGCAGCACGGCATCGGCCTCTGATTTCAGAGCGCGCAGTTCTTCCGCAGAGTCGTGCGCCAGGATCACACAGCGCACCTTGGGCCAGGCGCGCTTGATGTGCGCGAGCATCCACCAGCACTCATCGCCTGGCAATCCGCTGTCGAGCAGGACGATGACGGGCTGGGCCTCGGCGACACATTGCAAACCGATAACGCTATTGTCAGCCTGATGGACTGCGCTGATTTCCGGGTTAGCTTGTAGCAGCACAGATAGGCTGCTGCGCCAACGTCCCGGCGGGCCGATGATCAGGGCTGATACGCACTGCGAAGCATTGATGACAGTCAAGATAATTTTTTCCTAAATCAGGCGCGATGATGGCTCGAAACTCTGATGTGCGCGCCTCGCACGCACATCAGAGTTTTGGTATGCCTCATTTAGCGGACGCGGCGTTTGCGCCAGGTGATGGCGGCGAAACATACCAGGGCCGCCAGTCCACTGATGCCCCAGACACTCAACGGGCGGGAGGCATTGTGCGCTGCCAGGCTGGTCAGGGTGATCGCCGTCGGGCCGGCGTTGTTGCCGGCTGCCCATTGGGAGAACCCGGTGACGTTGTTGCGGGTGATGCTCAGGATTCCCGATGTGGTGAAGCTGCTCATGGCGCAATCCCATTGGCCCGCGGGGTTCCAGCGGCAAGCTAAATCCTTGTCGTCCGGGGTGAAATCGGTGGGCAGGGTCAGAGCCACGTTGAACCCGCTGGCGCAGCCGGTGGGGGTGATCTCCCACCAATGGCCGGTATTGAGCGGCGTGGTGGCGTTGGGATGGGACACATCGTAGCGCTGGATGGTGATGCCGGTCAGACAGCCGCCGGGGCCAGCGTCGTTCACCACGATCTTGACCATCGTCGGGCCGAAGCTGAATGTGCCTGCGCCTGAGATGGCTTTGGCGACCGATGTGCTGTCGTTCAGCTTCAGCTCGAAAGCGCCAATGTCGCACTGCCAGTCGCTGCGCGCCTGCCCGCGCTGGTCTTGCCCGCTGACCGGGGCTGCGGCGCAGGTGGCTGCGTCGCCAGCGTCAATGACCGGGGAGTTCGACAACAGGGCGAAAGTCTGGGTAGAACCCCCATTGGAAGCCAGTGTAGCTGCCAGTTGCGGATCGCCAGTTTTGAAGTTGACGCCTCCAGACGAGCAGCCGCCGTCTTCTACCAGGTTATTGAGGTTGGTAGCGATCAACCCGCCATCGTGAACGCAGTCTGCGCCGTGGGGGGAATTGGCGATGATCGTATTCGAGAAGTGCAAAGTGCCGTAATTGTAAAACCCGCCGCCATAACCATAAGTCTGGTTCGTGCGGTTTCCGGACAGGGTGTTGTTCAGCATCGTCAGCGTGCCATTGTAGTTATAGACCCCGCCGCCGCTCCACTCAGCGGTGTTGTTCGTCAGGGTGCAGTTTGCAATCGTCATTGTGCCAAAATCGTTGAAGATGCCGCCGCCCTGGGCGCCGAAATTATCCGTCAATGTGCTATTCGTCACCGTCAAAATAGCGTGATTATTGTAAATTCCGCCTCCAGCAACTCCAGAGCTGCCGTTAACGATTGTCAAGGCGTTCAACGCGGCCGTGACGCCAGAATTGACAACAAACCCGCGCACGTTTCCCTGACCATTCACTACGATGCTGTGGCCTGCCCCATTGATGGTCATGTTCTTGTCAATTATCAATGCGCTGCCCAACAAAATGGTGTAATCGCCGTTGAACGTGATCGTCCCGCCGGCGCAGAGTTTCGTCATGGCCCGGCGCAGCGAGCCGGTTCCATCATCGGCATTGTTTGTCACCGTGGCCGCGGTGTAACAGGGGACATCGTTGATGAGTGAGAAGTTCGCCGCGGCGGCAGCCCCGCTGGTGTTGGCGGAGACGGTGTACGCGCCGTCTGTGCCGTTGGCGGTCGCCGTCACGCTGGCTGATCCGCCGGAGATGGCTGCCGGGCTGCCGGTGATCGCCGCGCTGGCCCCCGAGCCTGGGGCGGTGAAGGTGACAGTACCGCTATCCACCGGCTCAACCGGTGATGCGTTGGAACTGATCGTCACCTGCAAAGGATTGGCGAAAGCCGTGTTGATGAGTGTGGTCTGGTTGTTGCCGCCGCTGATGGCGAGGGTGAATCCGCCCGACTCGAACGAACCGATGTCGCAG